>JBJOIU010000043.1:0-18535 GCA_046046935.1 Bacteroidota bacterium
ACCATATTGGCTGCTAATAAAATACTTATTCCAGAAACCACTTGAATAAATCGTCTTCTATCTAGCTTTAAGAGGGATACGAATATAAATGAAATTATTAAAATTACACTAACGATAAGTAGCTGTCCTAGCTCTAGTCCAATATTAAATGATAAAAGCGGCCCAAGAATAGACTCTTCTTTACCTAAAAGACTTCTTAAATAATTACTAAAGCCCAAACCATGAATTAGGCCAAAAAACAGTGCAAAAAAGTAAATTAGGGGGTATTTTGACTTAAAATCGAAGCTTTTTACCCAAAAATTGGTAAAAGCAGTAATAAGGATAGTGATAGGAATAAGCAACTCAATGATGTCTACAGATAGGTTTACCCACTGTAGCACACTCAAGGCCAGGGTAATAGAATGTCCAATGGTGAAGGCTGTAACCAGTACCAATAATTGTTTCCAATCAGTCCAAATATACCTAGCAGTTAATGCTAGAATAAATAAAATATGATCCGAACCACCTAAATCTATAATATGCTTATACCCTAAGTGGAGATAAATTTGAAAATCATTCATTAAAACTAATTTTGTGGTGTTAAATTAAACAAGACCTTTGTAATCATCAAATAAATTACATGAGCTGGATATCTTTTAAACCTTTGATTACTTGGATGATTGCATTACTGCATCCATTTTTTGTTTCGGTAATTGATATACAACATAATCCAAAAGAGGCTACGTTAGAAATTAGCGTTCGGGCATTTACAGATGACCTTGAAAAAATGATACTAAAAGAATCAAATATTGTCATTGATCTTTCGGACCCTAAGCAAAAAACAAGAGCAAATCAATTAGTCGAACAATACATTCAAAGAAAAATAGCGCTCAATAGCAATGGTGCAAAATTAAAATTAGACTTCATAGGATTTGAAATACAATCCGAAAGTACCTGGTCTTATTTTGAAGTAAAAAACATGAAACAATTGAAACAATTGGGCATCAATTGTGAATTATTATTTGGCATCAATCCACAACAAATTAATATAATACATGTCAGTTCTAATGGTGTAAGGAAAAGTTACGAATTAGCAGCACCCAAGAATAGCACACAATTTATTTTTTAAGTAATAATACCTCAAAGGGTATAGTCTCATTATCTCTAGTAGCAGAATTTAAAAAAGGCAGACTTAACATAGTTACATGAAATCTTCTTGATTCAAACTGAATAGTACTTTTAGGAAACTGCATCAATAAAACAGAATCGTTTGCCTTGTCAGTTACTACTAAATTCCCTTCTTTTAGTTGAAGGCTATCCTCTACTATTTTGAAAACATGTTGCCCATAAAAATGCATAGCATAACTATTAGGTATTTTATGCAAAACAATCGCTTCTTTATTCCAGGCTTTTTGGTCAATTTGCTTAACTATTTGATTGCCTAATTGATAAGGCAATAAATTCGGATAAAAATGTGTATTCATCACCAGGTTTACGCCCACCCAAAGCACTATGGCACTATAGAACCATCTTTGTCCCAATGTGTATTTCGAAAACATTAAGACGAAAAATAAAATGGTTAGCAATAATAATATAAGTACAACTACAATAGATGCCATGCCAAAAGGTACTGTTGCAATAACGCTAACTACTATTATAAATAACACAAATAAGCCTACATGAAACCTGTACAAGGCTTTCACGCTTTTACTAATAGTTGAATTGCTCCAAAGCGTCTTTTCCCAATGTGCTGCAGTTAATATTGCTGCTAAAGGAAACACTACAAAAATATAATGCGGCAATTGTGCCTGACTTCTTGACAACACTAAATAAGTTAATACAAAACCAAAAAAACTAATCCTTTCAGCACTTGGACTAAATAGACCTTCTTTGAAAATGGCTATTAGTTTTGCTCCTAAAGCCCACAAGAATACAAAGATCCAAGGCAAGAAACTCCAAAACATATTCTCCAATAAGAAAGTAAAATAGCCCATTTCTTTAAAAGCATTCTCCCCTGTATATCTTCCAAAACTCTGTGTCCAATAATAAAATTCTACTCCAGATTGTATTGGACGATGATTGATTATTTTACCAGGATGTAAATCAAATTGCTGATATAAGCCCCATGTCATTGGGAATAATAAAATAGCAACAATAAGGATGCCTAATATATAAATAGGTTTGAAAAAATAAGCCCAATCTTTTTTGCACAACCATTCTGGTACAAAACAAAGTATCGGCACCACTAAAGCAATTGGCCCCTTTGTCATCATGCCTCCAGCAATAGCTATTACTGCAACGAAAAAATACTTATGTTGCTTGGTGCTAGTCCAATAAGCTATGGCTGCAATAGCGGCCATCACCCAGCCTACTAGCATGGTATCCGTTCTTATATCATGTGCAATTAAGAAAAAAGCTTGACTAGATGCCAGTATCAATGTAGCTATTCTTGCAGTGGTGGTTGAATAATATAATTTAGCGAACTGATAGGTTGCATACAATGCCAATCCTAAAAATAGTAATGAAGGAATTCGATAGGCCCAATCGTATATTCCAAAAATTTTCATGGATAAAGCGGATAGCCAAAACAACATAGGTGGCTTATCTAAGTAATCCAAATTCAAATCAAAAATTTGTAAATAAGATTGCTTCTCCAGCATCTCTCTACTAATAGATGCATATTGTGCAGCATCCACATCCATTAATGGGATCATGAATGCGCCAATACAATACACTATTAAGATGGCAACTAAACATATAATAAAGCTATTCTTATGCATGTTGTTTCCATTTATTAAAAACCGACCCAATAAACCAACCAATAAACAAACCAATCAACGCACCAACAAAAATATCCAATGGATAATGTACTCCAACATATACTTGTGCATATGCGATAACAGCTGCCCATATAAAAAACAACCATGTATACTTTTTGAATAATGGCTGAACTGTCATAAAAATAAACATAGCCAATCCAAAATGATTTGCAGCATGAGAAGATGTAAAACTAAATCCACCTGAGCAATGGTCTAATAAAAGTCTAACCTTCCCTTCCATCAAAGGATCTGCACAAGGTCTCAATCTATGTACTAATGGCTTAAATATACTACTGCTAATTTGATCTGTTAGAGTCAAATTAAAGACCGCCAAAAGCAACCATTTCCATGTTGTCTTCCCCCATTTGACAAATAAATAGACTAATAAAACAGCATAAAATGGGTACCAATTATTCGCATTCCTGCACCATGGCAGCAATTTATCTAATAAAGGATGGGTCCAAGCACCATTAATTAAGCTAAATAATGCCTGATCTTTTGCTAAAAGGGTTGACCAAATGCTATATGTCATGCCATAAAGATACAAGAAGTGGAAAAATTTGAAGTAAATTTGCTACTCAATTCGAACAATTATGGCATTAATTAAAAGCATATCCGGATTTAGAGGTACCATTGGAGGTAAACCTAATGACAATCTTACCCCTTTAGACATTGTAAAATTTGCATCAGCATATGGAACCTGGTTAATATCTAAATCAACAGGAAAAAAGAAAGTGGTGGTTGGTAGAGATGGAAGAATGAGTGGGAATATGGTAGAAGCCATGGTAGAACAAAGTTTATTAGCCCTGGGTATAGATGTAATTCATGTAGGATTAAGCACTACTCCCACTGTAGAAATGGCCGTAGTTTTTGAAAAAGCGGATGGTGGTATTATTTTAACCGCAAGTCATAATCCAAAAGAATGGAATGCTTTAAAATTATTAAACGAAAAAGGTGAATTTGTAAGTGCAGAAGAAGGGAAAACAATTTTGACCATCGCAGCAAATGAAGACTTTAATTATGCAAGTATAGATGCACTTGGTTCACTTATTGCAGACAATAATAGCTTAGAAAAACATATTGATGCGATTTTGCAATACCCATTAGTAAATAAAAAAGCCATTGAAGCTGCCAATTTCTCAATTGTGTTAGATGCTATTAATAGTTCAGGCGCATTTACTGTTCCATCTTTATTACATGCATTAGGAGTGAAAAACATTACAGTTTTAAATGAGGAAATGACAGGCAATTTTGCTCACAACCCCGAACCATTAAAAGAACATCTTACAGAACTTTGTACCACTGTTACCAATAAAAAAGCAAGCTTAGGTATTGCAGTAGACCCGGATGTAGATAGACTTTGCTTTGTAAGTGAAGATGGAGAATTATTTGGAGAAGAATATACTTTGGTAGCTGTTGCAGATTATATCTTACAAAATAATAAAGGAGCCACAGTAAGTAACCTGTCTTCTACTAGAGCATTAAGAGATATTACTATTCAACATGGATGTCAATATTTTGCAAGCGCTGTGGGAGAAGTGAATGTGGTAAACATGATGAAGTCTGAAAAAGCAGTCATTGGCGGTGAAGGCAACGGAGGCATTATTGTTCCTGATTTACATTATGGAAGAGATGCTTTAATTGGTATAGCTTTATTTTTGAGTCATTTGGCAACAAGCAATAAAACCGCCTCTGCAATGAGAGCATCTTATCCAGCTTATTTTATGAGCAAGAAAAAAATGGATTTGAATGCTTCACTTTCTTTAGACACCATATTTAGTACTTTAGAAGATAAATTTTCCGCTTATCCTATAAATAAAGTAGATGGTTTTAAAATAGATTTCGATGAAGAATGGGTACATTTAAGGACTAGCAATACCGAGCCTATTATGCGTATCTATACAGAAGCTACATCTCAAAAAGCTGCTGATGAATTAGCAGACTCCATTATTTCAATAATTCATTCAATTAAGTAGAAGGGATGGAAAGAATATATTTTGACAATGCAGCTACAACAGCATTAGACCCAGTAGTATTGGAGGCAATGATGCCTTATTTAACCGAAAAATTTGGCAACCCCTCTTCTATTTATAGCTATGGTAGAGAAACAAGAATGGCTGTAGAGCAAGCTAGAAAATCAGTAGCTAAAAATCTGGGAGCTAAGCCTTCTGAAATATTTTTTACCAGTGGCGGTACCGAAAGTAGTAATACAATTTTAAATGCGGCTATTGCCGATTTGCAATGCAAGCATATAATTAGTTCGCCGATTGAACATCATGCTACATTGCACACCGTAGAGCATTTAGCAAAATCACACGGTATACAATTGTCTTGGGTAAAGATTTTGCCTAATGGACATGTAGACATGGAAGATCTAGAAAATCTTTTGAAAAATAATACAGACAAAACAATTGTTTCGATCATGCATGCCAATAACGAAATTGGCAATATGATTGACATTCATGAAGTGGGTACATTATGCAAGCAACATAATGCATACTTCCATAGCGATACTGTTCAAACGGTTGGACACTTCCCTTTTAATTTAAAAGAAACCCCTGTAGATTTTATTACTGGAGCAGGTCATAAATTTCATGGACCTAAAGGAGTAGGTATTTTATATATTAACGAAAATATAAAGATCAGTCCATTGGTTCATGGAGGTGCTCAAGAAAGAAATATGCGCGCTGGTACAGAAAATTTATATGGTATTGTTGGATTTGCAAAAGCACTTGAAATAGCAACTGAAGCTTACGAAAAAGAAAGTGCTTATATGCAATCATTAAAACAATACATGCATGATCAGCTTTTGGCAAAAATCCCTGGAGTTAGTTTTAATGGAGATCCATTTGGCAGAAGCTTATACACTTTATTAAGTGCCAATTTCCCTAAGAACGAAAAGTCGGAAATGTTGTTATTTAATTTAGACATACATCATATTTGCGCGAGTGGCGGTAGTGCCTGCTCAAGTGGCGCACAACAAGGCTCTCATGTTATACAGGCGCTAAAAAAAGAAGGAGATATCGCTACTGTGCGATTCTCCTTCTCTAAGAACAATACCCGTCAAGAAATTGACCAGGTAGTGGATGTATTATCTACTTTGTTGTAATTTCTGTATCCAATTTAGCTATTGCAGCTTCTAGTTGATAACAAGTAAGGATATCTTGTACAAAAGACATCTGCTTATTAGTGAATGCAGTTGGCTTTCCTTGGTAGGCAGCATCCGCATTTTGCATAAATTGATCTTCACTCATTGATTCTCCTAATGATCTATAATAAGTTAATTGCTGTTTTAAGTCTTTCATTACAGAAGCAGATACTTTTTTAGCTAAGGCCTTGTCATCTGCAGCATAACATGCTTGTAAGAATACATAACTAAAATAATTATGCTGATTGCCTCTGTTAGAAGTCATACCATAAGGGAAATTCTTTTGATTGGTAACTGCATCAATCTTCTTTAATAATTGTCTAGCGCTATCTTTCTTGCCTTCCGCAGCTAGTGCCAATGCAATTTCTGCAATAGAATACCTTACAGAATTTAAATGACGTCTGTTTTCTTCATCAAAATACACATTTTCATTCTGTGCATTTCCAAAGCTAAACTTGTTCATGATATTCTTGAAAGCTACTTCTGTATCAATAGAAGAATTTTCTACAGGAACCAATTGATAAGCCATACCTGTTTGACGAGCATATTTATCAAGGCCTAAGTCTTTTAGATCTTGTTGTGAAGTAAAGCAAATTGGACGCTTGAATTGACTCGTTGCAATAATTGCAAAAATAGCCATCTCGTTTTTCACTAAATATTGTCTATTTGGATTGAAATCAATTTTCAATTCATTTACGATAGAATCTGTTGGCTTGGCAATGCCAGATGCCAATGCATTAGCTTTATTAACAGGAACATAAAACTTATGTGTAGGGAAGATATTCACCGAACTACCATCTTGTGTAGCCATTTGATATTTACCACTAGGATCAGCTACGACATATCTTAAAACAGAATCTAAATTATAATACTGATTTTCTGTATACCCTGGTACTGGATAATAATAAGCAGCATTTAATTTATTTCCAGCTACTTGCTCTTCAGTGAAAATCATGTCAAATTTATCACTCTGATTTACTTTGTATCTTAATTCTTTCATGTACCAATCAGATCCTAATAAACTGTTTACCACTACTCTCACATCTGGTCTAATACCTTCCACTTCTTGTGCATACCACAATGGGTATGTATCATTATCTCCAAAAGAGAATAAAATGGCATTTGGAGGACAGCTCTCTAGATAGTTTCTAGCCAAATCTCTTGGTAAAGTTTTTTGGCTTCTATCGTGATCATCCCACTCTTGCTGTGCCATTAAAACCGGAACAGCCAAGAAACAAATTACAGTAGCAAGTATAGCAGCCATTTTAGGGGCAACTGCTTTTCTAAGCCATTCAGCAATTTGTAACACACCTAATCCAATCCAGATGGCAAATGCATAGAATGAACCCACATAAGCATAATCACGTTCACGTGGTTGCAAGCTAACTTGGTTTAAGTATAACACAATGGCAATACCTGTAAAGAAGAATAATAAGCCTGTTACAGCGAAATCTTTTTTAGCAGTTTGGTATTGAAAAATAAATCCAATGATACCTAAAATAAAAGGCAACATGAATAAATTATTATGCGCTTTATTGTTTTTACTAATTGAGTCAGGCAATTTAGATTGATCACCAAAAATACCATTGTCAACAAAAGAAATTCCAGTTCTAAAATTACCATCTCTTACATTGCCAAATCCTTGTAAATCATTTTGTTTTCCAGCAAAATTCCACAAGAAATAACGCAAGTACATAAATCCAAACTGGTAATTAGTGAAATACTTGATATTATCTCTTAAGGTTGGTTCTTCGCCATCCACTACTCCAGCAAATGCTTTGTAGCTATCCATTTGTCCTCGATCATTCTCAGAATCCCACATTCTTGGAAACAAATGTGCAGATGGAGCAGAAGACCAATCACGCTTATAATTTTTTCCAGCAACTTCGTAAGTGTCTTTTGCTTTTACATATTGATCACTACCTTCTATATTGTCTACCTTATCAACATAATCAGGACCATATAAAATAGGCCAGTCTCCGTATTGCTCTCTTCCTAAATAACCCATTAAAGTCACTGGATTGTCTACATTGTACATATCTACAGATGTATCTGCATTAGAGCGTATCATAGTAGTTATATAACTTGTATATCCTAAGAAGAAGAATACCATTGACCATATACCCAATTTCATAAAATAATATCCCTTCTTGTTTGCATAACGAATGCCGAATGCAATAGCAACTGCCACTAAAACAAAGAAAGTAATAAATCCACTAAAGAATGGCAATCCAAAACTATTTACAAAAGTAACATCAAAAGCACCAGCCCACTTAATGGTGTATTGAATTAAGAATACTTGTATAAAACCAGTAATCACTACACCAATAAAGAAAGCTATTAATCCACCTTTCCAACTTGCTTTGTAATTTCTGAAATAGTATACCATTACAATTGCAGGAATAGTTAAGATATTCAATAAGTGTACCCCAATAGAAACACCCATCATATAAAATATAAAAATGATCCACTTCTCTGAACCTGGTTGATCTGCTTTATGTTCCCATTTTAAAATTGCCCAAAATACCAATGCTGTAAAGAAAGAACTCAATGCATACACTTCACCTTCAACCGCAGAATACCAAAATGAATCACTGAAAGTATACGCTAAAGCACCAACTATACCTGCACCCATCACTAATATGATTTGGTTCTGAGTTAAATCTGCTCCGCTAGCTTTCTCTACCATTCTTTTTGCAAAATGCGTGATCGTCCAAAACAAGAATAAAATAGTAAAGCCACTTGCCAAGGCACTCATGGTATTCACTGCCTTCGCTGCAGTCAATGGATTATCTCCAAAAAGAATGATAAAAATTCTACCCATTAACACAAACATTGGGGCTCCAGGAGGATGTGGAATTTGTAATTTATAAGCACTGCTGATAAACTCACCACAATCCCAGAAACTACCTGTAGCTTCTGTTGTCATAATATACACAGTACAAGCAATTAATGTCACTAACCAGCCTGTCCAATTGTTTACTTTTTTAAAGTCCATTCTTAACCATTTTAGTAGTTGCAAACTTAACCCAAATGAGCCAAAATGGGAAATTAATAGGCGCTTTATGATTATTTTAAGATTTCCGGTTTCCCCCTTTGTTTTTTATCTTTGCAGCCCATGGAAAATAAACGTTCTGTCGCCTTTCACACTTTGGGCTGTAAACTTAATTTTTCAGAGACTTCCACCCTTTCTAGACAATTGGAGCAAGAAGGCTTTGAGAAAAAGGCTTTTACAGAGCAGGCAGATGTATATGTAATCAATACCTGTTCTGTAACAGAAAATGCTGACAAGGAATGTAGGCAACTGGTAAGAAGGATTCAAAAATTAGCCCCTGAAAGCTTTGTGGTGATTACCGGATGTTATGCTCAATTAAAACCCAAAGAAATTGCAGAGATACCAGGTGTTGATTTGGTTTTAGGTGCAGCCGAAAAATTCAATTTAGTAGAACATATTTCCACCCTCTCTAAGGGAGATGCAACCAAAATTTGTAGTTGTGAAATAGAAACAGTTTCTGGCTTCAATAGCTCTTTCTCTGTAAATGACAGAACTAGAACTTTTCTTAAAGTACAAGATGGATGTGATTATAGTTGCTCTTTTTGTACCATACCTATGGCAAGAGGCAAAAGCAGAAGTGATAGTGTTGACAATGTAGTTAAGCAAGCACAAGAATTGGCCTCCAATGGTGTTCAAGAAATTGTACTCACTGGAATTAATTTAGGCGATTTTGGAAAGGGCTATGACGGAGGAAAGAATAGAGAAGAGAATTTCTTTGATTTAATCAAAGCATTAGATACAGAAACAAGCATTCCTAGATACCGCATCTCTTCTATAGAACCCAATTTGTTAACTGACGAAATGATTGCATGGGTAGCTCAAAGTAAAAGATTCATGCCGCATTTTCATATTCCTTTGCAAAGTGGATCTGATGCGGTTTTGAAATTAATGCAAAGAAGATACAATAGCCAATTGTATAAAGACAAGATTGATCTAATTAATCAACTCATTCCTCATGCAAGTATTGGAGTGGATGTGATTGTTGGTTCTCCTGGAGAAACAGAAGCTTATTTTAAAGAAAGCATGGATTTTATTCACGCTCTGGATATTTCTTATCTGCATGTATTTACTTATTCGGAAAGAGCTGCTACCAAAGCATTGGATATTAAACCAATTGTACCTATTTCGGTAAGACAGGAAAGAAATAAAATACTGCGTAATTTATCTTATCAAAAAGAACAGTATTTTAAAGCAAGGCATGTAGGCTCAACAAGAAAGGTTTTATTTGAATCCATAAAGCAAAAAGACCCAAATGATATAGCTATGCTTGAAGGCTATACCGATAATTATATCAGAATTACCACACACTATAGAGCTGAGTGGAGCAATCAAATAGTGGATTGGGCAATTGCTTAAATAACAGAAATTTCTTCTACTTTAAATTCTACTATCATCATCATATTGATACTATCTAATCTAACAAAAACATTCTTTTTGCCAGATTTAATGACTTCTCCTTTCTGACCCATAAATAATCCATTGTTAATGGCCACTCTTGTCTGAGGAGGGATATTAGTCATGTCAACTATTTGAATAGATTGATATGACTCGCCTAAGTACTTTTTAATTGTTTCAATTTCTTTATCACGAATGATGGCAGGTTTTTTTTCAAAATATAAAAAATTAACCACCCCATTTACAGATAAAATAAGGTTTCGTTCTTCTTTAGCCGCCTTTACAAAAACATAAGATCTAAAAAGTGGTTCTTCGATAATTTTTTTTCTATCCGACCACTGTCTTTCTTTTTTCTGCACTGGACACCAACTTTCAAAACCTCTTTGTAATAATAAGCCATCTACTTTCTTTTCCCACTTTGATTTGGTATAAATTACATGCCAAACCTTTTCGTTTTCCTGAACTGCCATTGTTATTATTTTAATTTACCCCTTCTTCGCTACACTACTACCAACAGTCAATTTGCCCAATAAAGTATTAGATTGAGATAACTGAATGTCTTTAGCAACCTGCTTCAACCAAGCTTGATATCTATCTTGCTTAGCTTTATCGGGATTGTTATAGAACTTATCGTGATCGGCTTTAAGGGGGGAAACCTGCATAGGCTCTTTCAGCTTTAAAATATTTTCATTTTGTTGAACGATGTCTTGAATTTGCTTTTTGAATAATTTGAATTTATCCATGTTTAAATAAGAAGGTCGCTCCACTTGTCCTGCAATCCATTGTGCATTTTTCTTGAACTTTGCAATAGCTGTATCTGCCAACAATTTCTTACTTTCTGCACTTGCAATGGCATAAAGATTAGGGCTTTTAGTCCAAACCTGGTATTTAGCTTTCTCTGTTTCATCCCATGCTAATGCACTAGGATTGTCTTTTTCTCTATACTTAAAGTACTCATACTCGTCTGGCAATACAATATCTGGAGCCACTCCTCTTCTTTGTGTAGAACTACCATTGATTCTATAAAACTTTTGAATTGTCAATTTTACTGCACCATATTCTGTTTGTATTCCTAAGGAATCCAAAGGCTTGCCGAAAGAAACATTTCTTTGAACAGTGCCCTTTCCGTAAGAAGAACTACTTCCTACTACAATCCCTCTTTTATAATCCTGAATAGCAGCTGCAAAAATTTCACTAGCAGAAGCACTAAACTCATTGACCATTACTACTAAAGGACCATCATATAAAATCCCTGGGGTTTCATCATACAAAATCTGAGACCTTCCTGTTTTGTCTCTTATTTGAACTACTGGCCCTTTATCAATAAATAAGCCAACCATTTGAACTACTTCGTATAAAGATCCTCCACCATTATATCTAACATCAATCGTAATTCCTTTTACATTTTCAGCTTTTAATTTGATAATTTCTTTTGCAACATCTTCAGAGCATCTATGACCATCTTCTCTTTCAAAATCAGCATAGAAATCGGGCAAATAGATATAGCCATATTTATCATTGCCCTTTGTTATTACAGCACTTCTTGCATACCCTTCATCTAACACCACTTTCTCTCTCTTTAAAGAAACAACTTTAATAGTACCATCTGGCTTTCTTATGGTCAATCTTACTTCAGTACCCTCACTGCCTCTTATTAATTTTACAGCTTCTGTTGTTTCGTATCCTTCAATATCAACAGGCTCTTCAGCACCTTGAGCAATTTTAATAATCACGTCATTTGCCACCAATTGACCAGATTTCCAAGCTGGTCCACCCGGAGTGATATTTACTAATTTCACGCCATTATCATCTTGTCCCAATAAAGCGCCGATACCATAAAATACCCCGCTCATTTGTTCTGTAAATGATCTTTTCTCAACTGGCGCAAAGTAATCTGTATGCGGATCCATTAAAGTGGTGATAGTATTTAAGAAAGTTTCAAATCTTTTTTCTTTTCCAAAAGTTCTCTCTAATGACTCAAACTTTTTTATTTGAATTTTCTTAACTGCATTTCTAGCTTCTACTTCGATTAAAGAATCTGACTTAACTATATATTTTTCTTTTCCCTTGTTCTTTTCTCTTTCTTCAGTGGCACTAACATACCTATCCATTACCTTATAAGTTAGTATCTTTTTCCATCTTTCATTTCTTTCAGCAACAGAAGAAGCATACTTGATGGCATCTGCATCAAAATAAATTGAATCGTTAGTGTTGAAATCAAAAGGCTTTTCAATCAATGTATTAAACAAGGATTTAGCTTCTTTTATTCTTCTCTCATATACTAAATCAACAGCATCTGTAAAACTTAATGGGCTGCCATGAATTTCATCATCTATTCTTCTTTCATAAATTCTTAAACTATCGATATCTGATTGAAGGAATAAAGATTTATCTGGGTCTAATGCTTTGAAATATCCATCAAATACTTCTTTAGAAAAAGCGTCATCTATTTTTCTTGGACTATAATGTTCAGTCTCTAAAAGCTGGCCAATAGTAGATACTAATTTTCTATGTCTAACAGAAGCTGGCTCCTGTTCGTCAGTTACAATATTGAAAGCGAAAAATAAACCCCCAAATACTAAGATAGTGGCTAAAAAAGTCCACTTGTTTTGTTTTACATATGTCATAATTGCTCGCATGAAGAAATTCAAAAATAGCGTAAAATGGCTTTGAAAGCTGTTATTCGGGTATATTATGGATCTTTTTATCATAATTTTATAAAAACATGCCCAACTAATTTTATAGATTACTGATTTAATGTATTTTTGCGACCCAAAATGGAGGGTATAGCTCAGTAGGTTAGAGCGACAGTTTGTGGCACTGTAGGTCGTGGGTTCGAGACCCATTACTCTCCCCAAGAAACCTATCACTTAATTGAGATAGGTTTTTTCTTTAAATGTATCCTATGATATTGTTTATTTTTTTAATGATCATGTTTGCTGCCTTTGCTTGGTTGATTAGCGCTGGCATGATTATGCTAGTTTTTTATCCTAAAAACCCCATTAGGCTTCTTGGATTATATTGGGAATCACCTATGCTTACTTTTGTGAAAAAATTAGATTGGAATAATATCCTTCCTAAAGAACAAATCCCAGAACAGTTAGACGCTTTAATACCTGTGATTGATGAAAAATTAGATGATTTTTTTAGAAATAGACTCTCAGAGAAGCTCCCGATGATTTCTATGTTTATCGGTGATAAAACCATTCAACAATTGAAAGAGGTATTTATTGAAGAACTAAGAACTATGTTCCCCGAACTAATACATTCTTTTACTGCTAATATCCAAAAGGACCTTGTTAACAAACTAGAACCTGTCTATATCAATGTAATGCAAAAGAAACTATGGGAAGCTGCAGCCCCTATCAGAAAATTAGCCCTACTGATGGGCATATTATGGGGAGCAATTACTTATTTGATTTTAAGCATTTTTTAGACCGGTCCTAATGCTGCTAATAAAGCTATAATTGCCGTTTATACTTTACAGAACCCATTGTTACCAAAGAAGGCGGATATTTGCACCCTCATTAAACTAGTCAATCAAATACTAGTCCAATAATAGAACAAAGAAAATTATGAAAAATATACTACTGATTTTAGGATGCTTATTTGTAGCACAAATAAACAGTTTTGCTCAAATTCCAGGTGCTGCTGCAAGAGCAGGAGGCGGGAATATGAATATGGGTCGATTTTATGGTAAAGTGGTGGATGCCAACAAAAAAGGAATTGATGGTATCACTATTCAATTGAAAAACAACAAGTTTGACCCAGCTACCAAAAAAACTACCGAAGTAATTGCCGGAACAATGATTAGTGCAAGTAATGGTGATTTTAGTTTTGAAAACCTATCTATAATGGGTGCTAGCTATAAACTAGTATTTACAGGGATCGGTTATAAAAAATTAGAAAAGCAAGTTAGCTTCAATATCAAAATGAATCCTGGAGGAAATATGCAAGATATGCTTGCAATGGTAGACAAGGATTTAGGTAATATTAAACTTGAAGAGAATCCAAATGAATTAGCAAGTGTAACAGTAACTTCTACTGCTAAACCTCAATTTGAAATGGGTATTGACAGAAAGATTTTCAATGTAGATAAGAACTTAACTAGTACTGGTCAAACAGCTGTAGAAGTAATGAAAAACATTCCTAATTTAAATGTGGATATAGACGGAAATGTTACTTTAAGAAATGCTACCCCTACCTTGTTAATTGATAATAGGCCTACCACTTTAACAATGGACCAGATTCCTGCTGATATAATTGATAGAGTAGAAATCATCACCAACCCTTCATCTAAATATGATGCTACAGGTGGAAATGCAGGTATTTTAAATATTGTTCTTAAGAAAAATAGAAAGAACGGCTATAATGGTGGTATTAGAACGGGAATTGACATGAGAGGAATGTTTAACGGAGGTGGAGATCTCAATGTTAGAGATAATAAAATCAATTTTTCTGCCAATGCAAATATCAATGGTAGAAAGTCAATTAGTACTTCAGAAAATGTAAGAGAAATATTAGGAACTGCTACCCCTACAAATGTTAAAACTATCAATAATAGCACGGGCACTGGATCTTTCAAATTTTTCAGAGCTGGATTTGATTATTTACCAGACAATAGAAATACCTTCTCTTTATTCGGAAATATAGTGAATGGCAAATTCAATAATACAGGAGATCAAATTATCGACTCTTCTATTGCTAGTAAATTATCTTCTTACACTTTAAATAATAGTTCTGAATTCGAATTCTTAAACAAAGGCGGTCAATTAAGCTATAAACATTTATTTGCCGAAAAAGGTCACGAATTATCTGCTGATATCAACTATAACAGCTCTGAATCAAATAATACATCTATTATTAATTCAACCATTTTAAATCAAAAAAGTATTGGCACAGGAAACAATAAGAACAATACATTCAATATTGATTATGTAAGAGAATTTGCCAATGAGATGAAATTTGAGTCAGGAGTTAGATACAATTATAGAAGTGAGTACAATAAAAGAGATCAATATAGAAATAATATTTTCTTATCTAGTATCAGTAATCCATATGATTATGACGAAAAAGTATACGCTGCATACAGCAATCTTGGATTCAAGAAGAATAATTTTAGTTACCAATTGGGCTTAAGAGCTGAAAGTAGAGAGTACAATGGTGCTATATTAAATTCAAAAGGAACAGATTCATTGAAATTTAAAAATAGCTACCCTATTACATTATTCCCAAGTGCATTTATCAATTACAAGAAAAATGATAAGGAAGATTTTCAGTTAAACTACTCAAAGAGAATTAGTCCTCCAAATTTCTTCCAATTATTGCCTTTCCCTGATTATAGTGACCCTCAAAATATTCAAATTGGTAACCCAGCTTTAAAGCCTCAGTTTACACATTCTTTCGAAGTAGCATATAATAATGCTTATAAAAAAGGTTCTAATTTTTTAGCAACAGTATATTATAAGTATAGCACAGATTTGATCACTAACTATGTATACAGAGATATCAATCTAGCTAGTGCTGATGGAGATAGCGCTTATTTTAGTTCATCTATCAACGCTAATACAGCAAAAGTATATGGAATTGAATTAAGCAATAAAACAGCTGTTACAAAATGGTGGGATTTAAACCTAAGTTTTAACTTATTTAAATCTGCTATCGAAGCAACTATACCTGGTCAAAATGTAAATAATGATTTAACCAGCTGGTTTAGCAAAATGAATAACACATTTAAATTGTCTAAAACTTTATCATTCCAATTTAGCGGTCAATACCAAGCTAAAACAATCTTACCTCCTGGTGGAAGTAATAGCAGAGGCGGTGGTGGTGGATTTGGCGGTGGCGGCTTTGGCGGTCCTCAGTCTACCGCTCAAGGATATAATTTACCTGTATATGACTTTGACATGGCACTTAGAAAAGAATGGGCTATCAAAGGAGGCAATACGGCAAGTTTATCATTTAGTGTAAACGATGTGTTCAAGACAAGGGTAAATAAAACCTATTCAGAAAGTGTATATTTTATTCAAAACCAAACAAGAGTTAGAGACCAACAATTATTTAGATTAAACTTTTCTTACCGATTTGGTAAATTCGATATGAATTTATTAAGAAGAAAGAATAATAAAATTGACGATAGCGGCAGTTCTGGAATGGAACAAATGCAATAAAATACTTTACAATATATTCAAAGAGCTAAACTATACAGTTTAGCTCTTTGTTTTTCCCTCCAACATGGGAACAAAAGAGAAGGCTTCGAAAGATTCTTTCTTAGCAGTGCCGTCTTTTCTTTTTGTCAATCGCATCATTCTTTGCACATCGTCGGATTCGTCTAAAGGAATAATCATTTTACCGCCAATTTTTAATTGCTCCCATAATTTTTCGGGAATTTTTGGCGCAGCAGCAGTGATAATAATTTTATGAAAAGGGGCTTCTTCTGGTATGCCTTCGAAGCCATCTCCAAAATGAAAATGTATTGTTGGATATTGTTCTTTAAAAGGGAACCTAGCAGTTAAATCATATAATTGCTTCTGTCTTTCGATAGTGTATACTTTAGCACCCATTGCAGCTAGAACCGATGTTTGATACATACTTCCTGTACCAATCTCCAAAACCTTTTCTCCTTTTTTTAATTGAAGCAATTGGGTTTGATACGCAACGGTATATGGCTGTGAAATGGTTTGATCAGCTGCTATAGGGAATGCCCTGTCTTCATATGCAATTCTATCAAATGCAGAATCTAAAAAAAAATGTCTAGGAATAGCACCAATGGCAGCCAAAACTGCTTCGTCTGTAATACCCTTCTCTCTGAGTAAAATTACTAATTGATTTCTTAAACCCTTGTGTATATAAGCATCTTCCAGTTTTCGCATGCGATTAGTTTAATTGCATGCTTTGAATGATACCCTGTATTTTTGCTTCTAATTTTTCAAACTGATGATCAAAAGCTGCTTTATTTTCTAGAGTTGTATTTACACTAAAATAAAATTTAATCTTAGGCTCTGTACCACTTGGTCTAGCTGAAATCTTAGAACCATCTTCTGTTACAAACTGCAATACATTGCTTTTTGGTAATTGAATTGTCCAGCTTTCACCTGTAAGTAAATTTGTCCCCTTTTGTAATTCATAATCCAATAGGCTTACTACTTTTGATCCATTGATTGCCAATGGTGGATTATTTCTATATCCTTCCATCATAGCGGCAATTTCTTGTTGGCCATTCATGCCTTTTTTTGTAATACTTATTAGATTTTCATAGTAAAAACCATATTGAACATACAAATCAATCATTTTATCAAATAAGGTTCTACCCTTACTCTTTTCATAAGCAGCCATCTCACATAACAATGCGACCGCACTTACTGCATCCTTATCTCTAATCTGGTCGCCAATCATCAATCCAAAGCTTTCTTCACCTCCAATGATATAATTTTCTTTTGCTTCTTTTTCTTTAATCAATTCAGCAATCCATTTAAAACCAGTTAATACATTATAACAATTCACTTGGTTTTGTTTTGCTACTTGATTGATCATTTCAGAAGTAACAATAGTAGTTATTACCATATCATTAGGCTGTGCAATCCCTTTTGCCTTTCTAGCCTCCATCATATAAGCAAATGCTAAGACAGCTGTTTGGTTGCCATTCATCAATACCCACTCTCCTTTATGATTCTTCACGCCAATGCCCACTCTATCAGCATCAGGATCTGTACCTAATAAAATATCGGCATCCAATGCTTTTGCTTTCGCCAAACCAATGGCCATGGTTTCACTTTCTTCTGGATTTGGATATCCCACTGTAGGAAAATTACCATCTGGATTTGCTTGTTCTTCCACAATAGTGACATTGGTAAATCCAAACTCTCCCAACACTCTTGGCACTAATGTAATTCCAGTTCCATGAATAGGTGTATAAACAATTTTTAAATCTTTTTGAGAGGCAATCACTTCTGGATACACACTTAAAGACTTTACCATCTTGATATAGGCGTCATCCATGGCAAGACCCATTAAATGGATATTGGCGTCACCGCCTGTCCATTTTACTTCATCAACAGATTGAATTGCTTCCACTTCTTTGATGACATTTTTATCATGTGGGGGTACAAGTTGACCGCCATCATTCCAATAGGCCTTATA
>JBJOIU010000044.1:0-18063 GCA_046046935.1 Bacteroidota bacterium
TAGAATTCAGTTGTACAATTTGTGCATTATTGGTTTCTACTAATCTGCTCATTTCTGCTAATGAATACTGATAAGGAGAAACTGAAAATACTAAAATGGCGCCAGGCTGGGCCACCCCTAAATACAATGCCAACATTTCATTTAGGTTTTTCTGAGGCACTACTCCAACACATTCCTGTTGCTCATTTAAAACAGGCAAAATGCTTAAATGGTGTTTTGCAAAATGATCTAGTACAGCTGTAATATGAGCACCGCCTAAAACACCTACTCTTTGCAAATCATCAGCAATAGAAGCAATGGATTGGTCAGTTGGAATATCTAATACATCATCTTTATGCACCAATCCAATAAAATAATCGTCTTTAATCACTACTAATTCTTGCACATCAAAATCTTCCATGTTTTGCAAAACAAAGCCAGCCTTATCTTCTAGGCGCATCATGGGAAAGCTTTGAACAGCAATACTAGAGGCAATCATGAATTTTATTTAGGCAATGATTGAAGAAAGTTATCCAACAAGTCATTGAATTCTCCAGGCACTTCCATCATTGGAGCATGACCGCATTTATCAATAAAATGCAATTGACTATGTGGAATTAATTTATGAAACTCTTCCGCAACAAAAGGTGGCGTCACCGTATCATTCTTACCCCAAATTAATAAAGTAGGTATTTTAATTTGACTTAATTCTTCTCCTAAATTATTTCGGATAGCACTTTTAGCTAATGCAATAATTTTAATCACTTTAATTCTGTTCTTAGTGATTTCAAAAACCTCGTCTACTAATTCTTTAGTCGCCATTGCTGGATCGTAAAAAGTAAGCGCCGTTTTATTTTTAATGTAATCATAATCGCCACGCTTTGGATAAGAATCGCCCATCGCGTTTTCAAATAAACCACTACTACCTGTTAAAGTGAGTGACTTAATTTTTTCGGGATGTTTTAAAACATGCACCAAGCCCACATGGCCACCCAAAGAATTACCTAATAAATGAATATGATCGTATCCTTTATGTTCAATGAATTGATCCACATGCTTGGCCAAGCCCGTTACACTAGTATGTAAAATATCTAAATCAAATAAAGGCAATAAAGGCACAACTACTTTATGTGTAGTTCTAAAGCGCTCTATCAAATCAGAGAAATTGCTCAATGCGCCAAAAAGCCCATGCAAAAGCATCAACACTTCGCCCTCACCTACTTCTAGGTATTCAAATTTGCCGTCTTTTTTTATTTCGTAGTCCATGCTTTAAAGATATATGATTCAGATTAAAAAACCTTAAAGTAAGCTAGTCAAACTAGTTTTAATAGAAGGAATCCATAAACTTAACTTTTTCATAAAATAAGGCCACCAAGATTCCAAATAAGAGAAGCTAAAACTATCTTTTATAGTAGCTTTCTCAATCACCCCAAGAAGAATCATAAAATATAAAAAAGCACTTAAAATAGTACCATAAATAACAGCATACAAAAGCATTCCTAATAATTTATTCAACCAGCCCAATAGCAGCCACTCTGCAGATTGTTGTAAAATACCCGTGATCATTTTTAATAAAATCATCACTCCAATCAAGACTACTAAAAAGGCAATAAATGGCAACCAATGAGAAGCAATTTTAGTATGCGCTTTTAATAAATCGGCCACATATCCTGCACATTGGAATGCCAGAATTAATCCAATAAAAAGAGAAAAGAAGGACACCACCGCTTTGATTAAACCATTGCGGTATCCTTGCAAAATTGCAATGATTAAAATAGTGCCACTTACAATATCAATCCACATACTAAGCTGTCAATAAGGTTTTAGCAGCAGCAGAAATAACATTACCAGCAGCTTTGCCAGCTAATTGCTTAGAAGCTACTCCCATTACCTTTCCTAGGTCTTGAGGACCAGCAGCACCCACTTGCTCAATGATGGCTTTTACTGCAGCAGTCACTTCTTCTTCGCTCATTTGAGCTGGTAAGAATTTTTCTATCACTGCAATTTCTTCTATTTCTTTTGCAGCCAAGTCTGCTCTATTTTGTTGCTCATAAATAGTCAAAGAATCTTTACGAGACTTCACTAATTTTTGCAATAATTTCATTTCAGTATCTTCATTAATCGCGCCATTCGCACCAGGATCAGTTTTAGCTTTTATAATTTCAGCTTTGATGGCTCTTAAGCCTCTTAATGTTGCTTCGTCTTTGCTTTTCATAGCGTCTTTCATCAAAGACATTACTTTTTCTTCTAAACTCATATCAGTAATTATTTAGTATTGTTTTGTTTTAATTGACTCTCTTTAAATTTCACTAAAAAAGATTTAGCAAAGTTTTTAAATTCATCAGATAATGCTTTGTCTTGAGTGGCTCTCATATATGTATCCCCCATGCCCATAATATTTTGGTAAAAGAAATCGGCCATCTCGTCAACCATCATTTCTTTGGTCCATAAATCAATTCTCAAAGCGGTTTTATCTGAAGGATCCCAAAAAGTCAACATCATTGCTCTTGCTGACTGAGATTCTTCGGCAGAACTATCCGATGCAGACCATTGAATTTGTTGAGGAATTTTTTGTTCGTCCAAGCTAATTTGAACGTTAATATTTGATTGATGCATAATTAAAATTATTGTGCAAAAATACCATTTTTTATGGTAAGCAGCGGTCTAGCAAGCTAGCATTTTTAGTAGATCCCTCAGCAGTCATTTGGTTAAACCAGGCATGGCCATGGTTGGCTTTGGATTGTTTATACACCTCGTCTTTATAGTATAATTTGAAATGATTAGAAAGGCCCATGGTTTCAGTAAAATCAAAAGATTCACCTGCCTTAGTATATGCAATAGCATAATTGGTTTTACTATTGATTAATAAGGGCACTCCCAGGCCAGCAGACCATTGCATAAAACGAGTATAGTAATTTGTAGCACTACTCCAAACTGTACAATAAGCTGCAGCAAAATCAATCAGGTCAATAGTTTCAGCCAATTTAAAAAATACCGCATTTCTATATTTATATCCTTTAACCAATGCCTCTGCTTTATCCAATTCTTTTTGGTCTTTGCAAACAAATAAGATGGCCATACTAGTTTGTTGCCATTTTTTAAAAATGGAAAACTCTTTAAGTGTGGGCACTATTTCTACCAAAGGCATAAAAGCCATAAAATAATTATCACCACCGCTGTTGCGAGATTTAGCCAAAGCCAAATCTGACCATTCAAAGCTTGGTAAACTTGGTGCGGGTATATCCAGCCAGCCAAAAACCTTAGTGGCCTTTTTAATCGTTTTATTATAGGCCAATTGGGCCATCCAATTAGCAAAAAAGCCCTCTTCCAATTGCTTTGGATGGGTTAAATCAATAAAATATTGAGGGAAATGATCTGCCCCTTTGATACTTGATCCAAAGTGAATAATCGCAGCATTGGCGCAGCTAATGACAAGATTTTCTGCTTCTTCAGTACTCATTAAAGTAGCGCCTGGAGGTAAAATCCCATTAAAGCCATCAGATACAACAATGATTTCAGCAATTGATTGAAGAAAACCAGCTGCAATCAAATCGCATACCGTTTGATGCACCAAAATACTAGGCAAATTCCAAGCAAGTTTAGAAACAATAAAAATGCGCATATGCAAAATTACGCTATACTTAACAATTTATCCACCAATCTGCTAGAGACTTATCTGTCAAAGAATTGTATAGTAACTTTGAAATATGGCTAAACACTTGCAGCAGTTAGATTTATTTGGAAACGATACACCTCAACCGGTGCATATCGCCGCATCTGCAAGTACCAAGAGTCTTAAAAAATCGAAGCCAGCTCCCAAAGTAATTGTAAGAGAAGAAACCAATTCATTTGTTGCAGAAGAAACATTACCTACCGTTTCTAGAACAAGCATGCATTTTAAAACAAATGCAGTCATACAAAAAAGAGGAAGAAAATCTTTTGCCTCTATGGAAGGTGATATGGACAAATTGCAGGTACCTAGTGCAGAAATTTTAGCAAAGAAATTATACTACCCAATTGGAGAAGTAGCTACTTGGTTTAATGTAAATACTTCTTTGATCAGATATTGGGAAAAAGAGTTCAAGCAATTACAACCTCGTAAAACAAGAAAGGGAGATAGATTATTTAGATCTCAGGATATTGCTTTTTTAAAGCAAATCTATTTCTTATTAAGAGAAAAGAAATATTCAATAGATGGAGCAAAGACTTATTTGAAAAACAATAAGGAAAAAGCAGATAAGGATATGGCTTTATTAAATAGCTTGAAAAATATCAAAAGCTTCTTGACGCATTTGAAAGAAAGCTTATAAAAAAATTCGGAAATTATTTTATTGCTCTGCAAATTGGATCTGATGCTGATTAGCATATTCAATGGCTGCCAAATTAATACGTTCTCTTAAAATCTGGAATTGAGCAATTTCAATATGCATAGCAACGAAAACTTCTGCATGAACAATATGCGCTTGCTTGCCTGCATCAATTACCAAAACAGTTGCACTCACTATACCAGTTTGTTCTTTAATAAAATTTCTTAGGTAGCTTGTAAATTCACCAATTGCAGCTGCAGTTGTTTGAACGCTTAATTGAATATCCATTTCAAATTTGCGCTCTGTTCTTAAACTAATATTATCAACAATATTATCTACCATCTGTTTATTGGGAACAGAGATATAAGTTTTTTCTTGGGTACGAATTCTAGTACTTCGCAAGCCAATTTTTTCGATAGTGCCTGTAAAATTATTCACTTTCACCATATCACCCACCGTAAAAGGTTTATCAAAAAAGATAATAAAAGAAGCAATAATATTCTCTAAACTCTCGCGCATAGAAAGCGCAATGGCAGCACCCACAATGCTTAAGCTGGTCACTAGGTTGCCAATATTTTCATTAAATACATAATGCAAAATCAGCAGTGCCCCAATAATATACAAGATCACTTTGAAGAAGTCTCTGAAAAATAATACCAATTGATCATCACTTTGATCAGAAGTCGATTTGGCTCTCTCTTCTAAAATCTTAGCAATAAACTCAAGTGTTCTTAAACAAACACGTATTAATAAAATAATAAAAACAAGTTTAGTACAAGATTCAATTACTTGTTGCAGGCTAAATTTAAATAAATGAAGATTCCATGCATCTGGAAAATGTAATTCGTATAAAGCAATCACCGCCACCAAGAACAATAAGAATTGTTCAATAGGCACTACTAGTCTATGTAGTTGGGCTTTCTTTAATTCTGCATGATTGTTCTTAACAATCCAAGTATAAATCAAACCAGCAAAAAAACGTGAGATAATTCTTTTTATAATAAAAGCTACTAGAAGAATGCCTAGCACTATTAAATAGCTTTTAATACTATTACTTAAAAAACTGTCTGTTAAACTCATGCTTCCCATTTTTTAAGTTGAAGGTCATTGCCATCAAAAACGGCATAGGTATTAGATCTAATCCAATCGCCTAAATTGATATATCTAGCGGTATCCGAAATCTTCAAGTCTAAAGGATAATGTCTGTGTCCAAAAATAAAATACTGTGCATTATTTGTTTGGGCTAATTCTTTTGAATAAATAATTAACCACTCTTTGTCTTCTCCTAAAAATATTTCATCTGCACTACCCGTCTTAATTCTACTTTGTGTACTAAAAAAGTTGGCTAATTTAATTCCCAAATCTGGATGTAACCATCTAAACATCCACTTGCAAATTGGGTTGGTAAATATTTTCTTTAAAAATTTATAGCCCTCATCTCCTGGCCCCAAACCGTCACCATGTGCTACAAAAAAACGTTTACCAGAAAAATCAAATTCATGCGGTGCAAAATAAACTTGCGCACCAATTTCTTTGGTTAAATAATCTTGCATCCACAGATCGTGATTGCCTGTAAAAATATGAATGGGAATGCCTGCATCGTTAATAGAAGCCAAGCAACCTAATAAACGCACAAAACCTTTTGGAACAACATGTTTATACTCAAACCAGAAGTCAAAAATATCGCCAACAATAAAAATGGCTGCAGCGTCTTCTTTAGCTGACTGTAAAAAACGCACTACATTGTCTTCACGCACTCTGCTAGCTTTTTCATTGGGCGCACCTAAATGAAAATCAGAAAGAAAATAAACTTTTTTGCCAGCAGCCAATTCCATGAACTTGGATTTAAATAAATTAATCAGTTGCCTTGTCTACTAAGAAACAATATACTTCTTTTGGACCATGCACACCCACTACCAATGTTTTTTCAATATCGGCCGTTCTACTAGGACCCGTAGCATAACTAATCATGCTAGGTAAATGCGCTTCTTCGTTTTTAAATAATTGTAAACTATCTGAGATATCAAATACTAATTGATGTGTATAAGCAATACAGATATGAATAGGTGCATATACACTGGCAGTTCTCCCACTTAATTGATTACTACTTAAAACAATCGTGCCCGTTCTTGCAATTAAATGATCACATAATGTAATGGCAACATCACAACTATCTAAATCATCCGAATTGACAGGATCAAAATTGTATTCTTTCATATCATCCAACCAACCCGTTTCTCGAGAATATACTTTAGTCCAATTTTGTGAATGAATAAGCTTAGTTAATTGATCCACTAATTCTGCTTCATCTGCACAATAAACAAATTTGCCTAATAGCTCGGTGAATTTTTCAGCAAAACCAATAGTCAATTCTTCTTCGGTTGGTAAAAAAATAGGAGTGTCTGCTACCTGTTCTGGGAAAGGCACTGGAACAGGATCTTTCAAAGCCTGCTTAATCTTGTTTAATATTTTACTTCTTGAACCCTGTGATTCCATTTGAAATAGTATTCATTAAAATATTATTCATTATTACCAGAAGCATCCGCCGCATCAATAGTAGCATTCGCATTATCAATAATATCAGCATTAGTAGCCTGCTCTACAGTTGTTTCAGAAGGAGCAAAACTTTCGGTTTCAGCAACTTCTAAAGTTGTCTTCTCTTCAAAAGGTCTGTTGCCAATTAATTCTTCTACATCAGACTTATGCAATACTTCTCTAGTTAATAAGGCTTGAGCTAATTTTTCTACTTCAGCTTTTCTTTCTTGTAATAAAGCTAAAGTTCTATGATACGCTGCATCGATCATCTTACGTACTTCTTCATCAATAATTTTTCCAGTCTCTTCGCTAAAAGGTTTTTGGAAAGTATTTTCTTGAGAAGGATCATAGAAACTAACATTACCAATTTTATCATTCATACCATAAGTGGTTACCATAGAGTAAGCCATTCTAGTAATTTGTTGTAAGTCATTAGAAGCACCTGTAGAAATTTTACCAAAGAAAATTTGTTCAGCAGCACGACCACCCAAAGTCATACACATTTGATCAGTTAATTGCTCAATAGTATATAAGTATTGCTCTTTAGGCGTGTATTGCGCGTAACCTAAAGCAGCAGTACCTCTTGGCACAATGGTTACTTTTAATAATGGATAAGCATGTTCTAAGAACCAACCACAAATCGCATGACCTGCTTCGTGGTAAGCAATTACTTCTTTCTCGTCCTTAGAAATAATTTTATTCTTCTTTTCTAATCCACCAATCACTCTATCAATAGCATCTTGGAAGTCTTTCATCTCTACACCAGACTTTCCTTTACGTGCAGCAATCAAAGCAGCTTCGTTACAAACATTCGCGATATCAGCACCAGCAAAACCAGGAGTTTGCTCAGCTAATTTATGAATATCTAAACTTTCAGAAACTTTAATGGGTCCTAAATGCACTTTAAAAATTTCTTCTCTACCTTTTACATCTGGACGATCGATAGAAATTTGACGATCAAATCTACCTGGTCTTAACAAAGCACTATCCAATACATCCGGACGGTTAGTGGCTGCTAAGATAATAATACCCGTATCACCACCAAATCCATCCATCTCCACTAATAATTGGTTCAAAGTATTTTCACGTTCGTCATTACTCATCATGGCATTCTTACCACGAGCACGACCAATCGCATCAATCTCATCAATAAAAATAATACAAGGCGCTTTCTCTCTAGCTTGCTTGAACAAATCACGCACACGGCTAGCACCCACACCCACAAACATCTCCACAAAATCAGAACCACTCAAACTAAAGAAAGGAACCTGTGCTTCACCAGCCATTGCTTTAGCTAATAAAGTCTTACCAGTACCTGGAGGTCCAATTAACAAAGCACCTTTAGGAATCTTACCACCTAATGCAGTATATTTTTTTGGATGCTTTAAAAAATCTACAATCTCCATTACTTCTTCTTTCGCTTCTTCTAATCCAGCTACATCAGAGAAAGTAATATTCACTTTAGTGCCACCCTTTTCAAATAAAGTAGCTTTAGATTTACCTACATTAAAAATACCTCCTGGGCCACCGCTACCACCAGCGCCACCGCCCATCTTGCGCATCACTAAAACCCAAACCACTACAATTAACACTAAAGAAAACACGGTGTTCGCAATGGGACCAAACCAATCGTTCTCTTCTACAGCAGAACTATCAGGCATATCCACCACTGCATACTTAGTATAAATCGCTTCTAATTCTTTATTGAAAGAATCCCAACTGTCGACTTTGTATTCAAATAAATAATTGCCTTTAACTTTTTCTTTCGCTAATTTTTGTTTGAACTTTTGAACATAAAACGCTTTTTGAACACTATCTGGTTTGATATAAAAACGAACTGTTTTTTTGTTCTCAATTTTAACAAATTTTTCTACGTCACCACTAGCCATCAATTTCACAAACTCGTTGTGAGATAGTGTAGCCACATCAGGTGCAATTTGAAAGAAACGCGCAGACAATAAAGAAAGCGCGATTAAGCCATAAATCCAATAGATATTGAATTTAGGCAATTTAGGACCGCCGTTTTTCGGTTTATTTTCAGGTATCATTGTAATGCTTTAAGTACTTATATAAACAAGTAAAATATAAATTAGTTTAGAGGTCGTGCATTTTGCTATCCGCGTCGCTCCACATTTCTTCCAATTGGTAAAACTTTCTAGCGTCTGGATGCATCACATGCACAACAACATTGATATAGTCAATCAAAATCCATTGTGCTGCAGCTTTACCTTCAGTTTTATAAGGTAATTCGTCGCACTTGGTTTTCACTTCGTAATCGATATTGTCGATAATCGCTTTTAATTGAGGGGAGTTGTTTGCTTCGCAGATAATAAAGAAATCAGCTACAGCTTCGTGCACTTTTCTTAGGTCTAAACTGATAATATTCTCACCTTTCTTATCTTGGATGGCCGCGATAATGGTTTTGAAAATTTTACTACTACGTGTTAATTGTGTCGGAGATTTTTTACGATCTTTTAAAGAAGAAAGAGGTTCCAATAGTTCTAATAATTTAATGGTTGAATGCCTAACTTTACAAAAATAACAATTCTTTGCTACCTGCCACACCAATTATCACAATAGGAGCGCCGCTCATAGAACTGTCTTCTGTAGATAGTACCAATATCTATGCCATGGAGCAAATCAGGTTGGGTAAAGCCATATCTGGCAGTTGTTATAGCACCCCTTTTCAGACCCATGGAAAGGGACAACATGGAAGGGTTTGGGAGAGTGAAAAGGGAGAAAACCTTCTTTGCAGCTATGTTTTGGAACTAAAAAGCCTAAATCCAGCGAAAAACTGGTCTCCCGAAGACCAAAAAGGCCTTTCAGCAGCGGTGGCTATAGCCGCAAAATGCTTTTTTATGCAGCATGCAGGAGGCGAAACCAGTATAAAATTACCCAATGATATTTATTGGCGTGACAGAAAGGCAGGGGGAATATTAATAGAAAACACCCTAAAAGGAACAGAGTGGACCTGGGCCGTGATCGGAATAGGCCTCAATATCAATCAAACCAGTTTTAGCCCAGATGCACCCAATCCGGTTTCTTTGCAACAAATCACCGGAACAAAATGGGAAATAGCTAGATTGCAGACCGAATTAAGTAAAGCATTAACAGAAAGTATACAAGATTGGATACAAGTGGGTGATGCAGCAACAATAGAAAAAATGAAACCATTATGGAGATCAAATTAACACAGTATACTAAAGGAGGTGGATGCGGATGCAAATTGGCACCAATTGCATTATCGGAAATTTTAGCAAGCCATAAAGTAGGAAAAGAAATTCCACAATTGTTAGTGGGCAATGATAGTAAAGATGATGCAGCAGTATATCAGATAGATGAAAAAAATGCGATCATTTCTACTACAGATTTTTTTATGCCTATTGTAGATGATGCATTTGCCTTTGGACAAATTGCAGCAGCCAATGCAATAAGTGATGTATATGCAATGGGTGGTAAACCCATTTTTGCATTAGCTGTTTTAGGATGGCCATTAGCAACATTACCCGCAAGTGTTGCAGCGCAAGTAATGGAAGGTGCTCGAAAAACATGTGCAGACGCGGGTATTGTAATAGCAGGAGGACATAGTATTGAAAGTCAGGACCCTATTTTTGGATTAGTTGTGAATGGTATAGTTGCAGTAGAAAATTTGAAAAGAAACGATACTGCAAAAGCTGGAGATGTTTTAATATTAACTAAGCCGATAGGTGTTGGTATTTTAGCCACAGCACAGAAAAAAGAATTAATCAATGAACAAGATTTATCAAAACTATTAAAACAGTTAACTACCATCAATAAAGCAGGTGAAGCATTGGGGAAAATAAAAGGGGTTCATGCAATGACAGATGTAACAGGATTTGGACTACTTGGACATTTGCATGAAATGATGGAAGGAAGTAATCTTCAAGCAAATATTAGTTATGAGCAAATCCCAATTATTGAAGAAGCAAGAACTTATATTGCACAAAAAGCAATACCAGATGCCACTTCAAGAAATTGGAATGCTTATAGTAAAGAAGTGAAATTTGAACCTGGCGTCAATGTAATGGAAGCATTTCAATTATTACCCGATCCACAAACCAATGGAGGATTATTAATTGCAGTAGATCCAGCAGCACTCAATGAAGTCCAAAAGGCATTAAAAGAAGCAGGTATTGAATACACTGACCCAATTGGCCAATGTGTAACATACGAAGACAAAAGAATTATTATTCAAAAATAAGGTGACCCTTGTTTTTAATTTGTTCTGGAGTGAGTTCAGCAACTAATTGAACACCTTTGATATTTCGAATAGTATGTAAGATGTCATTTACTTTTTCGTCTTCAATCCACTCTCCTCTTATCCACCAAATAAAATCCATGTGTTTTAATTCGGGTAATAAGTATTCACCATCAAATTGATTGTGGTACACAAAATGCTGAATGCTGGTTGAAGGCTCGGTGCCCTCATACATAGAGAAATAGTATGTTCTATTCTTACGCTTCAGTGCAATCTCATGATTGGGATTAAACCTAAATTCAAAACCCATGTATTGATTGAGTAAAATACAAAACTGATAATTTTTAATAGGTGCAGTAATACCTAAAATGCGCGATCCTTCAAAGTCGCTTTCATTAATGGCATCCTGATCTAAAATTAGTTTTGCACTCATCAAAAATATTTTTACAAATAATCCTACTCAAAAATAAGCAATGTGAAAGATTAAAATTGAATATCAAATTTCAATTCTTCCTTATCTCTTTTAATCACTAAAACAGTTTTATCCCCTTTCTTAAATTTACTCAAGGCTTGCATATAACTCATTACATCAATCAATTTATAGTCGCCTACTTGTAATAAGATATCACCTTGTTTTAAGCCCAATTTTTCCCCTAATTTACCTGCACTAGATCCTTCAATTCTAACGCCAGTTCCTGTGAAAGCGTAGTCTGGCATAACCCCTAGACTAACAGAAAACTTAGTGCTCTTGCCCATAGATTGCTCTCTGGTTTTTAAGAAATCAAATTTACCCAAACCATCTGCTGCATGCACAATGTCTTGCACATAACGCACAATCGCAGCCTCACCAACATAATTAATTTTATCAGCATCGTCAGTAGACTTATGATAATCTGCATGACTGCCAGTAAACATAAATAAAACAGGAATATCTTTTCTGTAGAAACTTGCATGATCACTTGGACCAGTGCCAGCACTATCATAATGCGTGATTAAATCGGTAGAAATATTTTTTAAGATAGAAGACCAATTAGCAGAAGTACCATAACCACCCACCGTTAATTTACGTGCAGTGTCATACTTGCCTACCATATCCATATTAATCATGTAGTTAAAATTGGCTTGCATAGTTGGATGTTCTAACCAATACTTGCTACCCAATAAGCCTAATTCTTCTCCAGAGAAATGAATAATTAAATAGTTATTGTTCTTTGGAGATTTCTTAGAAAGACTTTTAGCTAATTCAAGTAAAGCTGCAGTACCACTGGCATTATCGTCAGCACCATTATGAATTTCCTTATTTAAATCCAAGCCATTTTTGTCTTCATTGTATCCTAGGTGATCTAAATGCGCGCCTAAAATCACCGTATTGGCAGCATTATTATTTATAAAAGCAACTACATTGTGTGCAGTGCGACTTGGGTGTTCAAATTGAACATTCGCTTCTACCTCGTAAGTGCCCGTTTCATCTTTAAAGAAATTAGCAAAACCTTCTTTAGTAAAATAAATCACTGGCAAATCCAATGCTTTGGCAGTATCGTATTTATTAAATTGAATATTATCCACCAAAGCACTATTATTAAAAAGAAACAAAGCAGTCGCACCTTTAGCTTTAACTTCTGCAGTGGTTTTATACAACCAATCGGTCATGTCAAAATGTGGATTGGTCTTATTGTCTTCCAAAACTTCACCCAAATCTTTAAACCAAACTTGTTTTGCTTCGTTCAAAACAATAGCAGCATCAGATTGCAAAGCACCAGTACCGCTATTAGATAAAGGAAAAAAATCTTTATTGATAACAGGTACTTGATTATTGATTTCTAAAAAAGCATTGCTCGCCCATTTCTTCCCTTCATCAATAGGGAAAGATTGGATAAAGCCATCCTGACCAGCAGGCTTCAAACCTATTTTTTGATAGGCTTTCACGATATAGTCTACCGCTAATTCTTCCCCAATAGAACCTGCTCTTCTACCCTCTAAAGCATCACTCGCTAAATATTGAACATGCTCTTGTAAATTTTTGATTAAAGCTTTGTCTGCTTTTTTACCTTTTTGGGCAGATCCTAAGAAAGGCAATAATAAAGCGATTAGAATAACGGAAACTCTCATAAATGCTGATTTATGTCACAAATTTACAGCTTTTCAATTTCTAATTTCGTAAGTAACGCATAAACTTAAAAGCTAGCTTTGCCCCCTTATGAAAGCCGGTATACATATTGCACTTGTGGGGAATCCCAATAGCGGAAAAAGTTCCCTATTCAATGCATTGACAGGCCTTCATCAAAAAGTGGGCAATTTTCCCGGTGTAACAGTAGATAAGAAAACGGGAGATGTACAAATTGGCCCCTATGCTAGCACTTTAATTGATTTACCAGGTACATATAGTTTTTATCCAAAAAGAGAAGATGAGTGGGTAGCGTATAGAGTTCTAATGGGGGTAGATGAGCAAGTAAAAACAGATGTAATATTACTAGTTGCAGATGCTAGTAATCTAAAAAGAAATTTATTGTTCTGTAGTCAGATCATCGATTTGAAAATTCCAGTAGTATTGGCATTGACCATGAATGACTTGGCTGCAAAGAAGGGCATCAAAATAGATGTGGCAGGATTACAAGAAGATTTAGGTATACCAGTGGTGGCCGTAGATGCCAGAAAAAATAAAGGATTAACCGCCTTAAAAGAAGTTATTCAAGAAATAATTGCAACACCCAGATCAAGAACACAGGAGAGCTTTATAGATAATAAAAATTTAGCAGCAGCAGCGATAGATGATTTCAAAAAATTATATCCAACACATAGTGATTATGCTGCACTACATTATTTAATGCATCATGAAACATTTCCATTAGAGACAGAAATGCAAGAGACGATTGAAAATATAGAGATCAAACATAATTTCAATCATACTAAAACACAGGCAGCAGAAATATTAGAAAGGTATACGCGCATACAGCAAATCATGAAGCGCAATGTGACAGAACCCGATCCCACTGCTAAGAAAAAAAGAACAGACAGATTGGACAATATATTCTTACACAGAGTGGGAGGTTATTTTATTTTGTTAACCGTTTTATTCTTATTGTTTCAATCGGTTTTCTGGATGGCGAAATTCCCGATGGAAGGTATCGAGTGGATTTTTACTAATTTAACTACATACTTAAACGCGCATTTGCCTTCCGCTTGGTGGCAGGATTTATTAGTGAATGGAATTGTTGCAGGACTAGGTGGTATTGTAGTATTTGTACCACAAATCATGATACTCTTTGGTATTATTACTTTATTAGAAGATACTGGCTATATGGCTCGTATCAGTTTTTTAAGTGATAAGCTAATGCGCAAAGTTGGACTCAATGGAAAGAGTGTAATGCCTATGATCAGTGGCTTTGCATGCGCAGTACCTGCGATCATGAGTGCCAGAAATATTGAAAATAAAAAAGAAAGATTACTCACTATATTGGTAACACCATTTATGTCTTGTAGTGCAAGACTACCAGTTTATACAATATTAATTTCTTTGGTGATAGACGAGAAAATGTATTTCGGATTTTTAAGTTTACAAGGTTTGGTAATGATGGGATTATACTTACTTGGAATAGTGATGGCCCTATTAGCAAGTTTTGTATTGAAACTATTTATTAAAATAACCGAGAAGAGTTATTTTATTTTAGAGTTGCCAGTGTATCGTGCACCAAGATGGGGAAATATTGGGATGACGATGTTACAAAAAGCAAAAATATTTGTAACAGATGCAGGAAAAGTAATTATGATTATTAGTATTGCGCTTTGGTTTTTAAGTAGCTACGGCCCTTCTAATACAATCGACACTTTGCAAAAAAATTACGAAGTAGCAGTAAAAGCTAACCCAAGCAATGCAGCAGTATTAGAAAAACAATACCATACAGATAAATTAGCTAATTCCTATGCAGGAATTATTGGAAAACAAATAGAGCCAATAATTAAACCATTAGGATACGATTGGAAAATTGGCATTGCATTAGTAACCTCATTTGCTGCAAGAGAAGTTTTTGTAGGCACCATGGCAACCTTATATAGTGTGGAAGAAGATGACAATACAAGTCTAAGAGAAAAATTGAAATCTGCAGTATGGCCCGACGGTAAACCAGTATATAGTTTGGCAGCGGCTTTGTCATTAATGATATTTTATGTATTGGCTATGCAATGTATGAGCACACTAGCTATTGTAAAAAGAGAAACCGGCACATGGAAATGGCCGGTTGTACAATTTTTTATGATGACAGGTCTAGCATATGTATTAAGTTGGATTACTTATACCATTGCCTCCTAAATTACCATCCACTCAATTCTAGAATCTCTTCAGTGTGCGCTTTGGTATCTGGCTTCTCTATAATATGAATCACCATCCCTGCTTCGTCAATTAAGAAAGTCGTTCTGGTAGTACCCATATAGGTTTTGCCCATAAATTTCTTCTGACCCCAAAGATTGTATTTGTCAACAATTTTCTTGTCTTCGTCTGCCACCAAAGAGAACGGTAGTTCGTATTTGGCAATAAACTTGCCATGAGAAGCTACAGAATCAACGCTTACGCCTAGAATGGCGATGCCTTTTTTCAATAATTTCTTATAATTATCCCTCAAATTGCAGGCCTGCGCCGTACAACCCGGAGTATCATCTTTTGGATAGAAGTATAAAACCAACTTTTGACCCTTAAAATCAGCCAAAGCCACATTTTTTCCATTTTGGTCCACCCCTTTAAACGCAGGAGCTTTAGACCCTTCTTTTATAACTGCCATAATGCTTGAATTCTGGTAAATGTATGCTTATTTTTTCTTAGATTTGCGCAATTTATATTTTTGTACCATGCCTAGAGACACATCCATCAAATCCGTATTAATTGTAGGTTCTGGACCCATCATTATTGGACAAGCCTGTGAGTTTGATTATTCTGGTTCACAAGCCGCTCGTTCATTAAGAGAAGAAGGGATCAAAGTGATCTTAATTAATAGTAATCCAGCTACTATTATGACCGATCCAATGATGGCAGATAAAGTGTATTTATTACCATTGACCATTGAGAGTTTAGAGCAAATCTTACAAGAAAATCAAATTGATGCAGTACTACCAACAATGGGTGGACAAACAGCATTAAATCTTTGTAAAGAAGCAGACGAGATAGGATTATGGAAACAATATAATTGTAGAATGATTGGTGTGGATGTGGCAGCGATAGATACAGCAGAAGACAGAGAGAAGTTTAGACAATTGATGGTGAGAATTGGAATGGCAGTAGCGCCAAGTCAGGTAGCCAATAGTTTTTTAGAAGGAAAAGAAATTGCACAAAGAATAGGATTCCCATTAGTAATTAGACCATCCTTTACCTTAGGTGGAACAGGTGGTGGATTCGTACATGATGCAAGTGAATTAGATGCAGCTTTAGAAAAAGGATTGAAAGCCTCTCCAATGCATGAAGTACTAGTAGAGAAAGCAGTACTTGGATGGAAAGAATATGAATTAGAATTATTAAGAGATCAGGCAGACAACGTTGTAATTATTTGTACGGTAGAAAACTTAGACCCAATGGGTGTGCATACAGGAGATTCAATCACAGTAGCTCCTGCGATGACATTAAGCGATACAGCTTTCCAAGAAATGCGTAACAAAGCGATGTTGATGATGCGTAGTTTAGGTAATTTCTCTGGAGGATGTAATGTGCAGTTTGCATTGAATCCAGCAACAGAAGAATTAATAGCAGTGGAAATTAATCCGCGTGTATCTCGTTCATCAGCATTAGCATCAAAAGCAACAGGTTACCCTATTGCAAAAATTGCTGCTAAGTTGGCAATTGGATACCACTTGGATGAATTAAAAAATCAAATCACGCAAACCACTTCTGCTTATTTTGAACCAGCATTAGATTATGTAATTGTAAAAGTACCAAGATGGAACTTTGATAAATTCAAAGGAGCGAATGATACATTAGGATTACAAATGAAGAGTGTAGGAGAAGTGATGGCGATTGGAAGAAGCTTTACAGAAGCTATCCAAAAAGCATGTCAATCATTAGAGAACGAAGCAATTGGTTTAGGCTATTACGGAAAGAGCTTGATGAAGAACGAAGATTTAATGGAATACATTAAGACACCAAAATGGGATAGAATCTTCAGAATCAAAGATGCACTAATGCAGGGTTCAACAGTAAGATCTATTGCAGCAGCAACGGGTATTGATAATTGGTTCTTATATCAAATCAGAATCATCTGTGATATCGAAAAAGAATTAATGAAGCATACTATTGATAGCTTGCCAACAGAGATTTTAAAAGAATCAAAGAAGCATGGCTTTAGTGATATGCAAATTGCAAAATTGTTACAAGGCAATACCAACGACGATGCAGTGTACGAAAAAAGAAAAGCATTAGGTATTACCAGAGTATACAAGATGGTAGATACATGTGCTGCAGAGTTTGAAGCAAAAACACCTTATTTCTATTCAACATTCGAAAACTAAAAATATGAACGCAAAAGATATCGTAGTACAAAACGAAAAAGAAACCAGAGCCGGTTTTGGTGATGGCATCTTAGAGATTGCTAGAGAAAATAAAGAAGTAGTTGTATTGACTGCAGACTTAGCAGGTTCTTTCAAACTTGGACCATTAATGAAAGAAATGCCAGAGCGTTTTATTGAAGTAGGTATTGCAGAAGCCAATATGATTGGCATTGCTGCAGGCTTAACAATAGGTGGCAAAATTCCTTACACAACTACATTTGCTGGATTCAGTACTGGTAGAGTGTACGATCAAATTAGACAATCAGTTGCTTATTCAGATAAGAATGTAAAAATCTGTGCATCACATGCAGGATTAACATTAGGAGAAGATGGCGCAACACATCAGATATTAGAAGATATAGGATTGATGAAAATGTTACCAGGTATGACCGTGATTGTACCTTGTGATTATAATCAAACCAAAGCTGCAACAAAAGCAGTAGCTTCTTATCATGGACCAGTATACTTAAGATTTGGAAGACCAAAATGGCCCAACTT
>JBJOIU010000045.1:0-17945 GCA_046046935.1 Bacteroidota bacterium
GTGCCAGTGCAAGAAGGTGTGGCAGTTGAGACAGTAGATGCCGCTGTTGCAGCATACCATAAAATTGCCAACGATACCAATAACAAATTTGCCGTTGTTAAAGCTCAAATTCATGCGGGTGGTCGTGGTAAAGGAAAAATAGAAGGTACAGAGCAAAGAGGTGTTGCTGTTGGTAAATCTGCAGCAGATATCGAAACTTTTGCTAAAAATATATTAGGTGGAACATTGGTAACTATCCAAACTGGCCCTGCTGGTAAATTGGTTAGCAAAATCTTAGTAGCTCAAGACGTTTACTACGAAGGCCCTCAACCAACAAAAGAATTTTACTTGTCTATTTTATTAGATCGTTCTAAGGGAATGAATGTAGTAATGTATAGCACAGAAGGTGGAATGGATATTGAAGAAGTAGCGCATAACACTCCAGAAAAAATTTATAAAGAGTGGGTACACCCTGGTGGAGGCTTACAAGGATTCCAAGCAAGAAAAATTGCTTTCAATTTAGGTTTAAGCGGTGAAGCAATGAAAAACTGCGTGAAATTTGTAACAAACTTATACAACGCTTATGTTGGATTGGATTGCGCAATGTTAGAGATCAATCCTTTATTTAAAACTTCAGACGATAAGATCATCGCAGTTGACTGTAAAATGAGTTTAGACGATAACGCTTTAATGCGTCATGCAGACATCGCAGCAATGAGAGATGTAACAGAAGAAGATCCTACAGAAGTAGAAGCAGGTGAATTTAATTTGAACTTTGTTAAACTAGATGGTAATGTAGGATGTATGGTGAATGGAGCAGGTTTAGCAATGGCCACAATGGATATGATCAAGTTAAGTGGTGGTGAGCCAGCTAACTTCTTAGACGTTGGTGGTACTGCAAATGCACAAACAGTTGAAGCTGGATTTAGAATCATCATGAAAGATCCAAATGTAAAAGCTATTTTAATTAATATATTCGGCGGTATTGTACGTTGTGATCGTGTTGCTGCAGGTGTTATTGAAGCATTCAACAAATTAGGTAATATCAATATTCCAATTATTGTAAGATTACAAGGAACCAACGCAGTAGAAGCTAAAAAATTAATTGATGAAAGCGGATTGAAAGTTCAATCAGCTATTCAATTGAGCGAAGCAGCAGATCTAGTGAAGAAAGCCGTTGCGTAGTTTTTATTTGCAACTTAGTTTCTTTCATCAGACGCATGTGCGTCTTCTCCTCTAATGATTTTTAAAATGCCAACTTAATCGTTGGCATTTTTATTTTATATTTTTAAAGTCTCTTTGTATTTTAAACCTCTTGTATCACTTTTACTTCGGTCAATGCACTAAAAGAATATACATGCCCTGTGGCCACTTCAATACATTCAATTCTTATTCTACGTTTCTTACCTCTTTTAAACACTTTACCCTTCATAGCCTCAAATAAAGTACCTTCTTGTAAATGAGCAACTAATTGAACACCTTCTTTCTGAACTGCATTATACTTTCTTAAAACCAATAGTAGCTTTGTCTCACCATTAGCAGTAGCGGCAGGGTTTTTAAGTGTTTTTAATAAACAGTTTTTAATATCAGTTGGAAATAAATCCATTTGAATAAATTGAGCTAATAAATTACCGTAAATTCCCTTCCACTCTTGTCCATGTGCTTCTACCCTATTTTTATACTGCTCATAACAAAGCAAGTGCGCTAATTCATGTAAGAGTGTTATTAAAAATTCATATTGATTCAAATTTCCGTTCACTGAGATTTTATGATTCGCTCCCATGAATGGATGTCGATAATCTCCCAAAACAGATTTTCTTGCTTTAGTTACTGTAAGATGTATTTTATAATGATGAATTAATTGCACCACTGGATCAAATGAACCGTCTGGCAAGAACTGCCTAAGAGCTTCTAAAGGATGTTCAACTTTTGCCAAAATAGATTATTGCTTCTTTAAAGTCCATTGAATTTCTAAATACGTATAAGTCAGATACAATCCCATTGACATAAACAAACTAGTTAAACCCACAGGTGCTTTTTGTTGCTTAGCATATACTAATGCAGCTACAGCAAAAACCATCATTTTAATAATTGTTCCTATCATAACTGATTGTACCATTTGATTAGGCTTCGAAATATCCATATTTAACACCCTTCGATAATTAAAAAAAGACAAGGCAAATAACATAGCATTCACCACTAAAATAAAAGGCATTTTTACACCTTCAATTGACAGATAATAAATGGAATATAAGCCTACAGCATTGATAAACATAAACAAAGCCAATACAGGTAAAAATTTCTTGAATGAAAGCATACTATTTGTTTTTAGTGTCCCTCACAATTCTATATAAAGAAAGTAAAATAAATAAAAAAGGTAAAATCCATATAAACATTGGCTTGGAACCAACACTTAAATATGTATGATCTACAAACCTTCCGAAATACATTAAAGCAATCAATGCAATAGCCCATTGACTAGCTAAGCCAGCAAATTTTGTCCACTGAAAATTTGAGGGTTTATTGAATGGTGTTTTCACTTAAATGGAATCTTGTTTAATCAAAAGAAGGTTGCCCTTCTGGTAATTGCAATGGTATAGTATCCAACTGATTGGAATTGCCTTCTGAAAGCACTTTTTTCAATCCCTCTAAATATTGTTCTTTGTAATGGATGGATTGCTCTAAGGAATCTGTTCGAATTTTAAGCAATTGTAAAGCAGTCCTACTCTCCTTTGTTCCATAACCAGGTATATAATATTTCAAGGGAGTAAAAGCAATCAAGGCAATGGTTAATCCAACTAATAAAATGAAGCTAATGCTAAAGGCAATATAAACAGACTTTCTTGACAACCTAAAAGCTAAAATTTCATCATAAGTATCGTCGTTGGTAATAACCAGTCTATAGGTATTACTACGTCTTTTAAAGGTGTTATTTATGTCAAATTTTGCCATATTGATAAATGCTAGTTAAAGATAAAACAATAATGCAAAAAATGACTGTTTCTACCGTAAATAAAGCAAATTAACTGTATTTTTAAGTTGTCTTAAATCCATGAATAAAGCTTTCAAAATCTTACCCTCTAAAGCAAATGGCTTGCTTTGTGTCCTATTGGCTTTTATAGGATCCATTTCTTTTGCAAGTGCACAAGACACCACTAAACCAATCTTGGATATAAACAATACCAAAATTGTAAAAAAACTAAACAGTATTTTAGATTCCAATCAAAAGAAGATCAATAAATTTATTTTCAGTAAGGCTGATTCTGTAAAATCAAAATTGAACAAAACAGTTAACAGTGCACTTCCAAAAGAAATAGAAAAGCCGCTGCCTTATGAAAGACTGCTTAATAAAAAATACACATTAGGAAGAAGAGCTTATCAAAACACAGTAGCGCAATACAATTATTTTTTTAATGGCCAAGAGGAGTTAAATGAGATGATTTCAAAAGCGAGAATCCAATTCCAAGATGACTATACTAAATTATTGAACTTCTATGATTATGATTTAAGCGATATAGCCAAGTACAATATAGATTCTATAATTTATAGGTCAAATGCTAATATAGTTTTACATGATCTAAGAAACAATTGGGTAGATGACGCCTATTTATTAATGGCTAAAGCCTATTTATATCATAAGAATTTTGATACTGCAGGCAGTATTTTACAATTTATCAATTATTCATTTGACGAAAAAGATAATGGCGCAGACTTGCCTATTGGAAGTAATATTAGAAATACAAAAGGTCAATTTAGTATTGCTACTGCTCAGACGAATAGAATTTGGGAAAATGAAAATGTTAGAAATGAAAGCATGATTTGGCAGGCTAGAAATTATTTTGAAACCAATCAACTCAATGAAGGACTTAGCTTATTAGAACTTTTAAAATCTGATGCCTATTTCCCCAAAAAATTATACCCTTTTTTATATGAACAATTAGCTTATGGATATTATTTAAGCGAGTCTTATGAAAATGCTGCCAGCAATCTAATTAAAGCATTACCCAATGCTCCAGATGCCATTGTAAAAGCAAGATGGTATTTTTTAATTGCTCAATTGTACGACAAAGTTGGTCAGAAAGGCACAGCTTACCCTTGGTACCAAAAAGCTAGTCAGTTAGCAATTAATCCTATTCTTGGTGTTTATGCTAAAATAAATATGATTCAATATGAATTAGGGAAAGGCAATACTGATTGGAAACAACTAACAGAAAAATTAGAAAAACTAACCAAGAAAGACAAATACATCCCCTATGCTGACATAATTTATTTTGAAATGGCGCAATTGGCTATTCAAAATAAAGATCCATTACAAGCCAGTGAATGGTTAATTCAATCTGTAAAAAAGAGTAGCAATAGTTTAACGCAGAAGCAAAAAGCATTTGAATTACTGGGGAGTATTCATTATGAAATGAGTAGTTATAAGATTGCAAAAATGGCATACGATAGCCTATCTGGTATACTTAAAACGAATCCAAACTATGAATCTATTTTATCAAGAAAAAAATGGATATCCTCTATAAGTTTGAATCAAGAAAAAATTGAAATAGAAGACAGCCTATTGTTTATATATAAACAACCTGAAGAACTAAGAAAAAATATATTCAACAACTGGATAAAAAGACAAGATCAAACAAACAAAACAATAGGTCAGCTATTTACAGAAACCAAAAAAGAAAACAATACTGATTATATAGCTCCATTAAATGATTTAAATAATAATAAACCTAATAATGATTTTTATTTCCAAAATAAAAACGCTGTGTCCAATGGCAAACAAATTTTTATTCAAAAATGGGGAGAAAGACCTAATGTAGATCAATGGAGAAGAAAAACAAGTGGCAATATTGCTTATGCTAATAATAGTATAGCTTCATTAAGCGGATCTATCAATACTATAAAAGATAGTTCTAAACAAGAACCAAATAGCCAATTTAACACTATCGAGCCAATAAGTGATAACAGTAGTTTAGATGAATCATTAAAAAGATGGAATAATGCTGTATTACAAAATGCTCAACTCTTTTTACTTCAATTAAACGATTTTGACAAGGCCTTACCCTTGTATCGAAAACTTATTGAAAGGGATATTGATTCCTCCCAAACAGAAAGAGCCTTATTGGATTTAGCCAGTCAATATATTCATGACAATCAAAAAGAAAAATCTGACGCCATTATTGCAAATGTTTTAAAGAAGTACCCTACCGGTATTTATGCAAGTAAACAGAAAGAAGCTGCAAGTAAAATGGCCAATAGCACTAACGCAGTGAATAATTATAATAATGCTTATTTTTTGTCCAAAATTGGCAAATGGGATAGTTTGGCTAAAGCACATACCCAAATTAGCCAAAGTATTCAAAGAACCAAATGGAATACACCCTATCAATTCATTAGGGTTAAAATGTACGCACAACAAAGAAAAGATAGTTTAGCAATGATTATTTTAGATTCTATCATTGTTCAAAATCAAAATGAACTTATTAGAGAAAGAGCTAAAAATATTATTACTGAATTAAAGAATCGTAAAAAGACAGAAACCTACTTAAGCGAATTAGTAAATATCATTCCAACAAGTAATTACAATTCGATAGTTGAACCAAATACTTCCTTGCCTATAAACGCTATCCCAAAGATCGATAGTAGCTCAACTGCCACCAATTTGCCAATCATTCCCAAAAGCAGTATTCAGTTTGTCAATGATAGTACTGAAGAACATTTTATGGCAATGATTATAAAAGGTTCTAAAGAAGTTTTTGCAAAAGAAGCACAAATTGCTTTTGACAATTTAAACAATGATGAGTTTAATAAACTGCAATTAAATGCAACTTATGTCCAATTTAATAAAGACACATATATTGTATGGGTTGGACCATTTGACAATCAAAAAGAAAGTATTCAATATACTCAAAAAATAAGACCAAGGCTTAAATCAGAATTGATCTCTTTTATACCTGAAAAACAGTATGAAATATTTATTTTTGGGAAGAATAATATCATGCAAATTAGTAGCAATGAAGATTTATTACTGTATAAAGAATTCATGTTAAAAAATATTTATAAATAATTAAAAGACACTACGTGAGCCAAAAAATTGAACAAAGCACTGGACGCACTAGAAAATTTTGGAAATGGTACTTCATTTCAGCTGGAGTATTTGCGCTTTTCATATTATTACTCAATTTTGGATGGATTGGTGATATGCCAGATTTGGATGATATTGAAAATCCAACTGCCTCTTTGGCAAGTCAAGTCTATGCCCAAGATGGAACACCGATGGGTAAATTTTATTTGGAAGATCGTATTAGTGTTAAATACAGAGACCTTAGCCCCTATTTAATTCAAGCATTGGTAGCAACAGAAGATAAGCGATTTTATGACCATTATGGTGTTGATGGGGAGGGGTTATTAAGAGCTGTAGCTTTCTTAGGAAGTCAAGGGGGTGCTTCTACGATTACCATGCAAACTGCAAAAAATTTATTTACAGATAACTGGAGTACCAAAAACAAACTATTACGTGTTATTCAGAAAATAAAAGAAAGTATAATTGCGATTAAACTTGAGAGAAATTTCACAAAACAAGAAATCCTTACTTTATACTTAAATACGGTACCATTTAGTGAAAATTTATTTGGAGTAAGCAATGCCTCTAGGTCTTTTTTTCAAAAAGAACCCGATAGATTAACAGTAGAAGAAGCCGCTTTATTAATTGGAATGATTAATGCTCCAACAAAATACAATCCTAACAGAAACCCTAAATTAGCCTTAGAAAGAAGAAACTTAGTATTGAACAGAATGGCTACTCAAAAATATATTAGCCAAGAACAAGCAGAACAATTAAAGGCACTTCCAGTGGTGACTAATTTTAAAAAATTGGATGAGAACAATGGTCTTGGACCCTATTTTAGAATGAACTTAGGAGAGTTTATGAAAAAATGGTGTAAAGAGCACAAGAAAAACAACGGAGATAATTATAACTTATATAAAGATGGATTAAAAATATATACCACTATTAATCCAAGAATGCAATACTATGCAGAAGAAGCAGTAGCTAGACATATGTCCTATCTGCAAAAAGCTTTCAATCAACAGAACAATATTAAGAACGGAACTGTTTGGAAAGACTTTAATAATTTATTGGAACTAGCAATCAAGCAAACAGATCGTTGGAAGAAAATGAAGGCAGAAGATATTGAAGATGCAGACATTAGAAAATCATTTGACGAGCCTGTAAACATGCGCATATTTGCTTATAATAAAAATAGATTTATAGATACCACAATGACTCCCTTGGATTCATTGAAATACCATAAACAAATATTACAAACAGGCTTCTTGGCGGTTGATCCATTTACAGGAGAAGTAAAAGCATGGGTAGGTGGTGTAGACTTTAAAACATTTAAATACGACCACGTAAACCAAAATACCAAAAGACAAGTTGGCTCTACAATGAAGCCATTGTTGTATTCACTAGCTATAGAAAAATCTGGCTTTACGCCATTTAGTATTGTACAAGATCAGCAACAAAGCTTTGACGGATACGGCATGGTACCAAACACTCCTAAATCTTGTACAGGCATGTCTATGCCAATGGCTCAAGCATTGGCAGAATCTAGAAACTGCGCTTCTGCTTACATAATGAAACAGATAAATCCAAAAGGTAATGAAGCAGCCAAAGAATTTGTAGACTATTTAAAGAAATGTAATATTCAAACAGAGATCCCTGCCTACCCAAGTATTGCTTTGGGATCTGCAGAAATCTCTCTATTTGAAATGGTTCAAGCCTATACCATGTTTCCAGGAGGTGGTTATAATGCACAACCATTTTTCATTAATCGAATCGAAGATAAAAATGGCAATGTACTAGAAAGCTTCTCCCCTCAAAGAAGAAAAGTTATTAATGAGGTAACTGCTTATTCTGTTGTTAATATGATGCAAGGAGTAATATCAAAAGGAACAGGAAGAAGTATGTATTCTTTTGGTATCAATGCCCAATCTATTGCTGGAAAAACTGGAACCACCAATGATAATAGCGATTTATGGTTTATGGGCTATACTCCACAATTATTAGCAGGGGCATGGGTGGGTGCAGATGATAGATATATTCGATTTACAGATAACTATTTTGGACAAGGTGCACATGGTGCATTACCTATTTGGGCATATTTTATGGCAAAAGTAGCCAATGATCCTGCATGTAATTTAGATCCTAATGCAAGCTTTGACAAACCTTCTGGCATGGGAGATTTAAATATCAATTTTGTTGGACAAGATACTACTGCAACCGATATCCCAGTGGAAGATGAAGAAATCAAGGCAGAGTCTGATTATGTTATTCCAGATCAAAATCCTGCTCCTACTGCCCCAGTAAATTCAAATCCTTTACCACCCACTAAAAAAACGCCTGCAAATAAAGAAGCGCAAAAACCAAAAGCAATATTACCAGCAAAAAAAGGTTAGTATTTTTTACCCAATCGGTAAATAACAGTTAAGTGATGATTCAAGTTATTTTGGAAAAAAGCATTTGCGTATTGCAATTGTATGTTATTCACTTTAAAAGTACAACCAGTGCTAAAACCATTTAAACCATTTGCTTGATTTTGTATATTCAAATCAAATCGTTTTAAAAAATTATAACCTACAATAACATTAACTGCATTTCCCAATTGCAAAGAAGAGCCTAATATCAAGTGATTAAAAATATTTTGGAGCTTTGTTGGACTGGCATACCCTTCTATTGAATTAAGGTTTTGATCATTATAAGTATTATCCCAAACAGAAAGTCTTTGAGCAGTCAATGAAAACTCAAAAGGAGCATTAGCTAATTTTTTTGAAACTCCTGCTGTAATATTAAATGGGAGATTTTCTTTTTGATTGTATTTTTTTAATTGTATACCAACATTGTTCACAAGAATAGCCCATTGTGTTAATCCATTAAATGGTTTATACAAAATCCCAAGATCTGCTGCTATTCCGTTTGATTGATAAATACCAAATGTAGATTGAATTAATTTTAGATTCGCTCCTATTTGAAAATTAGATTGATAAGTAGTTGCAGCACTAATTTGTAAAGCATACTCACTTGGCCTAAAACTCCCTAATTCATTGCCAGCGATATCTGTCATTGGTATGGTACCATAATCCATATATTGAATACCCCATCCTATAGTGGTATTTGCCTTTCTTAAATGCTTTGCAGCATTAAAATTGTATTGATGGATGGATGCTAGATATGGCTTTATACTTAGATGAATTTGACCATCCATTGTATTGTTCAAAAAAGCTGGTTGATAGTTGGCCATCCCCAAATCTGTATCTAAATGACTAATATTCGCTCCTCCAAAAGCGGTTGACTTTGCAGAACTAGAAAGTGTTACAAAATTAAATACCGCATTGCCACCAATAGATTGTGCAATTAATGAATTAGACCACTTTAATAGCAGTATACTAACTGATATTATTTTGATCAATGATTTCATTTTACTTTTGCACATATAGCAAATCTAGCATATTTGTTTAAACCAAAGCAAGATCTAAAACCTGTTGCATGGTTTTTACATAATGAAATTGAACGCCTTTTATAAAACTTTGATCAATCTCTTTAACATCTTTTTCATTTTGAGCACATAATATAATTTCTTTCATACCTGCTCTTTTTGCTGCTAAGATTTTTTCTTTAATACCTCCTACTGGTAATACCTGACCACGTAAAGTAATTTCTCCTGTCATCGCTAAATAAGGCTTTACTTTTCTTCCAGTAAATGCAGAACTCAGCGCTGTTAACATGGTAATGCCTGCACTCGGACCATCTTTAGGAACTGCGCCTTCAGGTACATGTACATGAATAGATTTAGTTTTAAATAATTCAGGATCAACTCCAATCTTTTTGAAATTAGCTTGTAGATAAGTTAATGCCGTTGTTGCACTCTCTTTCATTACATTACCTAAATTACCTGTTAACTTTAACTCTCCCTTACCTTCAGCTAGAAGTGTCTCTATAAATAATATATCACCTCCCACATATGTCCAAGCTAAACCAACAGCTACGCCTGGCATATTTACGGTTTTATATAAATCATTGCTATATCTAGATTGACCTAATATTTTAATTAAATCTGCTTTACTTACTGTGGGCTTTACTTTATGTTTATACGCTAATTCTTTAGCTTGATAACGCATAATGGAAGCTAACTGTCTATCTAATTCTCTTACCCCACTTTCTCTTGTATAGTCTTCAATAACCTTCTCTAATACGCTATCTTGAATTTTGAAATTGATTTTATCTAAACCGTGCGCTTCTTTTTGTTTAGGCAATAAGTGTCGCTTAGCAATTTCAATTTTTTCCTCAACTGCATAGCCACTTAAATCAATTATTTCTAAACGATCTCTCAATGCGGGTTGAATTTGACTAATATCGTTGGCTGTTGCTATAAATAAGGTTTTACTTAAATCATATTCAGATTCTAAGTAATTATCATAAAAACTATGGTTTTGTTCTGGATCTAAAACTTCTAATAATGCACTAGAAGGGTCTCCTCTTAAATCTTTACCAATTTTATCAATCTCATCTAATATCATTACTGGATTAGATGTTTTTACTTTTCTTATACTTTGTATGATTCTACCAGGCATCGCTCCTATATAGGTTTTACGATGTCCTCTGATTTCACTCTCGTCATGCAAACCCCCTAAACTTACTCTAGTATACTTTCTTCCGATGGCATGTGCGATAGATCTGCCTAAAGATGTCTTACCAATACCTGGAGGACCTAAGAAACATAGGATTGGACTTTTCATATCCCCTTTTAATTTCAGCACAGCCAAATATTCAATAATTCTATTTTTGATCTTAGACATTCCATAATGATCATTATCTAATACCTTCTTTGCATTTTTTAAATCATAGTTATCATCTGTATATTCTAACCAAGGCAAGTCTAATAATAAATCTAAGTGATTATACACCACAGAATAGTCAGGCGTACTTGGATGCATACGCTCTAATTTCTCTAAGCCTGTTTGAAATAATTTTTTAGCTGTATCTGGCCATTTTTTATTTTCGGCCTTCTTCTTCATTTCAACAATCTCACGCTCGTTCGGATCACCACCTAATTCGTCCTTAATACTTTTCAACTGTTGTTGTAAAAAATAATCTCTTTGTTGTTTATCTAATTCTGTTCTAGTTTTATTAGCAACTTTATTTTTTAACTCTACAAATTGTAATTCCTGTTGTAAAAAATGAATCAATTTTTCGGCTCTAACAATAATATTGTGCTGTTCAAGTAATGCCTGCTTTTCGTTGATGGTAACATTCAAATTGCTGCTTACAAAATTGATTAAGAATAATGGACTCTCTATGTTTTTCAAAATCATCGCAGCCTCCGAAGGAAAATTCGGGGAAAGTTGAATAATCTGAGTCGCTAAATCTTTTATTGTAGCAAGTAATGCCTGAAAATTTTGATCTTCTTTACTCATTTTTTCTTCTTCTAAGATGGCCACTTTTGCACTGAAAAATGGATCGATAGCTACCATCTCAATAAGTTCAAATCTTTTCTTTCCTTGGATAATGATCGTCGTGCCTCCGTCTTGCATCTTAATCATCTTGATCACTTTTGCCACTGTACCAATCTTACATAAATCTGCAGCAGTAGGATCTTCAATATTCCCATCCATCTGAGAAACCACTCCAATTAATTTATCTTTTCCGAAAGCAGCTTTAACTGCCTGAATGCTTTTATCTCTACCTACGGTAATAGGAATTACCACTCCAGGAAATAAGACTGTATTTCTTAAAGGTAAAATGGGAATCACTTCTTCCATTTCTAATTCCGGCTCGTTTTCCATATCCTGCTCATTAAACGAAAAAAGCGGGATAAATTCATTCTCTTCTTCTGTCTTAAAAAGTATATTATTCACTGTCAATCAATTTAGTATGTAGTATAAATGTATTAGCCAATTTGACATATACGTTAGTCAGATCAACTACATTTATGAGTTTACTATATATGCAATATATGTGCCAAAATGGAAGATAAGGGCAAAAAAAATCCCTCCGCATGCGGAGGGACCTTCTTGCAAGAAGTTTTATACTTCTAATTACTTAGTTGCAGCAGAATCAACAGCAGTTGAATCAGTTGCTACAGCAGCAGAATCAACAGCAACAGCAGCTGTATCAACAGTTGCAGCAGCAGTATCAGTTGTTGCTTCAGTAGAAGCGCCACCACAAGCAGCTAATGCAGCGATAGCGAAGATTGCGAATACTTTTTTCATTTTCAGGTTTTTTTAAGTTTGGTATTAAAAATACGTGTGCAAATATATTAACAGTGCTTCTATCAACCAAATTTTAACTAATTTTTTTATATTTTTTTTAAAAAATAACTCAAAACTTGGTTAAATATATCATAACTACTTCTTTCTGAAGTAGATACGAATAGGCACCCCTGTAAATTTAAAATTGGCCCTTACTTGGTTTTCAAGGTAATTTCTATAAGGGGTTTTAATGTCATCAGGGAAATTGGTAAAAAAGGCAAAGCTTGGCACCCTAGTTGGTAATTGCTGCACAAACTTAATCTTGATTACATGCCCTCTAACAACTGGAGCTTGGTACTTCTCAATGACTTTCAACATGATCTCATTCAATTTAGAAGTAGCAATTTTTCTATGTTTATTCTCGAATACGTCTAAAGCGATTTCTATGGCTTTGAAGATTCTAGTTTTCTCGGTTGCAGAAATAAATAAAATAGGCACATCTGTAAAAGGTGCCAGTTTGTCTTTTAGCTTCTTTTCATAGTCACGGGCTGTATTGGTCTCTTTTGGAATCAAATCCCATTTATTTACCAAAACAACCACTCCTTTACCCTTTCTTATGGCTAGACTAAAAATACTTAAATCTTGAGCTGTTACCCCTTTTTCGGCATCTAAGACCAATAAACAAACATCCGCTTCATCCATGGCTTTGATGGCACGAATGACAGAGTAAAACTCTAAATCATCCTTCTCTTTATTCTTCCTTCTAATACCAGCAGTATCAATTAACATGAACTCTTTTTGGAACATATTGTAATGAGTATGAATGGTATCACGAGTGGTACCTGCAATTTCACTTACAATTGTTCTCTCCTGCCCGATCATGGCATTTAGCAAACTAGACTTGCCAGCATTAGGTTGACCAATAATAGCAATTTTAGGCACTGCAGGTGCTTCTTCAGGTTCAGCACCCTCAGGTAAGTCTTCCGTTGCGACTGCTCTTGTAGGCTCTTCTTTCATATCTGCAGTAATAGCATCCAATAATTCACCAGTTCCACTTCCTGAAATAGAACTGATAAAGAAATTATGCTCAAATCCCATAGAATAGAATTCGGTACCCTCTAATGCTCGAGTTGAATTATCTACCTTATTAACGGTTACATAAACCGGCTTGGTAGTTCTTCTTAGCATATCAGCCATGGCATCATCCAAATCGGTCAAACCAGTCGCGGCATCTACCATGAAAATAATAGCATTGGCTTCGTCAATAGCAATTCTAACCTGCTTTCTAATCTCTGTCTCAAACATATCACTAGAATCTGGCACAAAACCGCCCGTATCTATCACATTAAATGATTTACCATTCCAGTCCGTAACGCCATATTGACGATCTCTTGTTACACCACTAATATCATCCACAATGGCCTTGCGCTCTTCTAAAAAGCGATTAAACAAAGTACTTTTTCCTACATTGGGTCTTCCAACAATGGCTACTGTATAGCTCATAATAATTTCATTTTAATATTCATATAAACTTATTTAAATAATTGATAAACAATATATTAAATAAATTTATTTGTATTTTATTGATAACCGTATTCTTTTAATTTCAAATCATTGTCCCTCCATTTTGGTTTCACTTTCACAAATAATTCCAAATATACCTTAGAGCCAATGAATTCCTCTATGTCCTTTCTAGCCTGCACGCCTATTTCCTTAATCATCTTTCCTTTTTCACCTATAATAATCGCCTTTTGTGTCTCTCTATTCACCACAATATCAGCTTGAATCTTGATCAACAATGGCTGTTCCTTGTATGAATTTACTAAAACAGCAGTATGATAAGGTATCTCTTCCCCAAATAAGCCATATATCTTCTCTCTGATGATTTCACTTACAAAGAACTTAGTAGGCAAATCACTCAGGTCTTCTTGACTATAGAAAGGAATTCCTTCTGGTACTAATTCTAAAATTACTTTCAATAACCTCTCTATATCACTCTTATTCAATGCACTAAGTGTAATGATGCTATGGCAATATTTCTTCTCTTTAAAAAATGCTTGCGCTTCTTTCACCTGTTGACCAGTAGCTAAATCGGACTTATTCAATACTACAATACAAGGCACTTTCAGTCTTAAGCCTGAGAAAATGGCATCTACTTCTTCCAAATTGTCTCTAATATCTACCATTAATAGGCCTAAATCAGCGTCTTCTAAAGCGGATTTAACCGCACCCATCATCTTCTCATGAAGCTTATACTTGGGATCTATAATGCCTGGCGTGTCTGAAAAAATAACTTGATATTCGTTTTCCTTATTTAAAAAGGCCTTAATTCTATGTCTAGTAGTTTGAACTTTGGAAGAGACAATAGCCATTTTCTCGCCCATTAAGGCGTTCAGTAAAGTGCTTTTACCGGCATTAGGCTTCCCAAATATGTTTACAAATCCGACTTTCATATAAGTGCATTCTACACAAAGTTACTAGAAAAAAAATCCGCTCTCGATATAGAATCGGGAGCGGGTTACTTTAGTTGCGAGGGAAGGGATCGAACCTCCGACCTTCGGGTTATGAGCCCGACGAGCTACCGCTGCTCTACCTCGCGATGTTTGGAGGGCAAAGGTAGGTCAATATTCCTTCTAAAACAAGTTTATATAAAGAAAAAGCCCCTCAATTTCTTGAGAGGCTTCCTTTTGTATGGTTTGAAAACAGTGTTAAGCCACTGCTTTTTTTCTTTTCATATAGATATATAAACCGCTAAATGCCACAATTAATATAATTGGAATAGTTAACGTTGCATTAATAATTTCGGGACCAGCCAATTTCTTAGCCTCATTGGTTACTGCGGCTAAATTTTCAGCACTAGTACCAGCTGGAATTTTTGCAGCCACTAAAGTATCGTAGAAGTCGCTCATGAAGATCATGTAAATAGATACGGCAAACATACCTGCCCCACCCATTAAATTGATCCCTACTGCTCCTGTTTCTGGTAAATTTTCTGATACAAATCCTAACATGGTTGGCCAGAAATAACAAACACCAATACCAAAAACAATAGCCCCTACAAATAACATATTTCCTTCGCTGTGACCTAAAATATATAATCCTACTGCCGCTAAAATAGTTGAGATCAATAATACTCCTTGTGGAGATAGCTTCTTCACTACTGGGCCAGCAAATCCTCTACCTAAAACCATAATTCCGGTTTCGATAGTTAATAATAAAATGGCGTTTTCACTTACATTCTTCAATAATACATCAATCCATTGCCCAGTAAATAATTCTGTTATCGCTGTACCGAACATACAAATAAACATGAATATAAATAATGGATTCAATAGTGACTTATACATAGTAGCTGAAGAAACTCCACTTGATACACGCTCGGTAACAGGAAACTCTAATTTAGAGAAAAGGTATCCATATAATATTGTTGGGATAAGCATAATACCCACTTGATATTGCATACCTAATCCAATTTTATTAAATAAGAATACAACTAATGTGCCAATTACAATACCCCCAGGGAACCATAAATGGAAATGGTTTAATTTAGTAGTCTTATTATCTGGATACAATGAAGTAACCAAAGGATTACAAGATGCTTCTACTAATCCATTGGCAATACCTACACATAAAGTTGAGACAAATAAAGTCCAATAGCCTGTAGCAAAAATGGTTAAAGCTATTCCTGCAAAATGGAAAAGAAAAGCCAATACTAAAAGCCTTTTCATTCCAATAATATCCACTATTGTTCCGCCCACTAATATTGCTAAAGGGAATCCCCAGAAAGCAGTTGCAGCAATAGTACCTAATTGAGCAGAATCTAAATTAAAATCTATGCCTTGTTGGCTAAGTACTCCCGCTCTAATCCCAAAGGAAAGCGAAGTCACTAATAGTGCCAGACAACTGGCAACAAATAGCTTGTTGGTTTCAATGTTTTTTGACATAATCGTTGGTTTTGGTTTTTGACTACTTTAAATTAAAGCTTTTTTAATAAAAGCAGTCAAAAACCTCCACAATTAGTCATATTTATGCTTGATATTGGATGCGCCAGATGAATTAACTTCGGTCACTTTTGCAGTTCCTTTATAATTAATATTACTAGCTCCAGATGCTGTCATTTTTAATAATTGAGAAGCATTTACAGTTACATTGCTTGCACCAGAAGATCTAATAGTTGCACCTTTTACACTTAAGTTGTACAATTTAGCATCACTAGCCCCAGAGCATTCTACTGCTAAATCTTCCGCATTCCCAGCTAATTCTATATTGCTTGCGCCAGAACAATCCAAAGTAATATTATTTGATTGCGTTTTTGCCTTAAAATGAGACGCACCAGATACTTCCATGAAAAGTGATCCGACATTAAAATCGGCATTTTTTAAATCACTAGCCCCAGACATTTTAACTCTGATTTTAGGAGATTCAATAGTTCCAACTATATGTACGTTAGAAGCCCCTGAAGCAGACAAAGCATTGATATCTTTAATACTTACATAAGCCTTGGTATTGTAATTACCCCATTTCTTCCAAGAGAACCAATTGCCGGACTCTCCTAGTCTTATAATTAAAGTTCCACCCACAACTTCTGTTACAATTTGATCTCTTATCTCATCATCAGAAGCACTTACCGCTACTTCGTTTACATTGGATTGAGTAAGGTATAAACTAATTGCACTTGACACTTTTATTGCGTTAAAAGCAGGGACAGATCGTTTTTGAGCATGTGCATCATAAATTAAGCCAGATTTTTGAGCTACTGCATTAAACCCAATAGCCAACAAAAGAATACAAATCAATTTTTTCATAAGTAGATGTTTATTTCTGTATAACGAAAACCATATCATAAAGTTACAGCCCCATATTGCAAAAATGTATTTATTTTTGCCCCGTCCTCGGGGTGCTGTAAAAAGCTGAGATAAAACCCGTTGAACCTGAACAGGGTAATTCCTGCGAAGGGAAGGTACCGCACCTATTGTGCACTTCTCATAGCTCGTTATTCCTGTTCCCATATTTTAACTTAAAAAAGCAAGTAATGAAAAAGTTATTGGGAACAATCATCCTATTGTCCATTTTGGCGATCAGTCCATTCATGACAATCAATGCACAAAGTCTTAAAAAAGATAGTGCAAGTCGCTTTACAGATAGTATTAGAAATTTACCTCCCTTAGAAGTGCTATCCGTTAGAGCTGCAGAAAACAGTCCATTTGCAAAATCCACTATTAACAAAGCTGCTATTGCAGTATTAAACAATGGGCAAGATCTACCCTTTTTAATGGAGAATACGCCTTCTGTAATTGTTAACGCAGATGCAGGAATTGGAATTGGCTATACTGGTATTAGAATTAGAGGGACCGATGCTACCAGAATAAATTTTACTTTAAATGGCATTCCTTACAATGATCCAGAAAGTATGGGAACCTTCTTTGTGAATCTCCCTGATTTTAGCTCTAGTGTAAATAGTATACAAATTCAAAGAGGTGTTGGAACTTCAACCAATGGCGCAGGTGCTTTTGGCGCTAGCGTGAATTTAATGACCAATGATTATAATCCTAGCGCTTATTTAAGTACCCAGAATAGTGTAGGATCTTTTAAAAGTTTTAAAAACAATCTACTGTTTGGAACAGGTTTGATTAATAATAAATTTACTGTAGATGGAAGAATAAGTCAAATCACCAGTGATGGATTTATAGATAGGGCAAAAAGCAATTTGAAGAGCTTTT
>JBJOIU010000046.1:0-16959 GCA_046046935.1 Bacteroidota bacterium
TTATTGTGATAAAAATTAATATTAAATAATTGTTAATCAATTATTTAGATTTATTAATTAAATAATATTAAATAAATATATTATACGATATACGAAAATTGATTCTAAATGTTACCATATCGTTAAAATTTTGCCAAAATCTTCTTATATTTATCTCCTATGTTCTTAAAAATGGGACATTTTTTTAACTATAATTTAAACAACAACATGAGAAAAAAACTATTATGGTGTTTGTTTGTTGCGTTTTTCTCTTTCCAAGCGGCAATCGCTCAAAACACAACTGTAACTGGTAAAGTAACTGACGAAAAAGGTACTCCAGTTGAAGGTGCTGTTATTACAGAGAAAAGTGCTTCAAAAAACAGAACACTTTCTGATGCAAATGGTGCTTTCAGAATTAGTGTGAAGACTGGAGCTGTTTTAACAGTATCAAGTGTAGGCTTTGAAAAGAAAGAAGCTACTTCACAAGCTGTAACTAATTTCACATTAAAGTCTTTGAAAGAAGATTTAAGTGAGGTGGTTGTAACTGCCTTAGGTATCAAGAAAGAAAAGAAAGCATTAGGATATGCGGTTTCTTCTATTGGTAAAAAAGACCTAGAGCAAAAACCTGAAATTGATATCGCTCGTTTATTAAACGGTAAAGCGCCAGGTGTAAACATCTTAAATACAAGTGGTTTATCTGGTTCTGGTACAAACGTTGTAATTCGTGCGGTAAGTACTATCTCTGGTAACTCTCAACCTTTATGGGTTGTTGATGGTGTTCCATTTGATGGTGGTACAAATAACCAAGCTGGTTTTACTTTTGGTAATAACACTCCTAGCCGTTTCTTGGATTTAGATCCAAACAACGTTGAGTCTATCGACGTATTGAAAGGTTTGAGTGCGACAACATTATATGGTGAATTAGGTAGAAATGGTGTAATCTTAGTAACTACTAAGAACGGTTCTACTCAAAAAACTAGAAAGAAAAACGAAGTAACAGTAACTCAATCTTATGCAATTAACCAAGTAGCTAACTTACCTGAGTACAATGAATCTTATGGTGGTGGTTTTGACTTGAGCTTAGGTTTGGCTTTCTTCTCTAACTGGGGAGCTAAGTTTACTGATCCTGCAACTAAAGTAGCGCATCCTTATTCTCGTGCTGCTTTAAACGCTGCATTCCCTCAATATGTGGGTAACAATGATTACGAATTCAAGTTTTACAATAGCGTACCAAGATTCTTCCGTGATGGTGTTTCTAAAAACACTTCTGTGAACTTTGCTGGTTCTGCTCAAAATGTAAACTATAATGTTAACTACGGTTATACAGATGATCAAGGTTTCGTAGAAGGTAACGGTTCTATCAAGAACAATATCTCTATGGGTGGTACTATGAAATTAACTAACAAGTTAACATTGAATGGTACTTTCAACCACGTTCAAACAGATGTTAAATCTCCTCCAACTTCTCCTTCATTTGGTTCTACAGCGTCTAACCCATCTTTATATGGTGACGTTATGTATACTCCAACTGCTGTGGATTTGATGGGCTTAGAATACCAAAACCCTATCGATGGTTCTCACGTATACTATAGAGGTGGTAATGATATTCAAAACCCACGTTGGACTTTGAAAAACTCTTTCACTCAAGATAAAGTAAGCAGAAACTACGGTCAGATCTCTGCTAACTATGATTTAAGTCAAAAAGTAAAAGTTCAATACCGTTTTGGTTATGATAATTACTCTAACTACCAATTATATGCTCAAAACAAGGGCGGTACTTATTACGCTCAAGGTTTCATGAGAACATCTACTGGTTTCAATGCAATCTTAGACCATACTTTAACTACTACTTACAAAACTGATATCAACAATGATTTCAATTTAGATGTATTAGCTGGTGTAAACTCTAGAGAATTAAGCTACAACCAAATGGGTGTAACAAGTAAAGAGCAATTAGTATTCGGTTTATTAGATCATACAAACTTCGTTACACACGATATCGTGAACGAGTCTGGTGCTGATATGGATTACAAAATTAAATCACAATCAATTGGTGCTTTCGGATCAGCTACTTTAGGTTATAAGCAATATGCTTACTTAGTAGTTGGTGGTAGAAATAGCTGGACTTCTACTTTAGAGTCTGCTAACAGAAGCATTTTCTATCCAAATGTGAGTGGTTCATTTATTCCAACAGAAGCATTTGAATTCTTAAGAAATAAAAAGAATGTTAACTACTTAAAAGTTCGTTTAGGTTATTCAACTGCAGCGAACTTCCCTAGTCCTTATTCTACAAGATCTGCTTTAAGCATTTCTACTAGAAACTTCGTGACTTCTTCTGGTGGTGTTATTAATACTAACACTATTCCTAACTTCTTACCAAATCCAAATTTGAAGCCTGAGTTAATGGCAGAGACAGAGACTGGTATTGAAGGTAAATTCTTCCAAAGTAGATTAAGTACAGATATCACTTTATACCAAAGAGTATCTAACGATCAAATCTTGAACAGAGATTTAGATCCTTCTACTGGTTATACATCTCAACAAATCAACGCTGGTAAAGTAACTAACAAGGGTATTGAAGCTCAGTTAGCTTACAAGATTATCAGAAACAAAGATTGGGTTTGGGAAGTAACAGGTAACTGGACTATCAACCAATCTATGGTATCTGATATCCCTTCTGACTTGAAAGAAATCGTTTATGCTGGTTATACTACATTAGGTAACTTCGCTATCAACGGTCAACCTTTAGGTATCATGAAAGGTTATTATTTCCAAAGACATGCTAATGGCCAATTATTAGTTGGTGCTGGTGGTGACTATTTAGCTTCTACTTCAATTGGTATCATTGGTGATCCTAACCCTAAGTACAAATTATCTGGTATCAACAGCGTATCATATAAATCATTCACATTTAGATTCCAAGTGGATTATACTTGTGGTGGTGATATGTATTCTTCAACTGCTAGATCTTTATTGGCTAGAGGTGTTACAAAAGATACAGAATTTGATCGTGCTGCACCATTTATTTTACCTGGTGTAAATGCAGCTGGCGAACCAAACAATATTCAAATTAGTGCTACTCAAGGTTACTTCAATAACGTGTTTGGTCCAGACCAAGCAGGTATTTTTGATGCAACTGTAGTAAGATTAAGAGATATGTCTTTATCTTATGCATTACCTGAGAAGTTATTGAGCAAAACGCCGTTTGGTAGTTTATCAATTACTGCTAATGGTAGTAACCTTTGGTATTATGCACCTAACTTCCCTAAGTACATGCACTTCGATCCTGAAACAAATGGTTTAGGAGTAGGTAATGGTAAGGGTTTAGAATTTATCACTGGTCCTTCTGCACGTAGAATGGGCGTAAGTGTAAGAGTAACCTTTTAATACTAACTAAGTAAAAAGTAAAGAATATGAAATATTTTAAAATTATAGCAATCCTAGCGTTATTTTCAACTACGGTTGCATGTAACAAGGAGTTGGATGCTCTATTAGAGAATCCAAATGCCCCATCTGTGAACACTGCCGATGTTGACTTATTGTTGAACACGGTGCAGTTGTCTTTCACAGGTTTCTTTGATGATGCATCAAATTTAGGAGGTCAATTAACTAGACAACAAGCAATGTTTGGACCTCTTTATAATAATGCATACTCACCAGGTACATCTGATGGCTTATGGTCAACAGGTTATACAAGCATTATCAAAAATGCCAATGCCTTAATTCCATTAGCACAAAAACAAAATAAGTTTAGAGCTTCTGGTATGGCTAAGTTTTTCAAAGCATATACATTAGCAACAATGGTTGATGCTTTTGGAGATATCCCTTGGACTGAAGCAGAATTAGGTATTGAAAATCCTAATCCAGCGCAAGACAAAGGTGCTGCTGTTTATGCAGCTGCTATAGCATTATTAGATGACGCGATTGTAGACTTTGGTAAAACAAGTGCTGCAGTAGCAAACGACTTATATTTTGGTAATAGTTCAGCAAAATGGATTACTGCTGCAAAAACAATGAAATTTAAATTGTTAATGCAAACACGTAAAGTAGATGCTGGTGCTGCTGCTAAGATTCAAACATTAGTAACTGCTGGTGATTTAATCAAGACAGCTGCTAATGACTTTAACTTTAAGTACGGTTCTAACAGAACTTCTCCAGATTCTCGTCACCCAGATTACGGCGGTAACTATAATACTGCAGGTTCTGTTGGTGAGTACATGGGAGATTGGTTTATGTGGGCTGTAGTAGCGGAGAAAAATGGTGGTACTGTTTCTGGTGCTAAAGGAACTACTTTAGATCCAAGACAACGTTACTATTTTTATCGTCAAAACACTTCTGGTGCTAACGTAAATGAAATCACTTTATCTTGTATCACTTATCCTAAACCAGCACACTATGCAGATGCTCAACCATTCTGTTATATCGGTACAGGTTATTGGGGTCGTGACCACGGTGATAATAGTGGTACTCCTCCAGATGGTTCTTTCAGAACTACATGGGGTATTTACCCAGCGGGTGGTTTATTTGATGAAAACCAAAACACTAAGGTTGGTTTAGAAGTGGGTGGTAAAGGTGCTGGTATCTTGCCAATTTGGAACTCTGAGTTTACTCATTTCAAATTAGCGGAAGCTGCTGCAACTGGAGTAATTTCTGGTGGTATGACAGCTGCAAGAGCTAGCTTAGAAACTGCTATCAAAAATAATATGGCAAAAGTAACTGGATTCCCTGCAACTGTAGGTGTAACACCAAGTGCTACTTATGCTGCAACTTCTGCAACAATTACTAACTATGTGAATCTTGTATTAGCTTCTTTCGATGCTGCTGCAACTGATGATGCAAAGTTGGAAATTATCATGAAAGAATATTATTTGTCTACTTGGGGTAATGGATGGGAAGCATACAATGCTTACCGTTTAACTGGTTATCCTAAGAATATGCAACCAACTGTTTACTCTGCAACTCCAGGTTATTTTATTCGTTCATTCTACTACCCTTCAGTATATGTGAACAGAAACTTAAATGCGCCAGCTCAAAAAGCATTGGGTGTTAAAGCAGAAAAAGTATTCTGGGATAATAACGCAGACAATTTCATCAATTAATAAATTTGACAATAATGAAAAAAATATTCAATAAAATATTAATTGCAATTGCCTTCACGGCATTGGTTTCTTCTTGTCAAAAGGAGGACCTTGCACTTAATAATCCATTTGTTGACATTAAAAACTTAGGGAAAGGTGCTTATGTTACCTTGAACTCTGTGACGAATGCCAACTTAAACTTCGCAGCTATTGATGGTTCATCAGTAGGCGTGAAGATTGACCCATATGATAATGGAGTAAAAATCAAAGAAGTAAAATTGTATGTGTACAAAGGATCTTCTGCAGATCCTAAAGCTTGGAAATTAGTGAAAACTGTTCCAATGGCTGGTACAACTACTATTGCTGCAACAGGTGCTGAAATTGCGAAAGCATATGGTACAACTACAGCAGCTTTATTTGCTCCAGGTCAATTCTATACTTTCTATCATCAGTTAGTAACTGAAGATGGCAAAACTTATGATATCTCTAACACGGTAGGTGCTTTGGAATCTGCAGCTGGTTATAAGGCTTGTATGCGTTGGACTGCTTTTGTGGTTTGTCCGTTTACAGGTGGCATGACTGGATTGTATACTGTAATGCAAGATGACTGGGCTGACTGGTCTGCTGGCGATGTAGTATCTGTTACTGATGGTCCAGGTGCAAACCAAATCAATATTTCTGAAGTATGGCCTAACCCTGCTTATGGTGATAAGATTACTGATTTAATCATTAATGTTGATCCTGCAACAGGTGCTGCTAAGTTGGCAACTAATAATGTAATCTTTGCTGATTACGGTCAAAAAACAAGTGCATATATCCCAAGTACTGGTACTAATGGTTATGTATTCTCTTGTACTGGCTATATTGGTTTGAAAATTGGTATCAAGTATGGTTCTACCGACTACGGTGTAAATACTTTGACTTTACAAAGAAAATAAACCTCGAAGTTTATATACTTAAAAGGGCCCCGAATTCGGGGCCCTTTTTTATTTGTATAGTCTTTCGCTAATTGAATTATGCCTATTGTATTAAAGAACAATAGGCTCTTGATGGCTATCTAAGAATTGGTATTCAACCAAATGACTAGCATTAGAAGCCTGTGACTTAAGTTTAATCTTATACTTCTTCTTCCAGCGCTTTACAATGCTTGTAAATAAGCCCTTGGTTAAATGTGAGTGAATGATAGGGTGCACAAGTAAAACCAAAGATTTGTGCCCGTGAGTGGCTAAGTAAGACAATTTCTTTTCCATCTCGTCTTCTAATAGTAATGTAGAAGTGATTTTGCCTGTTCCACTACATGCTGGACAATCTTCCGAAGTATTGATATTGACTTCTGGTCTAATTCTTTGTCTTGTAGCTTGTAATAAACCAAATTTAGAAATAGGCAACACAGTATGTCTAGCTCTATCTGTTTTCATAAATCCTTCCAAAGCTTCTTGCACTTTTTTCTTGTTCTCTGGAAGCTTCATATCTATAAAGTCAATGACAATAATTCCGCCTAAATCTCTTAGTCTAAATTGTCTCGCTATTTCTTCAGCCGCCTCCATATTGGTTTGAAGGGCATTTTCTTCTTGATTATTACTAACACTTTTAAATCCAGAGTTAACATCAATTACATGTAATGCTTCTGTGTGTTCAATAATTAAATACGCGCCACTTGGAAGATTTACTGTTTTGCCAAATCCAGATTTTACTTGTTTAGTAATACCATACTGATCAAAAATATCATTATCAGTATTGTGAAAACTCAGGATACTTGTTTTTTGCGGAGCAATTCTTTGTAAATAATTTAAAGTATGATCATATACTTTTTTATCATTTACTACTATCTTATTAAAATCTTCATTTAGTAAATCTCTTAATATGCTATTGGTCTTACTCTCTTCACTCATGATGCGTGTCGGAGCTACAGCACCTTTTAAGTTTTTCTGAATAGCTGTCCAGTTGGCAATTAAGGATAATAAATCTTCGTGTAATTCTGCAGTGCTTTGTCCTTCTGCAGCAGTTCTTACTATGACGCCAAAATTCTTTGGCTTTATAGCTTCTATGATTTTTTGTAAACGCTTTCTTTCTTCTCCGCTATGAATTTTCTTAGATACTGCCACCATATCGTTGAATGGAGTAAGTACTACGAATCTTCCTGCTAATGATAATTCACAAGTTAGTCTTGGCCCTTTTGCAGCAATGGGTTCTTTTAAAATCTGAACCATCACGCTAGGCTTGCCATTTAACACCTCACTAATCTTTCCCGTTTTTACAATTTCTGGAGCAGTTTCGAATGTAGAGAAATCGAAGGAGTTATTATTGTCATTTACAGCTTGATTAGTAAACTGGATAATTGATTTTACATAAGGACTTAGATCTGTATAATGCAAGAAAGCATCTTTTTCAAATCCAACATCCACAAATGCAGCATTTAAACCAGGAATAATCTTTTTCACTTTTCCAAGGTATAAATCGCCTACAGCCCAACGGGCATCCATTTTCTCGTTGTGTATTTCAACTAGTTTCTTATCTTCTAATAAGGCAATTTCTACCCCATCAGCAGTACTATTGATAATTAATTCTTTGTTCACTTATAGCAACTTTTAAACAACAGCATACGCGCTATTACTATAGCGGCATTAATGCTTTATCATTTGATGAAACAGGACCACTTTACGAAGGAAGGAAAAGGTAATGTAAAGTTGCTAAGTAGAAATGTGGCCTGCAAATTAAAAAGAATACTAGCGTGTTAATGAATAACACGCTAGTATCATATAAGAACTATTTATTCTTCTTCTTATGACGATTCTTTCTTAAACGCTTCTTTCTTTTGTGTGTAGCAATCTTATGACGCTTTCTTTTTTTACCACAAGGCATGTCCGATAATTTTTGTTATTAAAAATATTATTTCTTTAGTTCTTTTATTCTTTTAGATATAGCAGTTTTAGCATCTGGTATTTGTACTAGATCTTTGACCTTAGTATACCACTTGATAGCTTCTTCTTTATTATTGGCTAATTCATAACATTCAGCTAAGTGTACCATTGCTTCCAAATTAGATGGTTGCATTTGAGTAACTATTAAAAATCTTTCAATGGCTTTATCATATTGACCAGATTTTTTGCCTCCTAATGCAAGTATAAATTGTCCGTAAGCATTTTGTGGATTCTTGTCCACCACCTGCTTCACTTTTAAAATACCCTGCATAGGGTTGTCTGAGATATTTCCGAACAAATAACATGCGCCTAAGTTAATAGTAGCAGAATCATTGTTTGGATTCATTTCCAACGCTTTCTCTAAAAGAACTTTTGCATTTCCTGCCATCCATGGAAGAAGGGCTGGAGGTGCGTCCGGCGTAATTAAATTATTAATTATTTGCTGGGCTGCAAAAGTGAGGCTTTTTTCAGAATTTTCCAACAAAGCAGCGCTGTAACTATAATATAAATAAGGAGCTAGTCGATTGGCAGAGTCTGCCCAGAATTTCGCCAATTTAATGGTATAGGTTAAGCTATCAGCAGTGCTTTTTGATCTACTTAGTTGATTTTCAATGCTTAGCAAAGATATTTTTTGTTCTGCACTTAGGTTGGTTTTAGCACCATCAATGACAGACTGATTTGTAACTGATTGATTTTCAGTAGTATTATTAGCAGGAGCTTTTAGAGCATTCGAAGATCTAGGAGCTAAAAAATACAGTGATCCCAATAAAATTAGGGCAATAGCGACTACAAAAACTTGAGGTTTCTTCAAAGTAAGACGATTTCCAGCAAAGGTAATTACTTACGCTTGCTTTTTACATCGTTTACAAATTCTTTTGCAGGTTTAAATGCTGGAATAAAATGTTCAGGAATTTCTACCGCAATATTCTTTTTAATGTTACGCCCAATTTTTGCGGCTCTTTTTTTAGTAATAAAACTGCCAAAGCCACGAATATAGATGTTCTGGCCGTTTGACAAATTTTCTTTTACTTCCTTAAACATGGTTTCTAAAGTAACTAAAACGTCTACTTTAGGTATTCCAGTTTTTTCAGAGATTTGATTGATTAAATCAGATTTTCTCATGATTTGGTTTTTGGGGTTTCAGTCTTAAAAATAAATCAATTTTTAGCTTTTTGCAACTATATTCTTATTTTTTATTCATTTTAATGCATAATTTAAGCCAAATACACATTTATTTTATTAATATATAAATTAATTATCATCTGTAAATCACAAAAACGGCTTATTCTAATAAGATTTACCCATTTTTAGGCGATTTTTGTGTTTCAATGTCAAAACAATTCACGGATCTGCTATTAGCCTGGGATGAGCATCAAAATGATCGACCTATGCCATGGAAAGGAGAGAAAGATCCCTACAAAATATGGTTGAGTGAAATTATTCTACAACAAACAAGAGTAGAACAAGGCTGGGCTTATTATGAGAAATTTTTAATTCATTTCCCTACCATCTTTGAATTAGCCAAAGCCAAAGAAGAAAAAGTTTTTAAGTTATGGGAAGGCTTGGGGTATTATAACCGATGTAGAAATTTATTATTTACTGCAAAGTGGATTGTGCAAAATAATAAAGGAATTTTTCCTTCAACCTATGATGCATTATTGAATTTAAAAGGAGTAGGGCCTTATACAGCAAGTGCCATTGCTTCTTTTGCTTTTAATTTACCCTATGCTGTTGTAGATGGCAATGTTTTCAGGGTTTTAGCAAGGTACTATGGAATTGATACGCCAATAGATGCTAAAGAAGGCCTAGCTCTTTTCAATAGCATGGCAGAAGAGAATTTGTCAAAAAAAAATCCTGGTAAATATAATCAAGCGATTATGGATTTTGGAGCTACGGTTTGTAAACCTGCCTTGCCAATTTGCAATGATTGTGTACTTCAAAATAAATGCGTTGCTTTTTCTTTGAATAAAGTAAATCAGTTGCCTGTAAAAATTAAATCTATTCAAAAAAAGAAAAGAAATTTTGATTTTTATTGTTTTGAATTTAATAAGACATGGCTTATTCAAAAAAGAACCAGCAAGGACATTTGGCAGGATTTACATCAGTTCTATTTAGTAGAACAAGAAGCCTTTCATTCTATCACCGAGGCCTCTATTATGGGATTCTTAAATGACCAAATGACGATTTCTTCTAAATTTTATAAAAAAGGGAGTATTCGGATATTTTCACCTTATAAACAGCAGTTGACGCATCAAACTATACAAGCAAGATTTATAATTGTTCCATTACTGACTATGCCTCCTATTTTGAAGAAAGCTCTTTGGGTAAATCTCAAGCAATTGCAAAAATTGGCCTTCCCGAAATTAGTCAATGATTTCTTGCAATCTGATTTTCAAAAAATATAGTAACTTTCACTTATAAATTAACACAGCATTGGACTACCACTCGGGATTTTTATCAATTCAGGCAAACGCTTATTTTGACTTCGCTAAATTACAAGGCGATACTGGTTTAATGTTTTTAATGGTTGTCTTATTATTTTTATCTTTTACTATTGCAGGTTCAGAAGTTGCTTTCTTCTCACTTTCTTATAAAGATTTACAAGTGCTTAAGTCTAAAAAACATGCGCCCCTAAAAAGAATAGTGAATTTATTAGAGGATCCAAAAAAGCTTTTAACATCCATGTTAATCGCCAACAGCTTTATCAATATTTGCATTATTTTAATTGCCAATATTTTAATTGATCATGCATTTATATTTGAACAAATACCTATCCCAGGTATTGAGTTTATCATTAAAGTTATTGCTGTTACTTTAATGTTATTATTTTTTGGAGAAATCATGCCAAAAGTAATGGCGACACAAAATAATATTCGTTTTGCGCAAGACTTTGGAATGATTATTCAGGTTGTATATTTTTTATTTTCCAAGCCAAGTAGTTGGATGGTAAAGTATACAAATATTATTGAAAACAGATTGGCCAATAAGAAAATGGGTAGTACTTATAGTATTGAAGAATTAGACCATGCTATTGAATTAACTACTTCGCCTAATCAGCAAGAAAATGAAAAGAAGATCTTAAAAGGTATCGTGAAGTTTGGAAATATTACGGTGAAACAAATCATGAAGACACGTTTGGATGTTTATGGTGTTGACGAGACTATTTCTTTTCATGATTTACTCAATAATATTAAAGAGTATAATTACAGTAGATTTCCGGTTTATAAAGAAGATCTAGATACGATTGTGGGCATGATACATACAAAAGATGTATTGCCTCATTTGCAGAAAGAGGAGGGTTTTGATTGGCATACATTAATAAGACCTGCATTTTTTGTACATGAACAAAAAATGATCGAAGATTTATTAAAAGAGTTTCAATCAAAAAGAATTCACTTTGCAGTAGTGGTAGATGAATTTGGAGGAACAAGTGGCATCATTACTCTAGAAGATATCTTGGAAGAAATTGTGGGGGATATTAAAGACGAGTTTGACGAGGAAGAATCTACGATTAAAAAAATCGATCCTTATCATTATATTATTGAAGGCAAGACGGCGATCATAGACCTATGTAATTACTTAGACTTGCCTACTCAGTTTTTTGATGAAGTAAAAGGAGAAAGTGACACAGTTGCTGGTTTATTTTTAGAACTAGCTGGTGCATTTCCAGTTTTACAACAATTAGTAAAATACAAGCATTTTAGTTTTACCGTTTTAGAAATTCAAAAAAATAGAATTCATAAATTACAATTAATTATTGCACCCATTAATACCAATAATGCAGATGCGATTGTACTTTAATTTAATTTGTTGTTTGATTTTTGGGGTGGCTTGTAATCAACCCTATGTTATTAAACCCAAAGGCTATCAACAGTTCGAGCTGCCTGCAAAGCAATACCAAGTTTTTTCAGAAGCAGGATATCCTTATTCTTTCGACTATCCTTCTTATGCTATTATAGATAAAAAAGTTGATTATCTTGGCGCTGATAAGGCCAAAGACGCATGGTTAAATATTAGATATCCTCAGTTTGGAGCTACATTATACATTAGTTATAATCGTATTTCTCCAAAAGCTAGTTTAGATACCTTGGTAAGAGATGCTTATACATTTGCAAACAACCATAATAATAAGGCCAGTTTTATTGAAGACTCTGCTTTTGAGATCAATCATTCAGTAAAAGGAGTGTTTTTTCATATTGGAGGGGATGTAGCAACTTCTTATCAATTTTTTGCGACAGATTCTAGTAGACATTTTTTGAGAGCAGCTTTGTATTACGAAACCAGTCCAAATGAAGATTCTCTTGCACCAATTAATCAGTATCTTTTTAAAGATATGCAGCAGATGGTTCGAAGTTTGAGATGGAAATAAAACTATCTTTACAAAACAATTTTTTCTATGATAATTATAGACCATGTTTTAGTGAGCGACCAAGTAGTAGAAGAGCAATTTGTATGCGATTTGACAAAGTGTAAGGGAGGTTGTTGTGAAGATGGCGATGCTGGTGCGCCATTGGAGAATAAAGAGAAAGAGTATGTAAAAGACTTTTTTGAAATTGTCAAGCCGTATATGACCAAGGAGGGTATTAAAGAGATAAAACAAGTAGGTCCATATTTGTATGACAGAGAATTTGGCTGGGTTACACCAACTATAGAAGGCAAGATTTGTGCTTATGGATATAAAGACAAAGAGGGGATTATAAAATGTGCATTCGAGCAAGCCTATAATGATGGTAAAATTCCATGGAAAAAGCCGATTAGCTGCCATCTATTTCCGATCAAATTGTCCAAAAGCAAGTCAGATCCAGGTATTGAGTACTTAAATTATGAACCTAGAGAAGATTTATGCAAGGCGGCTTGTTCTTTGGGTAAGAAATTGAAAGTACCTGCCTATGTGTTTTTAAAGGAATCCATCATCAGAAAATATGGAGAAACCTTCTATGAAACCCTAGATGCTACTGCGCAGCATTTGAAAGAGAAAAATAAGTAGTTTTGCAATAATGGAGAGTATTTACGCAGCATCATTTGATTCAAAAAGTAGCGCCAAGGCGATTGATCTTGATCATAGAAAAAAGATCAATTTTAATATTGGTAAGTACAATGCTGTTGTGCCTAAAGGTAAAACACAATTCACCGACCTAAACCGTGTAAGAGAATTAGCTAAGAATAGAAAATGGGAAGCCATCGAACATTTGGATTTACATCTTACGCAATTTGAAAGTCAAATTACTAAAAGAGGGGCTAAAGTGTTTTGGGCAGAAGATAGCGAACAAGCTTTGAGTTTTATAGGAGATTTGTGTAAAGAAAAGTCTTGCAAATCTGTAGTGAAGAGTAAGAGTATGGTGACCGAAGAGATTCATTTAAATAGTTATTTGGAATCTATTGGAGTTGAAAGTGTAGAAACCGACCTGGGTGAATATATTCAGCAATTAGATGGAGAAGCACCTTATCATATTGTTACACCTGCAATGCATAAAAGCAAAGAAGATGTAGCTAAATTATTTGCAGAAAAATTAGGAACAGATATTAATATGACACCTGAGGAATTAACCTTGGTGGCAAGAAAAAATTTAAGAGAAAAATATACTCAAGCAGAGATTGGTGTTACCGGTGCTAATTTTATCATTTCAGATATCGGAGCAATTGCTGTAACAGAAAACGAAGGTAATGCAAGACTTTCTGCTTCATGGCCTAAAACACATATTGTTATTGTAGGTATTGAAAAATTAATTCCTTCTATAAATGATCTAGGATTATTTTGGCCATTACTTTCTACTTTTGGCACAGGTCAACAGGTCACTGTTTATAATAGCATTATATCAGGTCCTAAAAAAGCAGATGAAACAGATGGTCCAGAAGAAATGTATGTCATCTTATTAGATAATGGCCGTACTGATTTATTAGCCAATGCAAAAAGTCGTGAAGCCTTATACTGTATACGTTGCGGCGCTTGTTTAAATGCTTGTCCTGTATATAAAAATATTGGTGGACATGCTTATGAAACTACTTACAGTGGCCCAATTGGTTCAGTGATCACTCCGCATTTAAGAGGCATGCATGATTATAAGCATTTAAGTTATGCTTCTAGTTTATGTGGCAATTGTACAGAAGTTTGTCCTGTAAAAATAAATCTACACGAACTATTATTAGAGAATAGAAGAGAATCGGTAATAATAGGAGAAAGTAGTTTTGGTGAAAAATTTGCATGGAAGATGTGGAAGCAAGCTTCACTAAGTAGAACTTTAATGAATCAGGGTAATGCACCTATAAAAAACTGGGTGATCAATAAAATGTTTAAAGGGTGGTCATCTAAAAGAGCACCATTGGAATTTCCTAAAAAAACTTTTAATCAACTTTGGAGAGAGCAGCATAAGAAGTAATTACATTCCATCTGCATCAGAAACAGCTTCTACTGGGTCTTTCTGTTTTTTCAAACTATTGTTTACCAAGTATACGCCTGTTAGTGTACAAATAGTACCTACAATACTATTCCAGCTCATCTCTTCTTTAAGCAATAAAGAGCCCACCCAAATAGCAACAATTGGATTGATATAAGCATATAAACTTGCTATAGAAGCTTGTAAATGTTTCATGCTATAGATGAAAGATATAAAGGCAAATACAGAACCACCAATAACCATATAGATTATCACGCCCCAAGAAATTGCAGGTATCTCTTTAATTGGAATATAATTTCCAGAAAAATAAGTGAATAAGCCCATCGTTACTGCACTTAAAAACATCTGCCATCCAATTGAGTAATAGGGATTAAGGTCAATCTTTGTTCTCGAAATTATAATTGATCCAACACTCCATGTTAACATAGCAAACATAGATAATCCAACTCCTAATGCATATTGACCACCATGTACCTGTAAACTGTCTTTATAAAAAATAAAACCAATACCCAATAAGCCTAAGAATAATCCAAGCATTGTCTGCGTAGTAATTTGAATGGCTTTATAATAAAACCTTTCAATTAACACCACTGATAGTGGGTATAATGCCGCAATTAATGCCGCCAAACCACTTGTTATAAATTGTAAGCCATATGTTGCTATACCATTAGAAGAAACAAACATTAAAAACGCCATTGGCATTAACCATAAGAATTGCTTTTTAGTAGGCAGCTTTTCTTTTTTTATAAGAAGAAAGAATACAATATAAATACTACCACCAAATAATTGTCTAATACTTGCCAGCTGCAAAGCAGGCATATGATTAATACCCATCTTACTAGCTACCCAAGTGGTTCCCCATACAATACTTGTGACAGCGAGGGCTAGGTATGCTTTTTTTTGATGAGACATTTATTTAGTGTTTAAAATGTCTTAGACCAGTTATGACCATGGCTAATCCATTATTTACACAATATTCAATACTGTCTTTGTCTCTAACAGAGCCTCCAGGTTGAATAAAACTAACTATACCAGCTTGATGTGCAATTTTCACACAATCATCAAATGGGAAGAAAGCGTCAGAGGCTAAACTTGCACCATTCAAATCAAAATTAAATTGCTTTGCTTTTTCTATTGCATGTCTTAATGCGTCTACTCTTGAAGTTTGGCCACATCCCTTGCCAACCAATTGCTTATTTTTAATTAAGGCAATAGCATTACTTTTTAAATGCTTGCAAACAATATTGCCAAAGATTAAATCTTCTTTTTCTTTATCCGTGCAAGGTCTTGCACCTACTTCGTCCCATTGAGCAAAATTACCTGCATCAACACCTTGCTCTAATGTGCCGTTTAAAATAGATTTTTGTTGGGTTGCCTTAAAACTTACTCCTTCTTTGGTTTGCAATAAAATTCTATTCTTTTTAGCAGACAATATAGTGATTGCATCTGCGTCAAATGCAGGTGCTATTAATACCTCAAAGAAAATTTCTTGAATAGCTTCTGCTGTAGCTTTATCAATAGTGCCATTAGTAACTAATACACCACCAAATGCACTTTCAGGATCACCCGCTAATGCTGCTGTCCAGCTTTCTAATACTGTATTTCTTTGCGCAACGCCACAAACATTGGTATGCTTGATGATGGCAAAACTTGTTTTTGGCAATTCGGTAATAATGGCAATAGCAGCATCCACATCTACTAAATTGTTATAAGACAATTCTTTTCCGTTTAACTGAGTAAACCAATTATCTAAATTGCCATAAAAATTAGCAATCTGATGTGGGTTCTCTCCGTATCTCAATGTTTTGCTAGCAATAGGATTAAAATAATTACTAATAGCTATATCATAATGCATGACTACTTCGAATGCTTTTGCAGCAAATGCTTTTCTTTGCTCAATAGTGGTAGTGCCTTTTTGATTGATCAATAATTGGTTTAATTTAGCATAATCGTCTTTTGCAGATAAAACAACTAAGTCACGGAAATTTTTTGCAGCAGCACGAATCATAGAAGGTCCGCCAATATCAATTTTCTCTATAATTAATTTTTCTTCTGAAGTGTTTCTTAAAGTTTCTTCAAAAGGGTATAAATCTACGATTACCAAATCTAATGCAGGAATTTTATATTGAGCCATTTCCACTAAGTCTTGCTCTTCGTATCTTCTTCCTAATATACCGCCAAAAACAGATGGATGTAGGGTTTTAACACGACCACCTAAAATAGATGGATAGCCGGTTACTGATTCTACAGATACACAGGGTATGCCTAAATCTTCTAGAAATTTTTGGGTGCCACCTGTAGAATAGATGGTAATATTCAATGAATGTAAGGTTCTAGCTAAAGGCTCTAAGCCGTCTTTGTAGAAAACCGAAATAAGGGCTGATTGTATCTTTTTTTCCATAAGCAAAGGTACAAGAAGATAGTATAGTATACAAGCAGATAGTTGATGCTGATACTAGTAAAATATAGCGGTTGTGGACTTATTGTGAAAATATAATGCACTAATTGGCTTGTTTTCTGCATATAGATTTCTATGATTTCACCCCAATGAAATAATTTGACCCAGAAAGCTGGTAAAAGGAGCAG
>JBJOIU010000047.1:0-16360 GCA_046046935.1 Bacteroidota bacterium
ATTTGGACTTTTAGGTCCAAATGGTGCAGGGAAAACTACCCTACTGAGAATGATTACAGGTATCTTCTATCCAGATAGTGGAACCATTACTTTGGACGGTAAACCTTTTGATCCAATCAACGATATTCAGAAGATTGGCTACATGCCAGAAGAAAGAGGCTTATATAAAAAAATGAAGATTGGAGAACAAGCAATGTATTTAGCACAACTAAAAGGATTATCCAAAGCCGATGCTTCTGAGAAAATAAAATATTGGTTCAAGAAATTTGAGATGGAATCTTGGTGGAATAAAAAAGTAGAAGACCTAAGTAAAGGTATGAGTCAGAAATTACAATTTGTAACCACCATATTACATGAGCCTAAATTGATTATTTTGGATGAACCATTTAGTGGATTAGATCCTGTAAATGCAAATTTAATAAAAGACGAAATTTTTAATTTGGCTAAAAAAGGTTCTACTATAATTTTCAGCACCCATAGAATGGAGCAGGTAGAAGAAATCTGTGACCAAATTGTATTAGTCAATTTAGGGAAAAAGATTTTAGATGGTACAGTTGCCGATGTAAAGCAACAGTTTAAACAAAATATTTTTAGTGTGCAAACAGCTGGTGCAATTAGTCTTGAAGACAATGCTATATTCTCTGTGGTGGAAACTGCACAAGAAAAAACATTGGTTAAAATTAATCAAGGATACCAAAGCAACGATGTATTAGCACATTTATTAAAAGAAAAAGTAAACATTGTGGGATATAATGAAGTATTACCTTCCTTAAATGAAATTTTTATTCAATTAGTAGAAGGTACTCATTCAAGCACAAGAGCATTTCAAGCATTATAATTTAAATTTAAAAAACATTTCAGATGAATAAGATCTGGTTAATTATACAAAGAGAATATACAAGCAGAGTAAGCAATAAACGTTTCTTATTGGTTACTTTTTTAATGCCTCTATTAATAGTTGGTTTAATTGCAGCATCAGCCTATGTATCTGTTTCAGGAATAGAACATAGAAAGATAGCAGTAATAGACCCTAATGGATTTATTCAATCAGCATTAAAAAATACAGAACAAATTGAATTTAGTTTCCCTAAAGACGTGGATACCATTAATTACAAAGACAAAGGCTATACTGATGTGTTAATCATACCAAAATTTGAAGGGCACGAGAAAACGGAATATATTTTAAGATCGAAAAAATCGATGGGCTTAATGCTTCAAAATAGTATTACTAATAAAATCAACAATGCTATTGAAGATCAGATGTTACAAGAAGCAGGTATTCAACAAAATATTTTAGATTCAATTCATAAGGCAGCGCAATTTGCAGAATTGAAAGCATATGAAGACAAAGGCAAGTCAAGCAAAGAAAGTAATGCTGGTTTAGCAATGGGTATCGGCTATGTAAGTGGATTTCTAATTTACTTAACTATGTTTATATATGGCACCATGGTAATGCGTGGAGTAATGGAAGAAAAAACCAATCGCATTGCCGAAGTAATTATTAGTAGTGTTAAGCCATTTGAATTGATGTTAGGTAAAATTATTGGTATTGGAGCAGTAGGTTTGACGCAATTTGTACTTTGGATTACTTTGATAATTTCACTTACCACTGCTGTAACTAGTTTTTTACCTTCAGATATTCAACAACAAGTAACGGCATTACAACAAAACAATGGTCAAATGGCTTCAGGGATGGCCAACGCAAGCGAATCTGCAAAACAGATTTATGCGATGCAACACACTTTTGCAACAGCTAATTGGCCATTAATTATTGGATGTTTTATATTCTATTTTTTAGGAGGTTATTTATTTTACTCTGCTTTATTTGCAGCGGTTGGTAGTGTGGTGAATGAAGATCCTCAAGATGCGCAAAGCTTATTATTCCCTGTAACAATGCCATTGATCTTCTCTTATATCATAACCAATATGGTTACACAGAATCCTAATACGCCAATAGCATTTTGGGCAAGTATCATTCCATTTAGTTCTCCGATGGTCATGATGGCCAGGATTGCCTATGGCGTTCCAAGTGCAGTAAGTTATTGGGAATTGGCTTTAAGTATGGGCACTTTAATTGCGGGATTCTTATTTACTACTTGGCTAAGTGGTAAAATTTATAGAACCGGCATTTTAATGTATGGTAAAAAACCTAGTTGGAAATTAATGTTCCAATGGGCATTTAAAAAGAATTAATAGAAATATTGAAATCAATAAACCATCTGAATAGCACTTTTATAGTGCTATTCTTATATTCACCCCTGCCCTAGTATTGGTCATTGGTGGTGATGAAGAGATATAAGGTGTTGCTTTTCTTTGATCAAAGTAAAACTTTAAATTGATCTTACTATTCAATACATAATCAATAGATGGCTGCAAGGTTAATTCTCTTTGACCACCAGTACCATAAGCATTGGTTTGATCTAATCTGCTATTACTATTAAAAACATCTCTTAAGGAGATATCTAATCTAAATGTAAGATCGTTGGCTAATTTATTATTATTTAAGCCAGGGATATTGAATGGTAATTTCAAGCCTCTCTTTCTATAACTAGTACCCATTACCCATTCTGTACTATTATTTTCACTTAATTGATAATCTACTAAACTAAGTGCCAACATTCTACTTTTCTTATATTCAAATCTTAAAGACCATTGCGATATAGTAGTTAGGTTTAAACCAATTAATGGCTCCATACGCTCTGCTATGGTAATATTAGGAATCAAGAAGTAAGGCATATAGTTTCCACTTACTGTATCTAAGAAAGTAGGTACTGATCTGCCATTTCTGTTTTCTGCAGCATATAATAAGGAGCTTTGAAAACTATTCATGGACAAACTACTGTTATAGCCATGTGATAAAGTGATATTAGTAAATAGCTCCGATAAAAACTTCGCTTTTGTCAATCCGTTGTATAATAAAGACCAGTTAGGCTTAGGCAACATTCCACTAAATGGATTGGACCTAATACTCGTATTAGATTGATTCAATAAATTCACTTTCTTAGGATCTTGTCCAGTATAAGCTGCAATAAAAGATGGTATTAATACATCTTGTGCATATCGACCATATCCCTTTGCATAATTACCTTCATTGGTTGGTAAACCATTAGAAGAAGCAACTCTATTAGAAATAATGGTTCTATAATTTTGGAAAGATTTAAACTGATCAGAAATAATATTGGGGTCATGCTTATCAAAGAAAGTATTTAAAGCGATATAACTAATATTAAAACCACCTGCAGACAATGGATTAGAGTGCACCCTAGTTCCATCAAAGTTTAAACTAGTGTCTTTGAAAAGTTCTGAATACTCTTTGGTAAATGTTTTGTCCAATCTAACATCAATCATCATAGACCTTATTGGCTCTATCAATAATCTTGCAGATAATTTTTGGTCGAAGCCCTGTCTGAATAACATATTAAATGCCGGGTCTCTCGATAAGTACTTTTTCTTCTCTTGTTGATTTAACCAAGCAGAATCTGGCTGATAGCCAATAGTATATTCAATCCCCGGCGCAAAGCCATTCCATCCTTTATCTACAAACTGCACCCCATTCATGTAACCAGGTAATCTACTATTATAATTTTCTGTATAATCTAAAGAGCCATTCTGCACCATCGTTAAAATTGACACCAAAGATTTTACTGGACCAGGTACATTGTATAATTGATTCGCTTTTAAAACTCTTTGTGCTATTCTTTCTTGCTTTCTAGATTCTTTCCATTTCTTTAAAGCCTCTGCTCTTTCTTTGCCAGTCTTATTACCCAAGGCCTCTTCTTTAGTAATTAAAATCTTAGTACTTATAGGATTACTAGGTGGTGCTGCATATCTATTATCTGATAATGCCGATTTAATGAATTTGGATTTTTTATAAAAATTCATAAAATTGAACTGCGCATTCAATTGTTGAGAGAAGGTGTTTTCAATAGTATTACCCATACCTACAGCCAGTCTACTTGCACCCACCCAATTGTAATTGGTAGTAATATTATAGCTAGATAAAATCCAATCTGTTAATGGGAATTTATTAGTAGGTAAATCATATCTTAAAGAAACCCTTTGATTGTATAAGGTGTTTCTTCCACCCTTTAAAAGCATACGCATTAAAGAGTCTTTCTTTGCCTGAGTATCTATCTTACCATCTGGCTCATCAATTCTAGAATTTAAATTAGCAGCAAAATCTACATTCAAAGATCTCGTCATTGGCCATCTCATATTAAACAATCTACTCATGGTAAAATATTTATCAAAAGTAGTTTCTGCTTTATCTGTAGTGCCATCAAAAGAATTAATCACCCTAGGAGTAAACTCTCCCATCTGTCTATCAAATACGGTTCTATAACTAATTAAGCTTGGGGTTGGATTGAAATTCACTTCTTTGATTAAATTAAACCATGGAGAAGTATTCTTGAATAGTTTATAAAATGGCTGGTAAGATTTACCGCTGTTATTAAAAGTGTACCCAATTGCACCTCTTTGTTTGACCATTTTATTCATCTCAATCACCGGACTTGTCTGATTTAATTGAGAATATGAATAACTCAAATCCACATTACTAATACTAAGTATACCTGGCTTCTTACCCGGCAATATTCTTACATTAGTAAAGTTTAAAGTCTTAATAGTGGTCTGATCAGCAGAAGCATTTCTTACAGAATCTCTTGCAGTTCCAGAAAGCGATTTCATTTTGTCTGCATACAAAATGTCTTTATTGAATGGATCAAATTCTGGATTCTCGTTGGTCTTGTTAATACTAGCAAAAACTGGCAAGGAAATCTTTACTTGTTTAGGTAATAATTTACCCGCTTCAATATTGGTTGCAAGATCTATTTGAGATAATCCAGTTTTAGCTCGCTCATTCATCTTTTGCTCGATACTTCCAAAACCAGCTGTTCTATTATTTGCCGAAACGGCTATTGTACCTAAATCGGCCAATACCAAATCCATTCTACCCAATGCAGCCCATGAACCTCTTTCATCTAATTCAGATAATCTTAATTCGTTTAACCATACCTCGGCATTCATATTTTGAATGTTAGAGCTATTTTCGATAGCCATTAATATTCCTCTCACTTCACCTAAATTCGGATTACCCATTACACTATAAGTATGGCCATTAGATTGTACTGCTCTATAAATAGTATTGTAAGATTGACGCGCTTTATCTCTATCTAATTTAAGTTGTACCAAGTCGTTTAGGCTTAAATTCAATTCATTTTCTTCAGGCCATACCAAATTCGCTTCCGAACTTGCATAAGCCTTACGCTTAGTAGTAGTTAAAGGAATTCTTATCTCGTAATAGTTGTTTTGGAAATCTTGACCCATTCTAATCACTGCAGTCATGGTACCTTTTTCTACAATATCAATTGTGTTTTTATTTTCAGCGTGAATAAACATAGACAACCTGCCATAGCGTCTAACATCTATATTCATTGTTTTAAATACACCTCTTGTACTTTTTGAAGGCAAATTGTTCAATTGCATACTCAATGACTGCTCATTCTGTAATAGATTTACGCCATTATTACTCAATAACTGGACTCTTTCTATTCCAGGAGGGATTACATAATTCACAGGTGTTCTACTTCCATTCTCTTCCACACTCACTGCTAATGTATTAACAGTAGTTGTGTTACTTACAGGCAAAGCTCTATAATCTCCAGTGGTATCTATTTCATAGGCGAACTGCCTCCATTGATTTCTAACTAAATCTAGTTTTGCAAAACGAAGTGTAACAGAATCTTCAAAGCCAGTTAAATACATTCTAATAAAACGAATAGATTTAAAATCTCTTATACCACCATAGCTATTTGAATATGATTTAATTGGCACTCTAAATAAATACCAATTTTCTTGTGCCTTAGAGCCATCGGCCAATGTCACATTCACTGTTTTAGAATCTGTTACATAACGCGTAGTTCCAACCCCTAATTTATTTTTCTGTAAATCAATCTCGTATTCAAAATACGCTTCTGTCTCGTTTAAAGTATTGTCTCTATTTAAATCTTCATTATCAGGCAGTAAAGTTGCTGCGCTACTAAATTGACTTGTTCCTGCCAATGCAGAGTTACCTTGAGGATTATTAAAGTATTTATATCTTCCAAGTATACCTGTTTTAGAAGCGTCATAACTTGGATCTCTATACCATACATAGTTATCTGCAGATGGGTCTTTTAAAATTTGTTGTGCTACGGTTTGGTTATTGATCTTATTAATTAAATAAGCTCTTTTGCTCGCTTCTTCTGCATCACTCATGCCATCAAAACCTACGTCTTGGTATTTCCTATCTTCTGGATTATTACTAAAAGCATTGGTAACTTGTATTGGATTCACTGGTACATAACCCCAAGTAGAACTATCAATACTTGCAGGAATCTTTGGAGTAGGCATACCGTTTTCATAAAACCTTCTTCCGTCTCTTAAGATATCTTCACTCACATTACCTAAGTTCAAAACCAATTTACCTTTTGCTGCTGGAGATTTTATAAATGGATCCTGAACCCAGAACTCTACATATTCAATTACACTTGTTTCAAAATCGGTTTGATCCAAAGAACGCATAATACCACCCCATTTAGCTGCTGGATTATTTAGCTTACCATTCGCATCTAAGTTTTTATAATCATAGTTATAAGGCCCTCTGTCTTTAGGATAATAGCTTATATCAAAAGTAGGCAATTGCACATCGGTGATATTGGTTGTTTTTTGAGGGAACAACTCATTGGTAAATACTTGTCTAACTCTTGGGTCACTTAAATCTGCTAAATTTTCTGCAACAGGATTATTCGCTCCATTCTTATCTTGTAATGTGGGCTCAATGGTGTACCATGAAAATCTAGATCTACTAAAATTATAATTGACAGAATCAGACACAGCATCTGCTGGGAATCTATCCAATGGCGTTGAAGCCAATGCCCAAGCAGTGAATGGGAATCTTAAATCAATATTTGTTCTTGCTGCTTCGAAATCGTCTAAATACACCACACCTGCACCACCTCTACCAATCTGTTGCGCATGGCCAGGTTGTAAAAATGCCGCTTCTCCGTAGGCAGTTAAATAGGACTTCGCTTTAGTTGTATAGAATGGTAATTTATTTAAAGCTCTTGTTACTCCAGGTAAATCTGCTTTATAATTAAAATCAAAACCATACATAGAGTTCTTAATCGGGTCAGAACCAAAATTGGTTTTAGTAAAGAAAGGACGCTCACTTAATCTGGTAGAAGAAAAACCAAGATTAAAATTCTTACTAGCCATATAATCCAATCTCAAAGCCCTGAATCCTCTTTCTTGAAAACCAAATCCTATATTATTTTCAAAAGAAACATTCACTGGAATATTCGAACTTAAAATTCCAGGATTGATAATTCTAACTGTTCCAGATCCATAATCCACCATATAATCCAAACCCTCTTTTAAAATTTGTCCTCCAGCTCTCACACTTACAGATCCTGGTGGAACATTAAATGCATTCAAACTAATTTCCGAACCACCACTACTTCCTTTTACCTGACCTTCCATTACAAACCTATTTAGGTTGGCATAAGTCTGCGCTTCAGCTTTGATATTACGATACAGTTGAGGATAAATATATTTTTTAGTGATATTCGTATCTAAGCCTTTAAAAGCAATCTCTTGTAAGTCTTTTCCAAAAGGCTCTAACAATGGGAATACGATTCTACCCATTCTTGAAATAACTGTATATCCTTCAACGTAGTCAAAAACACCATCTGGCTGTGGATCGTTTCTGTTATTTAATCTATCTAAATTCAACAATTTAATCAAAGACTTTCCCTCCACTGCTTTACTTGTTACAGGAAGATATCTTTTCAAACCAGCACTTGGTTCTTCGTATAAAATATTTAACTGAAAATCTTGTTGTTGTAATTGACCAAATAAATCTAGAGAGTATACGTTTTTCATCATTAAATCCCAGATAGGCAAATCTGTTCTTTGGGTAGTTGCTTTTAATAACTTCAAGAATAAGATTTGTTGCACCCCCTTGTTTTGATCTAATGCAATGTTTTCAGAAAATTCACCCACTTGAAAAACCTTCCCATTATAAGTATATTGAAAAGCCACACCCAAAACTTCATCTGGTTGTAAGGGAATATTCAAAGAAAGAAAACCTATTTGTGGATTGAAGAAATATTCATTCTCTGTTAGTTTTCTAGCGAAAGTTCTTTCGTAATCTTCTGCGGACCTTAAACCTTCCATTGTTAAGACACTAGATACGGATGCCGGGTTTCTTGCACTTCCATTATTGATCAACTTACTGTATAATCCGTTCGCGCTATTGTCTGGTAATTGATCCCCTATATTACTAGAACCCAATGGCCTGGTTCTGTAACCAGCTTTATGCGGTGCAGGTTCACCAATATCCATTAATCCCACAACATCTCTTGCATTGGTAGTTTGACCATTTCTATTGGTTACCCAAACCTCCATTCTTTTAATTTGAAACTGCGAATTAATCACAGGCAAATTGGCCATGGACTTATTGAAGTTATCTCTGAAATATTGAGATAACAAGAAGTGTCTATTCTCTTCGTAATCGTCTAATCTTTTTTGAAAACGTTGTGTACTCGCACCACCAGACAAAGCCATACTTTGTCTTTGAGATTTCTGATTAGCAATGGCAGCAGTAATAAATAATTTGCCAAATTGTAATTGTGTTTTAACACCAAATAAATTTTGAGTACTCGGTATTAAAACACTTCTAGAAACATAATTAATATTACCCGCTTCGATACTTTTAATAATCTCGTCTTTCTTCCCTTTGTAACTTAATTTGATTTGATTATCAAAACCTAGATTAGAAAGTGAGTTTAAATTAATTGGGAATTTTAATTTGTCTCCAATACTTGCATTCATGCTAAAATTGGTATTCGCATCAAAATCAAAACCTCCATTACTTCTTGCACGCTCTGGCAAAGTAGGATTATCCACTCTTTGTCCTTGATAACCAGCTTTAATATTGATCTCCCCCACTGGTTTAATATCAATCTTTAAATCTGAGCCAGTCTTGCCAAATAATCTATCAAAATAGCTATCAAACACTTTAACTTTTGGACGCGTTACTTTTCTATTTAATACCCCTAAAGAATTGGCTCTTTGTTGGAAATAAGCTTGCTCGTCTTTTCTGGTTTTAATTTTCCAGAACTCATCAAAACTTAAGGTATTGGGATTTCGTAAAAATTTATTACCCACCAATTCTCTTACCTGATAGGTTTTGGTAGTAGGATCATAATCGACTCTTTTCTTTACCAAACTTGTATCACGAATATCAAAAGGATTATTACTTGGCTGAGATAAGAAGTCGGCTCTTCTATCTTTAATAGGATAATTAACTGAATCTTTTCTGTTTAGATTTGACTGCGCAAGAACTCTACTACTTAAACAAAGTAGACATGAAAATGTTAAGAGTATGCGTAGCGATTTCAAAATAGATTAAGTTGATTGAAAGGTTTAACAATTTTTAAGTGCTAACTTAATAAGTCCTTCCAAACTCACCTCAGATCCTTCTGTTTGAATTACTTTATCAATTGCTTTTTCAGCAACTGCTTTTTGAATGCCTAATGCAACTAATGCTTGTAATGCATCTTGATGAGGAGAGCTTTGTGTAAATGTACCTACTCCAGCATGACTTCCAGATGCGGTTGGCATTTTAGCTAATTTATCTTTTAATTCTAAAACCAATCTTTCTGCAGACTTTTTACCAATACCTTTTATCTGTTCTAATTTTCTTGCTTCCCCATTTACAATAGATCGTATAATTTCTTCTGGCAACATTCCAGATAACATCATTCTTGCAGTACTAGCTCCTACACCAGAGACACTAATTAATTGTAAAAATAAATCCTTCTCTTGTTGCTCATGAAAACCAAAAAGCACTTGTGCATTTTCGGTGATATGTAGGTAAGTATGTAGTAAACCTTTCTCTTTTTTTGCAATTGCCTCATAGGTATGAAAACTAATATTCACTTCATAACCCACTCCATTTACGTCCACTATTAATTTGGCGGGAGTAACCTGAACAAAATTTCCTTGTAAAAATGCGATCATATAGCTTCAAAAATAACACTAAAGCAACTAAAAATGGGGCATTTGGGCGGATTCTTAGCCATTTTTTTGGATATTTGTAGACCAAACTAAAAAATGATCTATGTCGAGTGCTATTAAAGCAGCCATTACCTGTGTTGGAGGCTATGTTCCTGAAACCAAATTAACCAATTTCGACTTGGAAAAAATGGTAGATACGAATGATGAATGGATAAGAAGCAGAACTGGTATTTCAGAAAGAAGAATATTAAGAGAGCCGGGTAAAGCAAGTTCGGATATGGCAGTAAAAGCCATCGAGGAAATTCTACGTAAAAAGAACCTCGACCCTTTAGAAATTGACTGTATTATTTGCGCTACAGTTACACCAGATATGATATTTCCTGCTACTGCTAACATTATAGGAGATAAGTTGGGTGCAAAAAATGCATTTGGCTTTGATTTAGGTGCTGCTTGTAGTGGTTTCTTATTTGCTTTAAATACAGGTGCTGCATTTGTTGAAACAGGAAAATACAAAAAAGTAATTGTGGTAGGTGTTGATAAAATGAGCTCAATAATTGATTATACCGACAGAGCCACTTGTATCATTTTTGGAGATGGAGCAGGTGCAGTATTATTAGAACCAAACAATGAAGGCAATGGTGTAATGGATGCAATAATGAAAAGTGATGGTAGTGGTAGAGATTATTTACATATTAAAGCAGGCGGTAGTTTAAAACCTGCAAGTGTAGAATCTGTTATGGCTAGAGAACATTATGCATTCCAAGACGGACAACCTGTATTTAAGTTTGCAGTTAAAGGCATGGCAGATGTAAGTGCTGAATTATTAGAGAAGAATAATTTAACTGGAGATGATATTGCATGGTTGGTTCCACATCAAGCTAACTTAAGAATTATTGATGCCACAGCCAATAGAGCGGGTATACCAACAGAAAAGGTAATGATCAATATACATAAATACGGAAACACCACTGCAGCAACTATTCCATTATGTTTATGGGAATGGGAATCTAAGTTAAACAAAGGTGATAATTTAATATTAGCAGCTTTTGGTGGTGGATTTACTTGGGGTGCAGCTTGGGTTAAATGGGCTTATTAAACAAACAATAAAAAAGGAACAATGAGTCAGAAAAAATTTAAAGGAATTAGCACAACAACATTGCATACTGCTAATCATGAGAACGATAATTTCTCTCATACCACTCCTATTTATGCTACATCTACTTTTACTTTCGATTCTACAGATGAGGGAATGGAAAGATTTAAAAGTGAAGATAAAACCAGAATTTATACAAGATGGGGCAACCCTACTTTTACCGCAGCTCAAGACGTCATTGCTGCATTAGAAGCACATGGCATTAAAAACGCCGATGGCACACCACTAGAACTAATTGCTTATTTACATTCTAGTGGACAAGCTGCTATGAGCACTTTATTTTTAAGCAATTTAAGCTCTGGCGATACATTGATTTCACATTATTCTTTGTACGGAGGTACCCAAGAATTAATGCAAAAAATATTAAAAGAAGCAGGTATCAATACTGTATTAGTTGACGTTAGAGATTTGAATTTATTAGAACAAACTATAAAGGAAAATCCAACCACTAAATTAATACACCTTGAAACTCCAGCCAATCCTACATTACAGTGTGTAGACATAGAGGCTATTGCTACATTAGCACACAAGTACAATATTAAAGTATCGGTGGACAATACTGTTGCTACACCTTATTTACAACAACCATTTGCATTAGGTGTGGATTATGTATTTCATTCTGCTACTAAATTTTTAAACGGACATGGCTCTGCATTAAATGGTGTTTTAGTAGGAAAGGACAAAGAATACATGAAGACAAAGGTTTGGAAATGGCATGTATTATTAGGAGGCAATAGCAATGCATTTGATGCCTACTTACTTATCCAAGGAATGAAAACCTTAGAAATAAGGATGGACAGACATTGTAGTAATACTAAAAAAGTAGCAGACTTCTTAGCACAACACCCAGCCATTGAAAAAGTAAATTATACCGGTCATACAACTCACCCAGAACATACCATTGCCTCTAAACAAATGAAGCAACATGCTCCATTATTAAGCTTTGAATTAAAAGGTGGATTAGATGCAGGCAAAAAATTTATAGATGCATTACAAGTTTGTACAAGAGCTGTTTCTTTAGGGACAGTGGATACCTTGGTTTCTCACCCTGCTACTATGACGCATTATGGCATACCTAGAGAAGAGCGTATTAAGTATGGTATCACAGATGGTTTAATAAGAATGAGTGTAGGTATTGAAAACTTTGAGGACCTTGAATGGGATTTGACACAAGCCTTGGCAAAAATTTAAAAATCAACTAATGGATATTATCATACGCGCTGCTAAAAAAGAAGATTGCAAAAGAATGATGGAACTCATCCATGAATTAGCAGTCTATGAAAAAGCGCCAGAGCAAGTGGTAGTACCCTTTGATCATTTTGTAGAAAGTGGCTTTGGGAAAAACCCCGTTTGGTGGGCCTTGGTAGCCGAAGTGAATGGAGTTGTTGCTGGTATGGCTTTGTATTATGTTAGATACTCTACTTGGAAGGGACAAAGAATGTACTTAGAAGATTTAATTGTTTCTGAAGACATGCGTGGCAATAAAATTGGTGGTTTATTATTTGACGCATTGATAGAAGAAGCCAAAGCTAAAAACTTTGTTGGCATGAATTGGCAGGCATTGGATTGGAATGAACCTGCTTTAAACTTTTACAGAAAATACAATACTAGCTTTGATCCTGAATGGGTGAATTGTGCTTTGGATTTTTAATGCTAATTCAATAAGGTTCTAAATAAATTAGACCTCTTTTTTCCTAAGCTTGTTGAAAGACTTAATTCAAAACCATTTTGTCTTAGATTAGACTTTGTCAAATCGTTGTTATAAATATCATAGCTAATCCCAAAAGTGTATTTATCCATCATCAAACTAATAGTAGGAATAATAGTATCTCCCATTCTTGCAAAACATCCTGCATAAATACGATTCACTGTTTCATATTTATATAAAAAAGGTATGCCAACAGCTGCTCCCACCAATGTTTGTTGAATTTGATTTCTATTATTGTATGCAGCATGAATGACAAATGTATAGTCCTCTGTTAAATACTTTTCGATATTGGCAAAGAACCCAGCTCTAACTCCATCTGCTTGATTGATTCCAGTATAGGTATTGTCTGGTCTACCATAATAGAATGCATTAGCAGATAATTGAAAAAAGCTTTCTTCACTATGACAAGCATATAAAAAACCCATATTACCTGCAAAACGTAAAGGAGATGGTCTTAGATTAGCATAATCGGCAGAATTAATTGCTCCATTAAAATTACCCATCCCATCAAACTGGTCACCAAATCTCAATCTATCTTTATTGATATAGGTTTGTGCTAAAGTTCCTCCAAGCCCAACGGATAGATTGCTTTTATTTTCTTTATCCAAACTCATATGATAAGCAGTATTCAAAGTTAGATAAGTGGTATTTAACAATCCACCTCCTAGTTGATCTGACATAATCTGTAAACCCATTGCCAAATAATTATTAGAAGCTTCTAAAGATTTATTTTTAATTCTAGTATCCCAACCTAGCACATTGGTTTTGTACATAGAATTACCATTCATTAATTGAGACCTTATATTGGCTTGCAATCGATGCTCATAAACACCAGAACCAACAGTAGCAGGACTCAAAAACTGCGCTGCTGAATAGGATTGAGATAATACAGGATCTTGTGCATTAAGAAAACTACTACTTAATGTCAAACAAAATAATATGGTTAATGTATACTTCAAATTATTTTAATAATAAAACAGTTCCCGATTTCTTAACTGGTCCGGCATCATTCATATTAGTAAATTCTGCAACCCATATATACAAATCTGATTCTAAAATATTTCCAGACATATCCCCCATTCTTCTTCCATTCCAACCCTCCGTTAAAGTTCTAGTTTCAAATACTAATTGACCAGTTCTATTGTAAATTCTAAAATAGTTCAAACCTGTAACTCTATAGTTTTTTATAATCTTCAACACATCATTAGTGCCATCTAAATTTGGCGTGAATGCATTAGGAACTTCGAAAATATAATTTGTTACTAATGGCTTGATAGTAAGTTTAGCAGAATTCAAATTCAACAAATAATTATTACCTGCACTTAAAGAGCCAATGGTGATGGGATAATCTGCTGGCGCTTCTCCCGGGAATCGAGACAAGGATCCTGTAAATACATCCGTACCTAATAAGCTCACTGGTTGGTAAGCAAATGGCGGATCGGGATCTAATTCTGTTTTGGTTGCATCAATCGCAACTATATTAATTTGTAATGGCTTAATGGTGCCTTTTACAGTGGCTGTTGTACTTGCTAAATAATAGTTAGCACCATCATCACCAGTATTAATACTTAAGCCAGTTACGAAAATATCTTTATTCACTCCAGCATTAGCATTGTCAAATAATGCTCCTGTTCTTGAAATGTTTACAATATCACCTAAAATAGGGTCAATACTTAAATTAAGTCCAGGTGTATTTTTTGAAGCGTCATACATTCTATCTGGAATACTACCTGTAATAGTTAATAATTTAGGATTGATATCTGCAGTAATACCCGTTGGTTGTGCTGACAAAGTGTAGTTCGCATCTGGTGCGGTGAATCCTGATACAGTTATTGGCTTAGCAGTACCCACATTTTTATTGGCAAAGGAATAAGTTGGCGAACCAACTACTGTTAAATTTTCTCCAGCAACTAGGCCAGTATACACAGGCGTTCCTGCAACAGTTGCATTGATAGTTCTATCATACGTTCTACTTACTCCAGTAATACCAGCAATAGTAATAGGAGCTGGTGTTATTGACGCAGTTAATCCAGTAGGTTGTGTTAAAACATAATTGCTAGAAGGAGCTATATATCCAGTAACAGTAATTGGCTTACTCACTCCTGCATCCTTGTTGTCAAAATTAAAACTTGGACCACCTTGCACAGTTGCAAGACCAGCATCCGCTGTTACTAAGCCATCATAAGCCGCAGTACCATTGATAGATGCAGTAGTTGTGCCATCGTATACTTTAGTAGCACCCGTAATATTCTTAATTGTTAAAGGAGCGGGGGTAATTTCTATACTAACATTTGACCTATTTGCACTTATACAAAATGGCGTAACATCTAATTTTGCTTCTGCAAAAGATTCTTTCTTTCCAACATTAGTTTGAGAAGGAATAGAGCTTATTGTTGAACCTGTTGCAGCAGCATACCAAAAAATTGATTCTCCAGTTCCTGCATTTGCAATACCAGAATGTGCATTTCCATCGTAAACAACTATTTGAGGAGTAGATGTTGGGGTATTGGGTAAAGATTTAACTGTAACAGTTTTAGTTGCAGTATTTGTACAGCCATTTCCGTCAGTACCTGTTACTGTATAAGTTGTAGTTGTTGTTGGCACAAAAGCAATACCATTTGATACAAATCCACTCCAAACATACGTATTAGCCCCTCCTCCATTTAATATGATATTTGAACCTGCACATATTAATCCATCAGACGGATTTGATGTAGCAGTGACGATTGGAGAAGGATTAATTGTAATTATTATAGATTGTCCAGTAATTGAATTTGAACATTGAGATGTTGTTCCAATCTCTTTTACATTAACTAAATTATAAGTAAATGAACCAGCTGTATTTGTAAGTGCGGGTATATTTTGAGAACTTCCACTAGTTGTTGTAATTACTTGACTCGAACCCGAATTAATGGTATATGTAAAAACAAATGGTGTAGTAGCATTTGATCCAGTAAAAGTAATATTTGGAGAACTTGCATTCTGACATACCACGGTTGCTCCAGATATTGTTGCACTTGGCAAAGAATTAACAGCAACTATTGCAGTTTGTCCGGTAATTGAATTTGAACATTGAGTTGTTGTCCCAATCTCTTTTACATTAACTAAATTATATGTAAATGAACCAGCTGTATTTGTAAGTGCGGATATATTTTGAGAACTTCCACTAGTTGTTGTAATTACTTGACTCGAACCCGAATTAATGGTATATGTAAAAACATATGGTGCAGTAGCATTTGATCCAGTAAAAGTAATATTTGGAGAACTTGCATTCTGACATATTTCGATTGATCCTGAAATTGTTGCACTTGGCAATGGATTGACTGTAACAATTGTAGATTGTCCGGTAATCGAATTTGAACATTGAGTTGTTGTCCCAATCTCTTTTACACTTATCAAATTATATGTAAATGAACCAGCTGGTTCATTTACATATAATT
>JBJOIU010000048.1:0-15984 GCA_046046935.1 Bacteroidota bacterium
GGTTAGTAAATATGCACTAAAAGTAAAAACTTTTTTAATAACTACAAAAATTTTTTTTTAAGCCACTACTTCCACCGGCAAAACTGAAACGGTAGTTTTGTTATTTCTGCCTTTTTTGAACTCTACCACTCCGTTTGTAAGAGCGAATAAAGTAAAGTCAGAACCTACACCTACGTTCTTACCAGGGTGGTACTGTGTACCTCTTTGACGAATTAAGATATTGCCGTTTATAGCTGGTTGACCACCATATATCTTAACGCCTAATCTTTTACTTTGTGAATCACGGCCGTTCTTAACGGAACCTTCACCTTTCTTGTGTGCCATAGTATCTTAGTTTAAGCTATGTTTTCAATTTTGATTTGAGTATAATGAGTTCTGTGACCGTGTTTCTTGCGGAAACCCTTTCTTCTCTTCATTTTAAAAGCGATCACTTTGTCACCTTGAACTAAGTCGTTAGTAATTTCAGCCTTTACAACCGCCTTTGTAGCGAAAGAAATGCTTCCATTATTATCAACGAATAATACATCGTTGAATTCAACTTTGTCTCCAGTTTTACCTTGCAGGTGAGGTACATACAAGCTATCTCCTGCTTGTACTTTGAATTGTTGTCCTGCGATTTTTACTACTGCTAACATATTGTCCAAAATTAGGAGGGCAAAGGTAACTAATTATCTGTCAATTTACAAGCAATAATTAAAAAATAAAAAAACCTGCTTTAAAAGCCCTCTAGTACTTAATTTTGTCAGTGCCAACAGGCTATTTGCCCTATGAATATCAAATCTTTATTTGCTAAGCCTTTTGCTCAATATATATATAGTAAGCAGTTAAAAGAACAGGCAAATGCCTTAAAGAATCAACAACTAATTCTAAATCAATTAGTTAAGTCTGCATCGAATACGAAATTCGGTAAAGAACACCAATTTAGCCAAATTACGGATTATGCTAGTTTCAAGCAAAATGTACCTATTAGAGACTATGAAGGCCTAAAAAGCTACATCGAAAAGATAAAAAATGGGGAATCCAATGTTTTATGGAAGGGCAAACCCATTTATTTAGCTAAAACCAGCGGAACTACAAGTGGGGTTAAATACATTCCAATTAGTAAAGAGTCTATTTCTAATCATATTAATGGTGCCCGAGATGCTATTCTAACATATATGGCTAGCACAGGCAATACAGCTTTTGCTGGGGGTAAAATGATTTTCTTGAGTGGTTCACCCGTTTTGGAGAGGGTTGGCGGTATTCCTACAGGAAGATTAAGTGGTATTGTGAATCATCATGTACCAGCCTATTTAAGAGGAAACCAATTACCGAGCTACACAACCAATTGTATCGAAGAATGGGAAGAGAAATTAGATAAGATTGTTGAGGAGACCCTTGGACAAGACCTTACTTTGATTGGAGGTATACCACCATGGATGCAAATGTATTTTGATAGAGTTGTTGAAGTAACCGGTAAACCTGTTAAAGAGGTCTTTCCTAATTTACAAGTATTGGTGCAAGGTGGGGTAAATTTCGAACCGTATAAAGCCAAATTATTTGAAACTATTGGGAAGCCAGTAGACACGATCGAATTATTCCCAGCTAGTGAAGGTTTTTTTGCCTTTCAAGATCAAAGAGATCAAGCAGGTTTATTATTAAATACAAATAGTGGTATCTTTTTTGAATTCATCCCTCTTTCAGAAATTCATAATGAAAACCCTACAAGATATAGTTTAGAGCAGGTACAATTAAATGAACAATACGCTTTAATCATTAATAATAATGCTGGGTTATGGGGCTATAATATAGGCGATACGGTGAAATTTGTAAGTCTAAACCCTTACAGGGTAGTAGTTACAGGCAGGGTAAAACATTTTATTTCTGCTTTTGGTGAACACGTGATTGGCGAAGAAGTAGAGCAAGCAATGTTAAAAGCTACCGAATTAATGGACGCGCAGGTGGTAGAATTTACGGTTGCACCATATATCCAAAAAGCTGCAGGAAAAAGTTATCATGAATGGTTGATTGCATTTGAAAAACAACCAAAAGATCTAGATGCTTTTGCAGTTTTATTGAATCAATTGATGTGTGAAAAGAATGTTTATTACAATGATCTAATTACAGGAAATATCCTTGAACCCCTTCATATTACGCTATTAGAGAAAGATGCTTTTATAAATTATATGAGAGCTGAGGGTAAATTGGGAGGTCAAAATAAAGTCCCTCGATTAAGTAACGATAGAAAATTAGCAGAGGGTTTATTGCAATATATTTCGCATTAATTTATTAATAGTGTATTTTTAAGCCCAAGCATAAAAAAGGGATGAGTCAAAAAAGAATTGCCATATTTGGATCTACTGGTTCTATAGGAAAACAAACCTTGGAAGTTATTGCTGCACATCCTGAATTGTTTGTTGCAGAAATTTTGACTGCCCATTCCAACGAATCTTTATTAATTGAGCAAGCATTATTATTTGTACCCAATATTGTAGTCATAGGCGAGATTACTAAATATGCGATTGTAAAAAAAGCATTAGAAGGGAAACCCATTAAAGTATTTGCGGGAGAAGAAGCCTTAGAGCAAGTGGCTGCAATGGACTGTTATGATTTTATGATGGCAGGTATTGTGGGCTTTGCTGGTTTAAGACCAACACTTACAGCGGTAGAAAATGGTAAGACAATTGGTTTAGCCAATAAAGAAACTTTAGTAGTTGCAGGGGATATTGTTATGCGAACTGCAAAAGAAAAAGGGGTCAATATTATACCTGTAGATAGTGAGCACTCTGCCATATTTCAATGTTTAGTAGGAGAGCATCTGAATCCGATAGAAAAAATTATTTTAACAGCAAGTGGTGGCCCTTTCTTAGGAAAGAAACCTAATTTCTTGGTGAATGTTAAAAGAGATCATGCATTGCAACATCCTAACTGGAGCATGGGAGCTAAAATTTCTATAGACTCTGCAACCTTGATGAATAAAGGCTTAGAGATGATTGAAGCTAAATGGTTATTTGACTTAGAGCCTGATCAAATTAAAGTTGTAGTACATGCACAAAGTATTATACATAGCATGGTGCAATTTCAAGACGGAAGTATTAAAGCACAAATGGGATTGCCAGATATGAAATTGCCTATTCAATATGCAATGGCTTTTCCGCAGCGTTTAAAAAATGATTTTCCTAGATATCATTTTGATAAACCTAATACATTGACTTTTGATGAGCCAGATATTAAAACCTTTAGAAATTTATATTTAGCAACTGAAGCCATGAGACAAGGAGGTAATGCTCCATGTGTAATGAATGCAGCCAATGAAATTGCTGTTTATGCTTTTTTGAAAAACAGAATTGGCTTTTTAGATATGACAGAATTGATTGAAAGAACAATGGAGAAAATCCCTTTTATCGCTCAACCCAGTTTAGAGGATTATTTTGAATCAGATGGAGAAGCGCGTAGTTATGCAGCTTCCTTAATACACTTATAATTATGTACATTAACGCAATTGATTTAGTAGCAGTAGGAATGAAGACAGCCCAATTTATTTTGTCTTTTTCTATATTAGTAGTTTTACACGAACTAGGACATTTTATACCAGCAAGATTATTTAAAACTAGGGTAGAGAAATTTTATTTATTTTTTAATCCAGGATTTAGTCTTTGGAAAAAGAAAATCGGGGAGACAGAATATGGCATAGGTTGGATACCATTTGGCGGCTATGTAAAAATTAGTGGTATGATTGACGAGAGTATGGATAAAGATCAGTTAAAAAAAGCGCCTGAAGATTGGGAACTAAGATCAAAGCCTGCTTATCAAAGATTGATTGTGATGTTAGGAGGCGTAATAGTAAATGTACTTTTAGCAATCATTATTTTTATAGGATTAAGCTGGGTCTATGGAGATGATAATTTGCCTGCAAAAAATGTCACATATGGCTTGCATGTTAATACCGTTGCAAAAAGTATTGGATTAGAAGAAGGGGATAAAATAATTGCTATTGACAATAAAGAAATTGAAGATATTGGTTCTATAGAATCAAGCCTTGTTTTAGGTAATCCAAAGACATTACAAATTCAAAGAGGGGATTCAAGCTTTGATGTAAAGATCCCATCAACATTAAGTACAACATTAGCTTCTAATAAAAAGAATGCTTCTATGCCATTTGTAATGCCTCGTATACCTATCATTATTGACTCTATAGGAAAGAATGCGGTAACGATGGATGCAGGAGTATTTATGAAAGGAGATACTTTGATCGCAATCAACCAAAAAGCAGTTAAGTTTAGAATGGATTTTGAGAATATCAAAAAGCAGTATGCAGATTCTATTGTAACAATTAGTTTATTAAGAGGTGCAGATACAGTCAATGTAAAAGCATTGATTAATGGATCTGGTCAATTAGGGGTGTTTTTAAAAGTCCCTGCAGATTTATTTACTACCGTACATAAAGAATTTAGTTTTATTGAAGCTATACCTTTTGGAATTAAAAGAACCTTTACCACTTTGGATAATTATGTCCAAGGTATCAAGCAAATATTTACTGGCAAAGTTAATCCGAACGATTCTTTGGGTAGTTTAATTAGCATTGGAAACACTTTCCCATCTTTCTGGGATTGGGAGCGTTTTTGGACATTAACAGGCGTATTCTCTATCATATTAGCTTTTATGAACGTGTTACCCATTCCAGCATTGGATGGTGGACATGCACTCTTTATTTTATTTGAAATGATCACAGGTCGTAAGCCTAGTGATAAATTTATGGAGTATGCTCAAATCACTGGAATGCTGATAATGTTCGGTCTAATGTTCTATGCATTGGGCTTGGACTTCTGGAGATTGTTTAAGTAATCCAAGAAATAGTCGTAATTTTGTAGGTTCTATATCCTTAGGGTATTATTGGGGTCGTATGGTTTTGACAGCAATAGTAGCGGTTGGGGTAAGCATGCAGTGCGTTGGATAATTAGCACTTTAATCTGAATATCAAACAATCAAACGGCGAAGCAAATTACGCCATGGCTGCTTAATTCAGTGAATTAACTTCCATTATGGCCGAGTGAATTGGTAGGCCCGTTACCAGTTCCTCCGCCCAATCAAAACAAAACGGGATGCGATAAGTGTAGGCTGTGCCACTTATTTAAGTACCATTCAGCTAAGCGGTTTTTTGGTTTGTGTTTTTCCTGAAGACTGCCGACAAATAATAATACAATAAGCATGTAGAAGACCAATGGTAGCTTTGTTTGGACAGGGGTTCGACTCCCCTCGACTCCACCAAAACTAAAAACCCTCTCACAATGAGAGGGTTTTTTTGGTATTCAACTAAGTTGATTAATCTACTTTTAAAACTTTGTCAATAGAGAAAAGTAAAGCAGCTCTATGCGCTTTGGTTTCTTCATTAGTACTTACTGCATTGGCAATCTTAGTACGTAATTTCTTCAAAGTATAATAAGTGGCAGATTTAGAAACATTATCTAAAGGAGAATTATCTGCTAATAATTGTCCAGCACCTTTTACAAAAGAACCCTGTAAATATTGTCTGTATACATTTACATTAGTATTGATATCTGCATCAAAGATTTGTTTTACTAAATCACTCATTACATCTGCAACACTATATTCATTGCCATATAATCTTGTATTGGTAATTCTTTGTAATGTATTTGGGTGTAAGATTTGCTCTAATGCTGTTGTAGATAAAGCATTTAAATTGGCAGTCGCTTTAAAATCTTCGCCTCTGCCTTGATTAAATCCTCTTCTTTGTAATTGTAAATAAGGGAATACTTGCGCATCTGCTTCATAAGCATTTGGTGCAAATACATATTTGCCCAAAGTATTCATGGCTTTCTTTTGAATAGCTAATGGCACTGGAGTATAAGGCTTTGTTGTAGAATGCTGATCTGGAGTAGATCTGTCTACATAAATACCGCCTATATATCTACTTGTTGCAGCAATCATATTTCTTCTTTGAGATAATAAACTACCATATCTAGCTCTTAATTCAGCGTATGATTTACCAGGCTTAGAATATTTAGCTACTAATTTACCCATTAAATTATTGACAATTTTAAAGCGCTCTTCTGAATAGCCAATGGCATCATTAGTAAAATCATTCACATTCACTCTTGGGTCAATACCAGAACCAGCAGCTCTCATATCATCACCATCATTTCCAAAAGTTAATTTTGGATCCGTGCTTCTAGAAAGAATTTTATTTAAACCTGCTGTTTCTTCTTCTGCTGAATTGAATGGGGTATAACCGTATTCAATTGCCCATAAATCGTAAGGTCCAGCTTTAGTAGTATAATAATCACCTTGCTTAGATTTATCTAAAGCAATATTAATAGCAGGGTAATCCATAACAGAACCCATCAAGCCAATTTTGTGCGTGATAGCTGTATTGTTTACTTCTGCAGGAGATAACATTTGGCTACTCTTCATATTATGATTCAAGCCTAAAGTATGTCCCATTTCGTGCATGATCAAGTAGTTCAAAAATTGCTTATGCATTTCTTTGATCTCTATTTCTGATGCACCATTTAATTCTAATGTTGTTAAGCCGGCAGTATACTGTGCTTTTAATTCAGTCGCTAATGTGCAATAATCCTTTGTTTTCATATGAGGGATTTGCATATCTGCTGGGGTTGTAGCATTACCATTAAATAATTCATCATTGATTGGTGTAGCACTTCCAGAGAACCATTCTACAGTAATATCAGTTCCTAAGATCTGACCTGTTCTAGGGTTAACAAAACTTGGTCCAATAGCACCATAAGAGGGTTGAGAAGAAGCTACCCATCTGATTACATTGTAATGAATATCTGCAGGATCCCATGTTGCAGTATCAGGCATGATTTTCATAATCACAGCATTAGAGAAACCTGCTTTTTCAAAAGCTTCATTCCATCTAGTGCCTGCATCAAAAATAGCTTGTCTGTATTCTAATGGGGTAGTGTTCTCAATCCAATACACTAAAGGTTCTACTGGGTCGCTAACAACCGCCTTAGGATCTTTTTTCACCAAATGCCATCTATTAATCATGTCTTTGTAAGGAACAGGGCTGATACTTGTTTGGTCATTTACTTCTTGAGTAAAGTATCCAATTCTTTGATCGTCTTTTCTTGGAACAAAATTATTTTCAGGCATTGCAATAAAACTATGCTGCATTCTTACTCTAACATATCTTGGGTCTGCAATATCAGCACCACCATTTGCCATTGTGTTTGGATTGTCATAAGAAAGGTCTACCACCACATCAGTGTTATCTGCGAAAGATCTTAATTGAGCATATTTAGATTTGCTTGTATTCAACATGCCTAAATTAAAGATCATTGAACTCATTGGGCCTGGAGGAAAATTTGGCTTTACTGCATCTAATTTTTCACTTAAGAATAATCCATCTGCACTAACTAAATAACCTAAAGAATCTTCTACAGAATATTTATCTGAAAAGAATACGGCTTCTGGTTTATCGACATTAGCAGTTTTACTTATAGGATTATTTTTATCATAATAAAGCGAAGTGTTCACTATAGAAAATTCTAATTTATCATAAGCCTTAGTAATTTTAAAAACCAAATTAGTGCGGTGCATACTTTGATTTAAAAACAAAGTCGTAGGCCCACTAATAGAGAAACTTTGATAAATAAATTCTTTACCTAACTGATCTTTACGAATATACATTTGTACAGAACCAGTTGCAGAATCTTGAAACAGTGTAAACAAACCTGCATTTTTAGTTTGACCTTTTGTTTTGTCAGCTAAACTTGGTTTTTTAGGAGCAGCTTTTGCCGAATCAACTTTTACTGGACTTGCTGGAGGGGGTACTTTTTGCGCATTTGAAACCAATCCTGTGGTAAGCGCGACTAATACAAACAACAATTTTCTCATAATCTATTATTAATTTAAGTGCATCAAATTAGTATTCTTATCTCAACTACGGTAATTTTTATAGCTAATTATTTTATAATTACCACTTCTTCATAGGGTACTCTAACTCTTTCGCCCCAAATACCCCCTTGGGTGCCTTTCCCAACACTGATGATCATATTTACCTCAGCCATTTCAGGCAGATTCAAAGCTTTTTTCACTCTAACAGCATCAAATCCTTCCATTGGACAAGATTCAAATCCTTCCGCTGCGATAGATAACATAAATGTTTGAGCTGCTAAAGCACAAGATTTATGTACTGTAATTCTTTGGTCAGCCCTGCCTTTCATTCTGGTCATGGGCGTAAAGGCGCCAATCAATGCACTTAGGGTTCTTCTTATAGCACTTAAGAATCCAAACTGATCTGTCCCATAGGCTAGTGGCATTAATTTGCCATAATAAGTGAGTAGTTTATCTTGACTTGGGGTAGTTTCTCCACTAATTCCCTTTTTAATAATATCTAAATGCCACTGCACTCTTTTTTTCCAATGATCTTGTCTTGTTACAAAAACCACTAGTTGTTTAGCAGTCTTAGCTGCATTTTGATTTAAACAGTAGGCATGAAAGTCTTTTTGAAGGGAAGGGTCTTTTATCCAGTAGAATTCCCATAATTGCATATTGCTGCTATTGGGAGATAAAATAGCGCGTTCTAAGCTTTTTTTGATGACTTCATCAGGCACTTCAATAGCTGGATCAAATTTTCTATTGGATCTTCTTTTTTCTACAATTTCATCAAATGATTGGGAAAGTGACATATAATTTTTTTAATTTAGTTTAAACCACATTTTTTAAACAATTAAAAGTAAGAATTGTTGTTTAAATGAAATCAAATAATACCAGTATGATGAAGAAATTGCTCTACAGCTTAATTGTTGTCATTATTTTAATTGTGGGACTTGCCTACACACCTCCATTTGCGCATTTAAGAAATTTTGCAAAATGGGGTAAACATTCTATTCATGACTACAAGACTCATCCAACAAGATTGGTTAACGCATCAAATAGTCCGCAATTTTGGCCTTTAGATAGCGCCTACAATAAAGCAGTTTTACCTGATTCTTTAATGCTTGCATTAGACTCGAATGACACCCATGCATTTTTGGTGATTCAAAACGGGAAAATTGTTTATGAAAAATATTTTGACGGCTATGATACAAAAACTTTGAGTGGGTCTTTCTCTGCTGCAAAGAGTATTATTTCATTATTAATTGGTATTGGATTACAAGAAGGGAAAATTAAATCTTTAGAAGAGCCAGTGGGAAATTATGTACCACATTTTAAAGAAGGTGATTTAAGTAAAGTGAAGATTGTTGATTTGTTAACAATGAGTTCTGGCACCAATTATAAAGAATCTGATAAAAGTTATTTTAGCATGAATGCTTATGGCTATTATGGAGACAACGAAGAGTATATGGTCAATAAGATGGCTTTCAAAGAACCTGCTGGACAATATTGGGATTATAGAAGTGGAGACACCCAGGTTTTAGGTTTGATTGTAGAAAAAGCTTTTGGAGATAATATCTCTCATTTAGTTTCAGAAAGGTTTTTACAACCAATGGGCGCAGAAGCCAATGCACTATGGTTATTAGATGGCGATCAGCAACACGAAAAAGCTTTTTGTTGTTTTAACGGAGTTGCAAGAGACTATGCAAGATTTGGCCAATTAGTATTGAATAAAGGGGCTTGGGGTAGTAAGCAAATTATTGATTCTAATTATTTAGCGAAAGCAACTTCTCCTGCAACTTATTTAAAAGATAGAACAGAATCTGATCGTCCAGTGGATTATTACGGTTATCAATATTGGATTATTCAACATAGGGGCATGACTATTCCATTTCAAAATGGATTGTTTGGACAATATGTATTTGCAATAAAAGAAAAGAATGCAGTGGTGGTAAGATTAGGAGAGACAAAACCAATCAAGCCCATCCATCATCATCAGCCTGAGATATATACTTATTTAGATGCTGCATTGGCGGTTTTAAAATAAACTGACAATAGTAAAATAAAAAAAGCCTCTCGTAATGGAGAGGCTTTTTTATAGTGGAGTATTTTTTAAAAAAGTTTCATTGCTTTTGCAAAATAGGTAACAGTTCCAGGAAGTGCTAACCAAAAGAATTCTCTATATACAACCATTAGGGTAATCATGATGGCTAACCATGTAAAACATAATGCCCAGTATTTTTTGGTATTGTCTTGTGCTTCCATTGTATAGTTATTATTTGTTAATGTTATAAATGATGGTGCAAATATACAGCTTTTCTTGATTCTTATAAATTGGGGCCGTAAGAATATTTAAGATCCACTTTCCAGCCATCTGGTGTGGAAACTACTTTTAATTTATGTGAATTGGGATCTTGAGATGTTTGGTAATTAATAATGGTGATGGTACTGTCAATGGCACTCACTTCATTGATCTGAATAGATGCCTGTCTTAATTGTTGTCTTCCTTCCTTATCAAGACTAAAATAGCTGTCTGACATTTTTTTGAAATGGGCTTCATTTTCAGGGTCGCTTATCATGTAAAAATGTGCTTTTTTAATATCTCCCTGTTGAAGATTCTCAATAAAATTCCTTCCTCCTTCTAGGGGATCTATTGCTTTTTCGAATTGCTCCCCAGTTTGACAACTTATCAATAGGGTAACTATTATAAAAAATAAAGGTATTTTCTTAAACATACTCGAAGTTACATCTTTAGGTAGTAATTTTGAGCTATAAAGTACTAGTTATGAAATATCTTTTTATAGTTTTGAGCTTCTTTATTGGGTTAGAAGCTACTGCTCAACAGAAGCATCCTGCGTTTATGAATCAAGGGAATATTTATGAAGTAAATATTCGTCAGTATACCAAAGAGGGAACTTTCAAAGCATTTGCTAAACATTTGCCAAGATTACAAAAAATGGGGGTGCAGACAATCTGGTTTATGCCATTGCAGCCTATTTCTAAAGTGGATAGAAAAGGCAGTCTTGGATCTTATTATGCTGTTGCTAGTTATACAGAAGTGAATAAAGAGTTTGGCACATTAGCTGATTTCAATAAAGTAGTTGATCAAGCACATGCTTTGGGAATGAAAGTATTGATTGATTATGTACCTAATCATTCTGGAGCAGATCATCCATGGTTAACAACACATCCAGATTTTCATGAAAGGGATGCCAATGGCAAGGCTAAATTCACAGCAGATTGGTCAGATACTAGAGAACTAAATTTTGAAAACCTTGTAATGCAAGATAGTATGATCAATACTATGAAGTATTGGTTAAAGGCTACTAAGATTGATGGATTCAGAATAGATGTGGCTTGGGGTGTTCCATATAGTTTTTGGAATAAATGTCTTCCAGCTTTAAAACAAATTAGAGATATCTATTTCTTAGCAGAAGCAGATGATCCGAAATTACATGAAACCGGATTTGACGCTACGTATAGTTGGGTAGAATTTCATGTCTTGAATGATATTGCAGCGGGTAAAAAATCAATAAGATCATTAGATACTGTCTTGAATAAAATTGAAGCAGATTATATGAAGGGTGCACAAAGATTATATTTTACAAGTAATCATGATGAGAATTCTTGGAACAAAGCAGATTATGCCACAATGCCAGGTGCTATTCATGCTCCTTTCGCTGTATTCACACAAACTTATAACAGAACCATGCCATTAATTTATAGTGGACAAGAAGAACCTGTTTTAAGACCATTGGCGTTTTTCGAAAAAGATCCTATTGGATTTGGCAAATATGAAAGAGCTGCTTTTTATAGTACACTTTTACATTTAAGAAAAAACAATACTGCATTTGCAGATAATGCCCATTTCAAAAGATTATGGGTGGATCATCCAGATCAGGTAATGGCTTATGAAAGAACCAATGGCAAAGATAAAGTTGTGGTGGTGTTAAATCTTTCTGCACAATCACACGAAGTGGTATTGAGTGGTACTGAATTAAATGAAGGATATCAGGAAATTTTCTCGAAAGACAACACAAAAGATATTCATCAATTGCAAATGCCTGCATGGGGTTATAAAGTTTTTGTAAAAAAAGCTCCCCTTAAAAAATAAACTATGACAAAAGAATTTTTAGTTGATCAAATAAAGTCAAAGCAGTCTTATTTATGTGTAGGCTTAGATACAGATATTGAAAAGCTTCCTTCTCATTTACCAAAAAATAAAGAAGGGGTAATTGCATTTAATAAAGCCATCATTGATGCCACAGCACCTTATTGTGTAAGCTATAAGATCAATACTGCATTTTATGAGTCTCAAGGTATAGCAGGTTGGGAAGCCATGGAAGCGACCCTATCACATATTCCATCAACTCATTTAACCATTGCAGATGCAAAGAGAGGAGATATTGGAAATACCTCTGCTCAATATGCTAAAACATTTTTTGAAGTTTTGCCATTTGATGCTATCACTGTAGCCCCTTATATGGGGAAAGATAGTATCGATCCATTCTTAGCATATACCAATAAATTCACCATTGTACTTGGGCTTACTTCAAATACCGGCAGTGCTAATTTCGAACAACAGAAATTAAGTACTGGTCAATTTTTATATGAATCAGTTTTGGAACAAGTGTCCAATTGGTCAAGCCCAGAACAATTAATGTTTGTAGTAGGAGCAACTAAAGCGGAAGATTTAGCAAGTATTAGAAAAATTATTCCTCATCATTTTTTATTGGTTCCTGGAGTAGGTGCGCAGGGAGGAAGTTTAGAAGAGGTAACAAAGTTTGGCAAGAACAATGATATTGGCTTATTAGTTAATGCAAGTCGTGCGATTATTTTTGCAAGTGGTGGAAAGGATTTTGCAGAAGAAGCGCAGCAACAAGCAGCTCAATACGCATCAGAGATGAAATCCCTTTTAGTATAAAATTTTTTATAAAGAACTTTTAGTTCGGAATCTTGATTGTTTCTCCCTCTGTTTTTGCAATAACAATGGTGGCCACACTATTGCCTATAATATTGGTGATAGCTCTTGCCTCGCTCATAAATTTGTCAACTCCTAATAAAAAAGCTAGCCCTTCAATCGGAATTTTTTGTAATGTAGCTAATGTGCTAGCAAGTACAATAAAGCCACTTCCAGTTACCCCAGCAGCTCCTTTTGAAGTGAGCATTAAAATTAAAATCATTGTCACTATTTCTGAAATGCTCAAAGGCACATTGTATAATTGTGCAATAAATATAACAGCCATAGAAAGGTAAATAGAAGTACCATCTAAATTAAAAGAGTAGCCAGTGGGAACCACTAGTCCAACCACAGATTTTGAACAACCAATATGTTCTAATTTATTCATCAAAGAGGGCATTGCGGGTTCGGAAGAAGAGGTTCCAAAAACAATCAATAATTCTTCTTTGATATGTTTTAATAATCCCCAAATGGACAATTTATAATAGCGCAGAATTCCTCCCAGAATAATAAAAATAAATAAGGCCATGGTGATATACATGGTGCCCATTAATTTGCCTAAAGGAATCAGTGTTTTTAAACCATATTTCCCAATAGCAAAAGACATTCCACCCAATGCTCCAAGTGGAGCCAAATACATTACCCATTTTAATGCGGTAAAAACATAATGGGTGATTTGGCCTAAATAATGAATATAGGTTTCTTTCTTTTTTAAAAAGTTTAAAATAAAGCCAACTAGAATAGCTACAATAAGTATCTGTAAATTGGTATTGTCTTTTATGATTTCCCATAAATGGAATTCAGTACTTTTTGTATACTTTGAGGGGTCTTGCATTTGTAATCCCTCTTTATTAATTTGACCTGGTTGAATAAATATTGCTACAATAACACCAATTGCTAAAGAAAGGGTACTTACAATTTCGAAATACAATAATGCACTGAACCCGATTCTCCCCACTTTTTTCAAACTGCCCATACTCGCAATACCTAAAGAAACCGTCAAAAATATAATTGGGTAGGTGAATACTTTAATGATATTGATAAACCCTTTGGCTAATGGTTCTAGTTTTATGGCTTGTTGTGGTGCATAAATGCCTAAAATCACCCCTACAATAATGGCCAATAAAACATAAAAACTCAGATGGGTTACAATCTTTTTCATTGAGGTAAAATAGGCAATTTTATGGTAACTTAAAAGTAGAAGGATAAATATTGAACAAAATTACTAACTCAAGTTAGTTTGACTTAGATTTGTGCTAGATTTTACAATACAAAATTTAACCTTATGGCAGTAAGAGCAGACTTATTTGAATCTCCAGATCATTATCAATTAGATGAGTTATTAAGTGAAGAACATTTAATGGTAAGAACTGCTGTTAGAGATTATGTGAAGAAAGAAATTTCTCCCATCATAGAAGACTATGCACAAAAAGCAGAATTCCCAAGACATATTGTTAAGCAATTAGGAGACCTAGGATGTTTTGGTCCAACTGTGCCAACTGAATATGGCGGCGGAGGATTAGATTATATTTCTTACGGATTAATGATGCAAGAATTAGAAAGAGGAGATAGTGGTGTAAGAAGTACTGCAAGTGTTCAAGGTTCTTTAGTGATGTTTCCTATATATGCATATGGTAATGAAGCTCAGAAGAAAAAATATTTACCAAAGTTGGCCTCTGGAGAATGGTTGGGATGTTTTGGTTTAACAGAACCAGATCACGGATCTAATCCTTCAGGTATGTTGACCAATATCAAAGATGCTGGAGATCATGTTATTTTAAATGGTGCAAAAATGTGGATCAGTAATGCACCATTTGCAGATGTTGCGGTGGTATGGGCTAAGAATGAAGAGGGTAAGATTGTAGGATTAATTGTTGAGCGAGGAATGGAAGGATTCACTACGCCAACAACACATGGGAAATGGAGTTTAAGAGCGAGTGCAACGGGTGAGTTGGTGTTTGACAATGTAAAAGTACCTAAGGAAAATATTTTACCAAATGTAATTGGATTGAAAGGCCCATTGGGTTGTTTAAGTAAGGCAAGATATGGTATTGCATGGGGTGCGTTGGGTGCTGCTATGGATTGTTATGATACAGCATTAAGATATAGTAAAGAAAGAATTCAGTTTGATAAACCAATTGGGGCATTTCAATTGCAACAAAAGAAATTAGCCGAAATGGTAACAGAGATTACAAAGGGTCAATTGATGGTTTGGCGTTTAGGTGTCTTGATGAACGAAGGAAGAGCAACGCCTGCGCAAATTAGTATGGCTAAAAGAAATAGTTGTGAAATTGCCACCAATATAGCAAGAGCTGCAAGACAAATGTTAGGCGGCATGGGTATTACAGGGGAATATTCAGTAATGCGACATATGATGAATTTAGAAAGTGTTATTACTTATGAGGGTACACACGATATTCATTTATTAATTACAGGGATGGAAGTAACTGGTTTTAATGCATTTAAGTAAGTTCTAAAAGTTATTGAAGCAATGGCAGCAGAAAAGATATTTTTAGTGGGCATGATGGGTTCGGGAAAATCTTATTGGACTAAAAAAATTGCCAAGTGGATTAAATCTGCAGGATATGATTTGGATGATTTAATTGAGATGAACGAAGAAAAAACAATTGCAGAAATATTTAGTGAGGATGGGGAAGAGCAATTTAGAAAAACCGAGGCTAAGATTTTAAGGTGGTTTAAAGAAAAGAAAAAATATGTCTTGGCTACAGGTGGAGGTACTCCTTGTTTTCAAGAAAATATGGCTTGGATGAAAAAAGAGGGTATAGTCATTTGGTTGGATGAGTCTGTAGAGATTTTAGTAAAAAGATTAAATGAAGAAAAAGCGCATAGACCCCTTATTGCCAATTTAAATGAAGCGTCTTTGACAAAATTTATACAAGATAAATTAATTGAAAGGCATGCCTTTTATAGTCAAGCAAATTATAGACTAAGTTCAGATCAAATATCAGATACCAAGCTAAAACAAATTATCCAACAACATGTATAAATCTATTCAATTTAGAGGTGTTGTTTTTGCTGGTATTGCAGTTCTTTTAGGTGCTTTTGGGGCACATGCATTAAAAGCACTCATCCCTGTTGATCGTCTACAAATTTTTGAAACCGGCGTTCGTTATCAATTCTTGCATGCCCTTTCATTAATCGTATTGTCCCTGTCATTGGCC
>JBJOIU010000049.1:0-15875 GCA_046046935.1 Bacteroidota bacterium
GAGACTCTTTGCAAAAAAGGGATCAAAATGCCGATTCAATTACTATTTTTTACAAATTGTATAATAACAATGAGATCCAAAAAAATGATTCTTCGATCAATGATTTTTATAAGCGATTCCCTTTGCCTTATTCAATTTATAATTTAGGTAACACCGGAACCGCTACTAATTCTTATTTATTATCACCTGTTTGGAAAGCTGGATTTGATGCAGGGTTTCATCAGTATGAAATTTATAATTATACGCTAGCAGGCACACCATTCTATCAAACCACCAGGCCTTATACAGAATTGATTTATTTGTTAGGTGGAAAAGGAGAGCAGTTGGTAGAATTAAAACATACTCAAAACAAGAAACAACAATTAAATTTTTCTTTTGATTACAGATTTAGCAATGCACCCGGTAATGTAAAAAACCAGCAAGCTAATTTTAGTAATATGCGTATCAGTGCGCATTTTCAATCCAAAAGAAAAAGATATGAAAGCTTCTGGGTGATGTTAAATAATAAAACAGCCTCTTCTGAAAACGGTGGCCTGGTGAATGCCGCAAGGTTAGATAGTTTAGCTTTAAACAACCCTTATGAATTAGAGACCAGATTGGGAGTAAGTAGTACTTCTTTTAGAAACCCATTTAATACCAATATATCAACAGGTTCTATATATAAAGACAACACTTTATTATGGAAACAAAGCTATGATCTTGGACAGAAAGATTCTGTGGTTAAGGATACTGTGACAACTTATTTATTTTATCCAAGACTAAGATTTCAAAATGAAATAAAATACCAGCAATTAGAATATCTATTTCAAGATGGAGAACCTAATGCTAGTAATTACAGTGCTTATTTTAATTTCCCCAATTCCATTGAGGGGGCGATCAAGTATAGAGACCAGTGGAATATCTTGAGTAATGAGTTTAGTTTGATTAGTTATCCTCAAAAAAACAATAGCAATCAGTTTTTACAAGTGGGTGCTGGATTGTCCAATCAGGCTGGAAGTTTTTTGAATAGAAAAAATTGGTCAGCTCAGGATAGTTATGGATTTGGTGCCTATAAAAACAAGACGAAGAATCAGGTTTGGGATATTGATTTGTATGGCCAGTTGTTTTTAGTAGGATATCATGCAGGTGATTACATTACTAAAGCTTCTTTAACCAGTTTATTGAATAAGAAAGGCAATTATGTTCAATTAGCTTTTAATAATGTAAACCGAACTCCATCAACCAATGCAATGGGAATTACAGACTTCCCCATTTTGGGATTGACAGGAATTAAAAAAGAAAATCATATTCAGTTTATTGCATCAACAGGGAATGTGAAAAAGGCTTGGAAGGGTTCAGTAACTTATCAGTTGATTAATAATTATCAATATTTTTCTTCTGGTTACCATGCAGCTATTTATCAAGGAACGATTCATTATATCAATGCACAATTGGCCAATCAATTTAAGTTATCCAAACACTGGAATTGGTATAATGAACTGCACTTGCAATTAGTGGATGCTGCCAGCCCTATCAGGGTCCCTTCTGTCTTAACCAGACAAAGAATTGCATTTGAAGGAGTATTTTACAAGAACTTGAATATGTCTACCGGTTTAGAGTTTATTTATCATACTGCTTTTAAAGCAGGTGATTATATGCCTATGACGGGCCAGTTTTATGTACAAAACGATTTTATGTTGCGTAACCGCCCCATGGTGAATGCGTTTTATCATATGATGATCAAGAGACTAAAAGCCTATATAAGGGTTGAGAACCTACATACCTTATTACCAACTAGTAATACATTAGGAAATCATTACAATTTTTCTGCTAGAAACTACCCTGGAACTGGTATTTGGGTTAGGGTGGGTATTTGGTGGCATTTTATTAATTAAGGAAAAACTAACTTTTCTCCATTTTAGTTGTTCAATTAGTCTGTAACTTTACTATATGAAAAGGTTGTTGACTTTTTTATTGCTCAGTTTTTATACTCTATCCAGTGTGGGTGCTTCTGTAAGCACGCATTATTGCATGGGTAAGATCAGAAAATGTCAATGTGCTAAACCCAAGGAAGGATCAAAAGATCATTGTTGTAAGGATACGGTTAAGTTTGTTAAGTCTCAAGATGTTCATGCTGCTCAGGTAGCGCCTGAATTAAAAAAACAGGTGTATTTTGACTATGCTGATTTATTTACTCTTTCAATGACACAATACAATGCGTTTGACATTGTATATCATCCCACTAAAATTTATTTAAGCAGTGCTACTGCACCTCCTATCTATAAGTTGTTTTGTAATTACAGAATTTGATACAATTAAAATGTTCCAAGTGTATATCTAGACATTTTTAATTTATTATTATTTATTATTATCAAATTCATTTTATGAAAAACTTATTATTATCATTTGTATTTATTGCATTTTCTTCTGTAATTGCTTTTGGACAAAATAGCTCAAAAATCAAAGTTGCAGGTAATTGCGGCATGTGTAAGAAAAACATCGAAACGGCAGCAAAAGCTGCTGGGGCTTTAACTGCTGCATGGGATAAGAGCACTAAATTATTGACTGTTACTTATGATGCTGCAACAACTTCTACAGATAAGATGGAAGCATCTATCGCGAACGCAGGGTATGACACCGAGCATCAAACTGCATCAACTGAAGCTTATAGCAAATTAGACGAATGTTGCCAGTACGATAGAAAGAAAAAGAAAAAAGGTTAATTCCAAACTATTTATTCAATCAACCATTACCTGTGAAATTCATGGGTAATGGTTCTATATATTTTATATGAAACTCAAATTATTATTTGTTGCTTGCAGTTTTGTTTTGGTAGGCAGCATCAGTGCTCAAATAAAATCAGCCGAGGTATTGGCGAGTGGTTTAACTTGTTCAATGTGTTCTAAAGCTATTTTTAAAGCGCTTAGTCAATTAGACTTTGTGGATTCGGTTAAAGTGAATATTGAAACATCTGTGTATCAGTTAAGTTTTAAAAAAGATAGAACTGTGAAAATTGAAGGGATTAGAGATGCAGTATATGATGCAGGATTTGCTATAGCTAAATTATCTATTACTGCTGATTGGAAGGATAAAACAGCTGTAAAAGATTTAGTTTTCAATGATCTTGGATATCAATTTAAATGGCAAACCAAAGTCAATAAAATATTATCTAGTCAACAGAAAGTGGTTATTGTAAATAAAGATATTCAGCCTGTTAATGGCACTTATCTTTTAAACTACTAAACATGACGAATCGAAAATTATTAAATGTACTATTATGTACATTTTGTATTTTACTTTCCTATACTTTATCTGCTCAAGAATTGTATGTAATGACTGAGCCTGCAAGTACGATGCCTGCCAGGTCTATTATTCTAAAACAATCTTATCAGCAAATGGGTGGGAATATGAAAAGTACTTTTTATAATACTCAGTTGGAACTTAGTTTTAAAAAGAATTGGATGATGCATATTGGAACTAATTATACTGCATCTGATGTATATCTTCAACACCGATTTTATTCTTATGATGATATACACGCTCATACCAGACTAGCTTTTTTTGCAAAAGCGATTAACTCGCCATATAATCCTACCTCCAATGCGATTATGATGGAAGGCCAACAGAAACTTTGGAATGCTGGTTTAATAGCTACCAGACTTCAGCATAAATGGGCTAGTTCTTTAACAGCTGGATGGGTACATCGATACGTTGGGAATACTGCTTATTCAAAGGATGGGATTCAATTTATATTTTCTAATGGATGGCTTTTGTATCCTAAAAATTATGATAATTATCAACAAACAAATGTCAATTTCTATATTGAATTAATAGGACAACAATTAATAGGACAATCTAGTCGATTTTTAGATATTGCTCCTTCTATACAATTGATATTCAATAGTCAAGCCAAGTTAAACCTTGGCTACAGATGGGCAGTTTCAGACAATACCAACAGAATGAGCAATAGAAGCCTCTATATAAGCTTAGATTATTTGTTTTTTAACGCATTGCCCAAGCCTAAAAAACGATAAAAATTGGCTACCTTTAAATAAGTGAAACGTTTTGTTACCATATTGTTGATGTCCTTGTATCTGTTAGGTGCTACAGAAGCCTATCAGTTACTAAAAGTGCCTTATTTAGTAGAGCACTATAAAACACATAAGCAATATAATGATGGTTTAAGTTTCTCCAAGTTTATTGATATGCATTATTTCACGAATCAAACTTATGATAGTGATTATCAACAAGACATGCAATTGCCATTTAAATCATCTAATAGAACGGTTTCTTTATTGAATTTCGTAAGTTTATTTATTCCTAAACAAAGCGTTCAACCCTTAATTGTTTTTAGTGAGTCTAATAATTATATTCTTTTAGATGATGAGAAACATTTGTCTAATGCTCTCAAAAATATCTTCCAACCTCCCAAGGCATAATTTCTTTAGTAGTGTTAATTGATCTTCATTAGATCATTGTGTTCATTATTTTGAAAAAAAGAATTATGTTAAATAAAATCATTCAATTTTCTATTAAGAATAGATTAATTGTATTACTTGGATTATTTGCTTTAGTTATTGGGGGAGCATATTCCATTTCTAAATTACCCATAGACGCAGTGCCTGATATTACCAATAATCAGGTAATGATTATTACTTCTGCTCCAAGTGCGGGTGCTCCTGACGTAGAGCGTTTGATAACTGTTCCTATTGAACAAGCTACAAGGAATATTCCTGGTATAATAGAGCAAAGAAGTTTTTCTCGCTTTGGCTTGAGTTTGGTAACCATTGTATTTGAAGATAAAATAGATATTTACTGGGCTAGAAATCAAGTATCAGAGAGATTAATTACTGTAAAGTCTCAGATTCCAGATGGGATGGGAATTCCTGAATTAGGTCCTTTGACTACTGGATTGGGCGAGATTTATCAATATGTTGTTAGAGCAAAGAAAGGGTATGAAAATAAATACAGCTTAACAGAGCTTAGAACAATACAAGATTGGATAGTTCGCAAACAATTATTAGGGACAGCAGGTGTAGCTGATGTAAGTAGTTTTGGCGGAGCAGTTAAGCAATATCAGGTTGCTATCAATACGGAGTTATTAAAAAACTATGATTTATCTGTGAATGATGTATTTACTGCATTGAATCAGAACAACCAAAATGCAGGAGGTACTTATATTGAACATGGGCCAGGAGTTTTGTTTATTAGAACAGAGGGGATGGTTAATTCTTTAGAGAATATCGGCACTATCCCAGTAAAAACCTTATCTAATGGCATTCCTCTATTGGTTAGAGATATTGCAGAAGTAAAATTGGGAGAAGCTACTCGATTTGGAGCTACTACTTATAATGCAGATGGTGAAGTGGCTGGTGCTGTAGTAATGATGTTGAAGGGAGAAAATAGTAAAAAAGTCATTGAAGCAATTAAAGATAAAATAGCTGTCATTGAAAAGTCTTTACCAGAAGGTGTTGTTATTGAGGCTTTCTTGGATAGAACTAAAATGGTCAATAATGCAATTAGTACAGTTGCGACAAATTTATTGGAGGGGGCCTTAATTGTAATTTTTGTACTGATCTTATTTTTGGGAAATTTAAGAGCTGGATTAGTGGTGGCCTCAGTTATACCATTATCCATGTTATTTGCTTTTATTTTAATGCATCTTTTTGGAGTAAGTGGCAATTTAATGAGTTTGGGTGCGTTGGATTTTGGTTTATTGGTAGATGGAGCTGTGATTATCGTAGAAGCAGTTTTACATCAATTGTACCATCCTTCTAAATCTACTTTACATGCTAATAAAATAGACAGAACAGAGATGAACGAAGTGGTAGGCAATATTTCTAACAAAATGATGGGTGCTGCAGCTTTTGGGCAAATCATCATTTTAATAGTGTATTTACCTATTTTAACATTAAGTGGCATCGAAGGAAAAATGTTTGGTCCTATGGCTCAAACAGTTTCATTTGCATTAATAGGTGCTTTTATACTTTCTATTACTTATGTACCAATGATGAGTGCATGGGTTTTGAGTAGAAACAGAGTACAAAAAGAGTCGATCGCAGACAAGTACATGCAAAAATTAGAAAAGTTTTATCAGCCCTTGCTTGAGAAAGCTTTATTAATTCCTAAGAAGATTTTATTAGTTACTATAACTGTTTTTGTATTAGCAATTTATATATTAACTACATTGGGGGGAGAATTTATCCCTAAATTAGAAGAAGGAGATTTTGCTGTTGAAACAAGAATGCTTTCTGGCTCTTCATTAAGTAGTACAATAGATGCAACACAAAAAGCATCAAAGCTTTTATTAGAACACTTCCCTGAAATTGAAAAAATTGTTACGAAGATTGGTTCTGGTGAAATACCAACAGACCCAATGACGATGGATGCATCTGATCTAATGATTATTTTAAAAGATAAAAAAGACTGGGTATCAGCTAAAACATTTGATGAATTGGCTGACACAATGAGCAAAGTGATGGCCCATGTTCCTGGCTTGGCAACTGGTTTTCAATTTCCTGTTCAAATGAGGTTTAATGAATTAATGACTGGAGCAAAGCAGGATGTTTCTTGTAAAATTTATGGAGAAAATCTAGATTCTTTGGCTAAATATGCAGCTTCGATGGGGGGTATCATTAATAATATTGATGGAGCTAAAGATATCTATATTGAAACTGTCACAGGTATTTCTCAGGTCGTTATTAAATATAATAGAGATGCAATTGCTAAATATGGCGCATCTATTCAAGAAGTGAATCAGGTAATACAATCTGCTTATGCAGGAGGTATTGCAGGTAAAGTGTTTGAAGGAGACAAGCGCTTTGACTTGGTGGTTAAATTAAATGCTACTCAAAAGAAAGATTGGCAATCAATTAAAAATTTAATGGTTAGTGTAGGTAAAGGAACACAGATTCCATTGTATGAACTAGCAGATGTATCAATGGAAGAAGGTCCATATCAGATTCAAAGAGAAGATGCTGCAAGAAGAATTGTGGTTGGTTTCAATGTAAGAGGCAAAGATGTAAAATCTGTAGTAAATGACTTACAAAAGAAGGTACAATCTCAAATGAAATTCTCTCCTGGGTATTATGTAGAATATGGTGGTCAATTTGAAAACCTAGAGCACGCAGTAAGCAGGCTTCAAATTGCGGTACCTATTGCCTTGTTATTAATTTTAGTAATGTTGTTTTTTGCTTTCAATAATATCAAACATTGCTTATTAATATTTTCTGCCATACCGTTTTCTGCAATTGGTGGTGTATTAGCTCTTTGGTTAAGAGGTATGCCTTTTAGTATTTCTGCAGGTGTTGGTTTTATTGCATTATTTGGGGTCGCGGTTTTAAATGGCATTGTTTTATTAACGGAAATGAATAAACTAGCTACAGAGACTAGTCAAAGTATTCATGAAATAATAATGAATGCAACTAAAACAAGATTAAGACCAATTTTAATAACTGCATCAGTTGCTTCTCTAGGTTTTATCCCAATGGCTTTAAGTACTGGTTCTGGAGCAGAAGTACAGAAGCCTTTAGCAACTGTAGTTATCGGAGGTTTATTAACTGCAACCTTTTTAACTTTATTTGTATTACCTATTTTATATCAAATGATAGAGAAAAGAAGTTTTTCAATAAAAGAGCCATTATTGGTTCTAATAGGGATTTGTTTAATGAGTACTTTGTCAGCACAAAGTCAAACAAATTCATTGCCAAAAAGAACTAAGGTACAAATGATCAATAGAGCATTAGAAGTGGCTCCTTTAATTAAATCTACTACAGCTCAGGCAGGTTATTATAATGCATTAAGTGCTCATAAATTTGACCCTGCTAAAGCTAGTTTCAAATTGGACTATGGCAATGTAAATAGTGCTTTTACCGATTCTAAGTATTTCGTAGAACAAACATTCGATTTGCCAATGGTGTATAAACAACAACAAAATATTTATACGTCAATGCTTAAGACAAATATTTATCAGGCAATCTTGGATAAACAGTTTATTCAATGGTCGGTTGAGCAATTGTATTTTCAATGGCAGTTTTTGTTGTCAAAAGACTTTGTATTAAGCCAGTTTCAAAAAATATATGCAAAGCAATTGCAATTAACTGAATCAAGGTATCTAGCTGGACAAGACAATGGACTTGAAAGACTGAATATGCAAAATTGGGCAGCACAGCATGAGCAATCAGTATTAAAAAACAAATTGGAACTAAAAACTATTCAGCATCAAATGAAGCTGATACTTCAAGATAGTACTGTATTTGAGCCTGCTGAAAAATTAGCTGTAGAAGTTCTTTTAATCGACACGGTTGTAGCTGAATCTCATCCTTTGTATTCCATCTGGCAACAAAAATTACAAACTGCATTATTTGAAACCCAATTGCAAAAAGCAAAAAATTTGCCTCAATGGTCTATTGGTGCTGCTAATCAAAGCTTTAAAATAGCTAGTACCGATAAGCAAAGATTTAATTCAGTTTCTGTTGGTTTGAATATTCCTTTATTTGTTAAACAAGCAAGACAAAGAATTAAAGCAAGTGCCTATAATGAACAATATATAGCGTCTGAGCAAGATAGAGCAATACAAGATCTAAGAATGAGTATTCAAAAAGCATGGGGTAATTACCAGCAAGCATTAGAGCTTTATGCTTATTTAAATAAACAGTTATTGCCTAATAGTAGAAAAATGGGCGAGATGGCTAGCTATTCTTTTCAACAAGGACAGATTAATTATATAGAGTGGTCCAATAGTATGAATCAGGTTCAATTGGCCGAACAGCAGTATTTAGATGCCATGTTGGCTTTTAATATGCAACAATCTTATTTAATTTATCTACTTTCTAAATAATTCCATTAAATACATTTTATGAAAAAATATATCATTTCTTTAGTTGTATTAGTTTCTATTGTTGCTTGTAAATCTAGTGATACAAAAACAAGCACTGAAGAGAAAAAGACGTCGGCATTAAATTCCAATATAGTCATTTTGGATCAGGATCAATTAAAGCAAGCCCATCTAAAAATGGCTGTATTAGAAAAAGGTACTGCAAGCGTAGAAGTACATTTAAATGGTAAAATAGATGTTCCACCTACGGCTATAGCTTCAGTTAGTATTCCAATGGGAGGTTATATACAAGATATTAATTTAATTCCTGGCAATTTTGTTAAGAAAGGAGCTACAATAGCTACTATTAAAGACCCTCAATTTGTTCAATTGCAGGAAGATTATTTATCAGCTAAATCTAAAGCAGTTTATCTAGTTCAAGATATGGAGCGTCAAAAACTTCTTTTGCAACAAGATGCAGTTAGTAAGAAAAATTTTCAATTATTGCAGTCTGAGTATAATACTAATGCCATTGCATTAAAAGGGTTAGCAGAAAAATTACAATTAATCAATATTGATCCTACAGGCCTTACCATTGACAAGATTTCTAGTAAGGTTAATTTAGTTGCTCCCATCTCTGGATATGTTTCTAAAGTAAATATCAATAGAGGTAAATATGTTGCTCCGACTGATATTTTGCTGGAGTTAATTGACCCAAATGATGTTCATGCAGCAATCACCATTTTTGAGAAAGATATTACTTTATTTAAAGAAGGCATGAAGGGTAAAGTGGTTTTAACGAATGAGCCCAACAAGGTTTATGCAGTTTCAGTAATGGCCGCCTCTAGAAATTTGGATGAAGACAAATCTGGTTTATTGCATTGTCATTTTATCAATGCTCCAAAAAATGTTGCACCAGGCATGTTTTTAACTGCTGATTTTTCCATTCAAAATACTGCTGCAATAGTTGTGCCAATTAATGCCATTCAAAGATTTCAAGGAGTTGATTATATTTTTATTCAAAAGGCAGCAAACCAATTTGAGGCTAAGCAGGTAATAGTTGGTTCGATTAATAAAACTACGGCTGCTATTTTAAATCCTGAAGCAGAAGAATGGATTGGGAAAAACCTAGTGGTTGAAAATGGGTATAGTTTGCTAGGAAAATTAATGAATAAGTCCGAGTAGTTATAAAGACTATTAAGACTCAAAATAAGCTAGACTGCCGCCTACCCAGGTGGCAGTTTTGTTATAATTCACACCAATCATCTTGCCTTTGCTTAGTCGGCTTAAATTCAAGGTAGCTTTATATGACTTACTAATTTCATCCCAGAAATAGAAAAGTCTTATCTCTGCCTTTGTTGGCCCTGTTGGTGTATCGATCACAGGTGCATAATCCACTTTCTCTTGTAAAATCCAATTGGAAGGTTCTTTAATACCTTTTATAATATCTTCTGTTATATCAATAACTACGCCTTGTCCTGCAAATGAGAATAAAGGTTTTATGATGTATCTATCCAATTGCTTAGGCAATTCTTGGACTTTATCCAAAAACCATGTTCTAGGTATAAATTTGCCCTCTAAAAAAGGCATACTGTATTTACTAAACCTAAAGAAATGATGAGGGTGAGTTACCCATTCTATATGTTCATTATTTCTAAGTAGATTCCATTGCTCTAAAATGGCTTGATCTTCTTGCAAGATTTCTTCAAAAACCATTCTGTTGTATATGCGTTCTATTTTGTACTCAACCCCTTCTAGCTGATAATATAAATTATCATTTATTGGATAAATCGATGTAATGCAAACTATAGGGATGCCAGTTAAAGCATTGGTATAATAGAAATCGATTTTTGTTTTTTGTTGCTCTGGTTTTATTTCTAATAAAATAGCATGCTTGTTCTGTTCTCCATGTAGTATTTTCTTGAAATGTTCAATATAATTATTCCGATTATATTGATTAAGAAATGGGGTATAATTAGCAGGTATATCAAAACTGGCTCTTAAAGCTTCGTCTTGTAATAACTCGAAAGCAAATAAAGAGGGGAAGCCTTGTAATTCAATTAGTTTTGGAACAATTTGCTGTTGCTGATCATAGGCAATAGCAAAATCTATTACCAGACAAGCTGGCAATCTTGTTTCATTCTTGGTTCTTGCATATGCTGGAATAGCTTTTTCGGTCAATTGGGCAAAACCTGCTTCTGTTAATTGATGACAAATTGCATTACCTGCTTCTAATAAAAGCTGCGTGAATTCTTTATCTAAAAAAATGGGTGTTTCTGCAATTCTAAACTGTAGGGGCCCTTTTTGTACTTTTTCGATTAATTGAACATAAGATTGATACTTCTCTTCTGTAAAAGCTTCATTGTATTTTTTTCTTATTTCAACTTGCATAGTATAATCGCTTTATTTCATTCCAATTGCTAGATTCAAAAAATTTGGAATCATGATATTGAATGTGGCTTCTACTTTTTGAGGGTCCTTAATGGAATGGTGCGTTTTTTTCCATTTTAATTCTCCAAAGCTTTCAATCATGGAATTTTTAACTTCTGGTTGAGTGAAATAAGTATCTAATAATGAAGGGTCGGCCTCTGGGTGAAACTGTACCCCATACATATTGCTATTAAATTTTACGCCCATTATGGCTCTCTCCAAAGGCACACTTGGTCTTTCTTTTTCTAAAATAATAATACTTGCTCCCATGGTTTCAATAACTGCATCGTTAGGAGCAGTTATTTGATAATACCTACTTTCTAAAGTGTAAAATGGATCTTTAAGTCCTTCAAAAATAATATCATTAACCAGAGGGTGAACAGGAAGAATACCAATTTGTCTGGATTTTCTTAAAGAGATTTTTCCAATATTAAAATGTCTGCAAGCAATTTGAAAACTATGACAAATTAAGAAGACCCATTTTTTATGTAAAAAGGCTTGATCCAGCCATGCAACATATTGTTGATCCCATGCCTCATTAATACTATCAATTGGTGAACCCGGTCCTCCTGTAGATATATAGATATCATAACTAAGATCGGGAACCTCACAATGATCTCTTAAATGAAAGACTGTTTTTTCCAATGGTCTTTCTATAGAGTTTCCCCATGTTTCTAAAATATTGTCTATGCATTGCATTCCAACATTTGGACTGCCATCGTACATATCGATAATAGCTATTTTAAGGGGGGTAGCTAGCATTATAGATAACTTAAATTTGTCTTTGGAGTCAAATTCAATAAAGTCTCATACATTAATTGAATGGTGTCTGCGATGTCTTTCTTATGAATCATTTCTACCGTTGTATGCATATATCTAAGTGGTATCGAGATTAATACAGAAGGACAACCATCATTTGCATAAGCAAAACTATCAGTGTCAGTACCAGTACTTCTACTTAAGGTTCTAAATTGAACTGGAATTTTTTTAGCTGTTGCAGTATCTTCTACAATTTTTAATAACTTATTATGTATTGCAGGTGCATAGGCTAAAGAAGGGCCATTGCCGCATTTAATATCCCCTTCAATTGCTTTATTAATCATCGGTGTATGTGTATCATGTGTAACATCGGTTACAATAGCAATATTTGGTTTAATTCTTCTTGCAATCATTTCCGCACCTCTTAATCCAATCTCTTCTTGTACTGCATTCACTATATATAAACCGTATGGTAATTTCTTTTTATTTTCTTTTAATAACCTTGCTACTTCTGCAATCATGAATCCGCCAATTCTATTATCAAAAGCACGGCCAATAATAAAATCATGTGCTAATTCATCAAATCCTTCTTCATAAGTAACAACAGCTCCAATATGTATGCCTAATGCTTCTACTTCTTTTTTTGTTCTTGCGCCGCAATCTAATGTCAGATTGTCTACTTTGGGTTGTGGTTCTTTTTGTTCTGGGTTACTTAATCTTGTATGAATTGCAGGCCAACCAAATACAGCTTTTACTGGTCCTTTTTTGCCATGAATCCAAACGCGCATACTAGGTGCAATTTGATGATCTACACCACCATTTCTTTTTAAGTATATTAATCCTTGGTCACTAATATAATTGACAAACCAGCTAATTTCATCTGCATGTGCTTCAATCACTACTTTAAAAGGAGCATCAGGATTGATTACACCTACAGCAGTACCATAAGGGTCAGTGAAAGTCGTATCTACATATTGCTTAACATAGTTCAACCAAATTTTTTGACCACTCGATTCAAAACCTACCGGAGAAGGGTTATTGATATAGGTTTTCAAAAATTCGTATGCCTTTGGCTGGATAACTGTTTTCTTTGCAGATTTTGAATTAGATGCTTTTGCCATAATATTTCATTGATTTTATCTATTGCAAGATAGTACATATTGCTATTATTTATAGTTCAATAAATACTTACTTTTGTACATAGTATGCCAATGCCAAAACCTCCATTTGATATTCATGATTTATGGGATTTAACCCCTGCTGATTTTACACAAAAAAGCAGTCAATTGAGTCATTGGCAGGCACAAAATAACCCTGTTTATAAAGAGTGGATTGAATTGGCCAAACTAAGTGGCATCCCTTTTTTGCCTATTTCTTTTTTTAAAACACATGATGTATTTATAGGAGATCGGCCAACTATACATTTTGAAAGCAGTGGAACCACTGCGGATGTAGTAAGTAAACATTGGGTTGCAGACGTTGATCTCTATGAGCAAAGTTTTAATCAATGTTTTAAATTGTTTTACGGAGATATTACGGAGTATTGTATAATTGGTTTATTACCTTCTTACTTGGAAAGAGGACACTCGAGTTTGGTATACATGGTGGATCATTTAATTAAACAATCTCTTCATCCTTTGAGTGGGTTTTATTTAAATGAATTCGAACAATTGGATAGGGTATTAAAAGAGCTAGAGTCCAAGAACCAGAAAACAATTTTAATTGGAGTTAGTTTTGCATTAATGGATTTTGCGGATGCATTCCCTCAGCAATTAAGGAATACTATTGTAATGGAGACAGGAGGCATGAAGGGTAGAAGAGTGGAGTTGATAAAATCTGAATTACATGAATACCTAAAAGAAAGACTGGGAGTTGATCATATTCATTCCGAATATGGAATGACCGAATTATTAAGTCAGGCATATTCAGATAAAGAAGGATTATTTAAATGCCCGCCTTGGATGAAAGTGCTAGTGAGTGACGAAGAAGATCCTACACAGTTAAGAACAAGTGGAAGAGGTATTTTACATGTAATTGATTTGGCTAATATATATAGCTGTGCTTTTATAGCTACTCAAGATATAGCAGAATTGTATGAAGATGGAAGTTTTCAGGTGCTGGGTAGATCAGACAATAGCGATAGAAGGGGTTGTAGCTTACTAGTCGTTTAATAGCTTTTCTACATCTTCAATATAATTAGGATTGATGCTATAATTATATTGTCTTTTATCGACACTATCTCTGTTCTTAATAATCAATGGTTCTATATGCTGCGTTGACATTTTGAACTTTTGGTTGATTCTAATAAAATAGTCGCTACGGCTTTTGTTCTGTGTTAAAGTATCTTTCTGTTGTACCCCAATAATTTTATTGATCAACTTCGTTGATAAAGCTTCTCCTTTTAAATGATGTTGATATAGCACTTCTATCAATTCTTTTTCTACGATTGTCAAAGCACTAAAGAAATTATTATTTAATATTGAAACCACTTCTTTAGGCATTTTATGTCTATTAGTATAAGTTTTTATAATAAAGATTAATAATGCTGTAAAAGCGAGTAATGTTAAGAGTATTGTTTTATTATCATCAAGAAAATTAGTAATTATACCTATATAGTCAATTTTGTTAGAATATATATAATCCTTACTATTAAGGTCTATCATATCTATATCAAAAACAAACCTTTTATAATCAAGTTCTTTATTCTTGTCTAGTTTAATAAAATAAATATGCTTGCCTATATTAAATTGAAAACTTGCAATACCAGTTTTATTTTCGGTGTTATAAATACTTAACCAAACTTGTCTTATTTCGGAGTTATATTTAGTTTTAAATTTGCCATAACTATTGTCTTCAAAATTGATCCAGTAAAATTCAAGAGCACTTTGAACTAACAGGTATTTTCCCATATCAAAGGCTAGGGTATTTTTGCCTAATAGAATTCGTTTTAATTCAGGATTTAGTTTACCAAGTGCGGACCAATTCTTTGTATTGAAATCAAATTCAAAACAAGTGTCTTTGGCAGCTAAATCAAATGACTGAGGATATTTGAAATAATAGTATGCGTTGGATAAATATAATTTGGGATTTGCTTTATTGTTATCAATATGAATGGTAGCATCTTGGTTATTGTCAAAAAAGCTTGGAATAGCTCTATTGCTTTGAATTAATTCCCATTGATTAGTTTGAGGGCTAAAGAAGGTCATTAATCCTCTTATTGTCCAAAATCCAAGACCCCCAAATTGGTAGAGCGTATCTCTAACAAAGAAACTTTTTGAAAAGAAATTTACTCCGGAATGTATGGTTGAATCAACACGGACTGACTTATATGTGCCTTGTTCTTTTAAGATCTCATATAACCTTCCAGTTCCCAAAGGGTTTATAAAAGTCCTGCCTTTGTTTTTGGTAAGATTTACAAATGTCGCGCCTCTTAGATCTGCTCCGAATTTGAATTCATTATTGTCAATGGTGCAAAAAAAGTCGGCAGTATCCTGATCTAGTAAATTCATTAAATCAATTTCAAATTTATTTAATGGGTTACTTACCTTTTGTGCAAGTATCCCAGTATAAAAATGAAAGACAATAAATAGAAATAAGACCTTTTTCATTAGATACTAATTAACTCAAAAGTAGGAAAAATATATAATAAGAAATTTTCTAATCTATTTTTATAAAAATATTATAATTTAATAATATGATAATAATTGATTATCATATTATTTAATAGCTATTTTATTATTTCACATCTTTGTTTACAAATTACTTATATTGATGCGTTATATAGGCGCATATTTGATTTAGAATTGAAAACAGTCTAAAATACATTAAAGAAATATTAAATATATTATCCTTTGGGGGAAGGATAATCGGGGTGATTGGGATTCGTCTCGGT
>JBJOIU010000050.1:0-15780 GCA_046046935.1 Bacteroidota bacterium
GCTAGCCGTGTTAACTTAGCAGGTGGCATTAACTCTTTTGGTACATCAATAGGGCCAATTGTAGTGGCTTTTGCATTGTTTGGAAGTGCAGCTGCAATTACCGATGACCAAATTGCTGCATTAAGCTTAAGCAAAGTAGTTGTTCTATATAGTGCTGTATGTTTATTATTCTTAGCAGCTGCTGCCTTATTCCATTTCTCCAAGAAAGTACCAGCAGGTATCAATGAAGAGAAAATTGAACCAGCAAATAAAGCTTTGAGATTACTATTAATTATGACTGGTGTTTTGATCATCATGTTTGTGCCAATTTTTAATAGCTATAAAATTGATCCAGCAACATTAACAGATGCAACAAGATTAGACTTAGAAACAACTAGATTAAAATGGTTATTTGGTGCATTAGCAACTGTTGTAGTTGGCTTATTGTTTGCTAATTTTTCTGCACAAAAAAATGAAACTGGATGGGGGGCTATGAAATATCCTCAATTAGTTTTAGGTATGCTAGCTATTTTCGTATATGTTGGAGTAGAAGTTGCCATTGGTTCTAACTTAGGTGAATTATTAAAACAAGCAGATTTTGGAAGTATCCCATCATCTAAAATTGCTCCATATATTTCTATGTATTGGGGAAGCATGATGATTGGTAGATGGACTGGAGCTATATCAGCGTTTGAATTTAAAAAACAAACCAACAAAATCTTAACCATTATTGTCCCATTAGTTGCTTTCGGCATTGTAATTGGCGTTAATAGCATTGCTCAATATGATATGACTCCATTATATTTTTATGTAGTTTGTATTTTTATTCAAATTATAGCCTTCTTCTTAAGCCAAGACAAACCTGCAAAAACTTTATTAATTTTTAGTTTAATTGGTGTGGCTTCTATGTTAGTGGGTATTTTCACAAAAGGAGATATTGCGATCTATGCATTCTTAACAGGTGGCATAGCTTGTTCTATTATGTGGCCTTCTATTTTTGCATTATCTATTGCAGGTATTGGCAAGTATACAACACAAGGTGCTGCTTTCTTAATTATGATGATTTTAGGTGGTGGTATCATCCCTCCAATTCAAGGTAAATTATCTGATTTCTTACAATCATCTCATTTGGTTCAACCTGGTTATGGAATACATAATTCATTCTGGGTTCCTGCAGCTTGCTTTGCTTATATTTTAGTATTTGCGATTGCAGTAAAAGGCATCTTGAAAAAACAAGGCATTAACTATGAAGATGCAGAAGCAAAAGCTGGACATTAAAATTTAAAACAATAAAATAAACTATAGATAATGGATTCATATGTAATAGGTGTAGACATTGGCGGGACTGGAACCAAATATGGTATTGTAGACAAAGATGGTAATGTATTACATTCTAGTTCTATGCCTACCAACACGCACGAACAAGTACATACTTTTATAGATGAGTTGTATGTTAGACTAAGCGAGTTAATAGAAAAAGTTGGAGGCGTTGGAAGAATTAAAGGAATTGGTATTGGTGCACCCAATGGGAATATTTACACAGGAACTATTGAGTATGCTCCTAACCTTCCATGGAAAGGTGTTATACCTTTTGCTAAGATGGTTCAAGACAAATTTAAACTACCAGTTAAATTAACCAATGATGCTAATGCTGCTGCTGTTGGTGAAATGATGTATGGTGCTGCTAAAGGAATGAAAGATTTTATCATGATTACTTTAGGAACAGGCGTAGGTAGTGGTATTGTTGCAAATGGACAACTTATTTATGGTCATGATGGATTTGCAGGCGAATTAGGACATACTATTATTATTCCTGATGGAAGATTACATCCAGGTACTGGCAAGAAAGGCTCTTTGGAAAGTTATGCTTCTGCAACTGGTGTTGCACAATCAGCCATGGAGATTTTAAAGACAACAGATCGCCCAAGTATACTAAGAGAAATACCTGTAGATAAGATCACTTCTAAAGATGTTTTTGAAGCTGCTCAAAAAGACGACGAAGTGGCGAAAGAGGTTTTCGAATTTACTGGCAAAATACTAGGTATGTCTTTAGCGAATTTCGTCATGTTCTCTAGCCCAGAAGCCATTATCTTATTTGGCGGATTAACTAAAGCTGGTGACATGATCTTGAAACCTACAAGAGAACATTTGGAAGCTAATGTGATCGAAATTTTCGAGAACAAAGTGAAAATATTATTCAGTCATTTGAAAGAATCAGATGCCGCCATACTCGGCGCTTCCGCCCTTATGTGGGATTAGAATATAAAAAAAGACCTTCATGCGAAGGTCTTTTTTTATGATATTAAGCAATTATTTATTCAATGCTAATTCTTCTTGCCATTTAGCCCTACCCCAACCTTTGATGACATGTTTTTCTGAATGATAAGATGATCTTACCAATGGCCCACTTTCAACATAATCAAAGCCTAATTCATACCCGATGTTTTTTAGTTCTTTAAATTCATCGGGGTGGACAAAACGTTGAACAGGTAAATGCTTTTTTGTAGGTTGTAAATATTGCCCCAATGTAATCACATCGCATCCCACGTTCACTAAATCTTTCATTGTTTGAATCACTTCTTCTTTCTCTTCTCCAATGCCTAGCATCAATCCAGTTTTAGTGCGCATTCCACCTTTCTTCAAAGTTTCTAATACTTCTAAACTTCTTCTGTATTTTGCTTGAACTCGAACTCTTTTTGTATTTCTTTCAACTGTCTCCATATTATGACTAACCACTTCTGGAGCAGCGTCAATAATTCTTTGGATTTGATCTTGTATGCCTCTGAAATCTGGAATCAATGTTTCTAAAGTTGTTTCAGGACTTAATGCTTTAATAGCTTTAATGGTATTATGCCAAATGATAGATCCTCCGTCAGGCAACTCATCTCTATCAACACTTGTTAAAACAGCATGTTTTACTTTCATTAAAAATACGGCTTCAGCAACTCTTTGTGGCTCATCCCATTCAACCGGTTTAGGTCTGCCAGTAGCTACTGCACAAAACTGACAGCTACGCGTACAGATATTTCCTAAAATCATGAAAGTTGCAGTACCTTCTCCCCAACATTCTCCCATATTTGGGCAGTTACCACTCTCGCAAATGGTGTGTAATTTATGCGTATCCACCAAGCCTCTAACATGCTTATAGCTTTCACCAATAGGCAATTTCACTCTCAACCAATCTGGCTTCTTTATTCTTGTATCTTGTTCACTAGGAACTACAGGTAATTCTTGCATAGTTAGTTTGTCAATTAACCCTGCAAAAATACATGACTTGAGGGGAATAAAATCGTAATTTTACATAAATAGTATACCAAAATTAATACGCTATGACAGCTAATGTAACTTACGAAGCTAATTTAAGAACAACATGTTTGCATCTTCAAAGTGGAAGTGTTTTCGAAACAGATGCCCCTACAGATAATAAAGGTAAAGGCGAAAGATTTTCTCCTACAGATTTAATTGCAACTGGTTTAGGTGCTTGTTTAATAACTACAATGGGCATTAAGGCAGAATCTATGGATATTCAATTAGATGGCGCTAAAGTAGAAGTGACTAAAATTATGGTTTCTGACCCAAGACGAATTGGCAAGATCATTGTGCATACAACAATGCCCGCTTTAAACTTAGACGATAAAACAAAAGAGATATTGGAACGTGTTGGCAGAACCTGTCCAGTTGAAAGAAGTTTACACCCAGATGTTGAATTAGATATTCAATTTAAGTGGCTGTAATTAAACAACACCCAATTGTTTTAGTTTTTGGACTACAATGCTAACTGGCAATCCCATTACATTGTAGAAATCACCCTGTATAGATTCAATACCTATTACACCAATCCATTCTTGAATGGCATATGCTCCTGCTTTGTCAAATGGCTTGTATTGCTCAACGTAAAATTCAATTTGATCCTTACTTAAAGGATGAAACTGCACTTTTGTAGTTTGGCTAAATTGGTGCATTTGGTCTTTATAATATATCGCAACTCCGGTAATCACTTCATGCGTGTTGCCTGAGAGTTTTTCCAAAGAATTAATCGCATCAGAACTGTCTTTTGGTTTACCCAAAATTTCATTTTTTAATAAAACAATAGTATCTGCAGCAATAATACAGGCATCTTGTTTAGATATTTTATCTCTTGTAGCTAGTGCTTTATTGGCTGCAATATATTCAGGAACCAAATACTTGTCTAAAGATTCAGGATAGGTTTCTTCGATATCCCCCACTACTACTTCAAACGGAATATCGGCCCACTCTAAAAGCATTTTTCTTCTTGGAGATTGGGATGCTAAAATAATATCGCTCATTTTTTAAAATAAAAAGTAGAAAAATGACATTGAAATTATACCAGCCAGCATGGCCACTTTGATCCAAAAACTCAATCCAGTGAAATCTTTACTAGTAAAAGATTTTGGTAATTTAATTAATACATATACTAAAGGGGCAATGATAAATACTAGGCAATACAATATACTTAACCACCAACCAAATGGCAATACATATAACTGAATAATTGCTAAAGATATCACCACAACCATTAACCATACCGCTACATAAACCTTTGTTGGCATCAATCCCCACACAATTGGCAATGTTTTACAGCCAAATTTTTCGTCCCCTTCAATATCTTCCATATCCTTCAATGCTTCTCTAACCAATGTTAAAATAAAAGCAAATGCTGCATATAATAACATTAATTTAAAAAATCTCAAATGCGCTGCCGAATGAATTGGAGGATGAAATAATTCAGTAATGGTGAATTTAGAAAAATAGACCACCGCTATAGACCAAGCAGTTAACACGGCAATTACTACATTACCTACTAAAAAATCTTTCTTGAAATTAGTAGAGTAAAACCATAAAAATAAAATGGTGGCTAAATTAGCCAAATGTATATGCCAATAATCTTTAAATGAAAAAGCAATTGTAGATAAATAAATGCCTAATAAACTAAATATCATATGCCAGAAAATAACCCATCTTCTGCTAATATGCTCTCCTACTACTACTTTTCTTGGCTTATTTACTTGGTCTATATTCACATCAAAATAATCATTGATAATATAGCCTGCTGCTGCAATAAATATATAGGTCAATAAAATAATGAAAAAAGGTCCATCTGCTGTATGGCCCATTGCAGGAAACAATGGCTTGTAAATGCAAAAATGAAATAATAATTCAGCTAATATTATAAAAAGCAAATTGGGCCAGCGCACTAATTTCAGAAAATATACAAGTACTTTCAAACTGATAAATTTAATTTTATAAGGCCCTAATATGATCTATCAAATCCCAATGATCGTTTTGCTTCAAAGTCATTTCAATTACTTCTCTAGCACAACCCTCACCGCCTTTGGCAACTGCTTTATAATTTGCTATAGATTTAATTTCATTTACTGCATCTGCTGGACAAGATGCAATACCAACTAGTTTCATCGCTTCATAATCTGGCATATCATCTCCCATATATAAAACATTGGCAAGATCTACTTTATTAAGTATAGCCAACTCTTTCAATAGCTCGGCCTTATCTGACACTTTCATAAACACTTCTTCCACACCTAATCTATTTAAACGCTCTTTAACTTCTTCAGAATTTCCTCCAGAGATAACCCAAATCTTATACCCTTTTTTAATAGCTAATTGAATGGCATAACCATCTTTAATATTCATAGTCCTAGCCATTAAACCTCCTGGCATAATTAATAATGTGCCATTGGTTAAAACACCATCCACATCAAAAACAAAACATTGGATATTTTTAAAGGCTGTTAACACTGTAATTAGATTTAGTTAAATATACTCTATTTCTGATTATCTCTCCACTCGTATACCCAAGCACTTTGTATCATCTCCAAATGACCTTCATTGGATTCTTCTTTTTTACCTTCAAAATGAGGCAAGCTCAAAACCCAATCTAATAAATCAGTAAATCGAACTCTATAAATTTTTGATTCAGTGAAATCGTCGCCAAATTTTTCGTACAATTTTTGTGCGATATCTTCGTGATCATTCCAGTAAATGGGTGGTTCAAATTGACTCATAAATATTACATTAATTATTCTCCTAAAAATTGTGTTTGATCTGGCAAAGTAACTTCAATAAGTCCAGTGCCTTCTTGTAATTCACATTGACAGCCTAATCTAGATTCAATTCTTGGACTAACAGCTCTATCAATAAAATCTTCTTCTTTGTCTGATAATTCTGCCAAATGCTCCATGCCTTTATTTACATATAAATGACAAGTACTGCATGCACAAACTGCACCACAGTTATGGTGTAATTCAATACCATTATCCAACATCACTTCTAACAAACTTTGGTCTGGAGCAATATTATCTAAAGTAACAGTCTCTAAACCCTTCTGTTCAAAATTTACTTTAATCGAGTACATAATCTTGTGCTAAAATTTTGTGCAAATTTAGCCCTATCTAATTGAATGCTATTACTCTAAGGGCTTTTTTTAGTTGCGAAATACAAAAAAACTCCTATTCGCTGTTAACCAGCACCTATCTTTGCTCCAAAATTGGGAAAATGGCAAAGCAAGGATTTTCAGAAAGGGTGTATTTGAAATATTTAAGAACAAAATTTAAGACATTAGCCATTTTATCTCCAGTAAAAGCTGCAGAGATTGCTTTTGATCTATTCTGCACACCATATCCAAAATATAAAAAGACCAAAGCACCCGCAATATTTCATCAGGCACAAAAAATAAGCTTGACTTTGCCCGATGGTATAGAGATTAAAGGTTTCGAATGGCAACCTACTCAACCTAATGGTAAAACTGTGCTGATAGCTCATGGATATGCCAGCTTTTTCTACAAATTTGAACAATATTTACAACCCCTATTAAAAGAAGGTTTTCGAGTAATTGGCTTTGACGCACCTGGACATGGCAGAAGCCAAGGAAAATATATTAATGTAATAATATATAGAGATGCCATACATGCCATAATGAAAGCTTTTGGACCAATAGATCATTTTATAGGACATTCCCTTGGTGGATTAACCCTTTCTTTGGTAGCAGAAAGCATAGAAGCCCCTGAGACACATAAATTTGTACTAATTGCCCCTGCTACTAAAACCACGACCACTTTTGAAGGCTTTTTCAGCTTAATGCACTTTAGTAAAGACCTTAAAAAGGCATATATTGATCTAGTAGAGTCAATGGCTGCAAGGCCAATGAGTTATTTTGAAGCAGATAGAGCCATCGAGGACTTTAATGGCAAAGTCCTGTGGGTCCATGACCAAGATGACCCAGTTTGCCCCTATAAAGATTTGGAAAATTTTAAAAATAAGCAGCCAAACCATACGGAGTTCTTGATTACCAATGGCTTAGGTCATAATAAAATATATAAAACCCAGGCTGTAATCGATAAAATTGTTCAATTTTTGGCTTCCTAGAGCACTGGCATTTTTATTTTTTGATTGAATACTATAATATTGCACCCATGTCAAAGAACTTATTAATAGTGGAGTCTCCCGCTAAAGCGAAGACCATTGAGAAGATTTTAGGGGAAGAATTTGAAGTAAGAAGTTGCTATGGCCATATCCGTGATTTAGAGAAAAGTGATATGGGTATCGACATGAAAAACAAATTTTTACCTAGATACATAGTGCCAGCGGAGAAAGAAAAAGTGGTAAAAGAATTAAAATCAATGACCAAGAAGGCCAAAGAGGTTTGGCTAGCATCGGATGAGGACCGTGAAGGAGAAAGTATTAGTTGGCATTTAGCAGAAGTATTAGGTTTAGATCCAAAGAAAACAAAGCGTATTGTATTCCATGAAATTACTGCCCCAGCTATTAAAAAGGCAGTAGCTAATCCAAGATTAATTAATATGGATTTAGTGGATGCACAACAAGCAAGAAGAATATTAGATAGAATTGTTGGTTTTGAATTGAGCCCAGTTTTGTGGCGCAAGATTGGTATGCAAAAAAGCTTGAGTGCAGGTAGAGTTCAAAGTGTTGCAGTAAGATTGATTGCAGAAAGAGAAAGAGAGATAAATCAATTTATTCCTGAAAGTGTATTTAAAATTTCTGCCATATTTTCCGCATTGGATATCAATAAAAAGAAAGTAAAATTCAAAGCAGAAGGCCCACAAAAATTATCTACTGCAGGTGCAGCAGAACAGTTTTTAAACTCTTGTAAGTCTGCCACTTATACTGTGAAAGATATTGCAGTAAAAGACGGGAAACGAACGCCATCAGCGCCTTTCACGACATCTACATTACAACAAGAAGCTTCAAGAAAATTAGGTTATAGTGTAAGCAAAACAATGTTGATTGCACAAAAATTATACGAAAGCGGTAAGATCACTTATATGAGAACCGATAGTATCAGTTTAAGTGAAACTGCAATTGACGCTATAAAAAAAGAAATTGAATCAAGCTTCGGAGATAAATATTATCAACCAAGAAAATTCAAAAATAAAAACGAAAGTGCGCAAGAAGCACACGAAGCTATCCGCCCTACTTACATGAACGAAAGTAAAGTGGATGATGCTGACACCAACAGATTGTATGAGTTAATTTGGAAGCGTACTATTGCCTCTCAAATGAGCGATGCACAATTTGAGAAGACCACAGCAAAAATTGAAATTTCTACTAACAAAGAAACTTTAACTGCAAGTGGTGAAGTGATGAAATTTGATGGTTTCTTGAAAGTTTATTTAGAAGGAAAAGATGATGACGATATAGAAGAAGAAGACGCAAATGCTTCTGATGGCGAGGCTATTTTACCTCCTTTATCTAAAGGACAAGTTCTTGACTTTGTTGACATGACTGGACTTGAGCGCTTTAGCCGCCCTGGATCAAGATATACAGAAGCTAGTTTAGTAAAGAAATTAGAAGAATTAGGTATTGGACGACCTTCTACTTACGCTCCTACTATTACTACCATTATGAAGCGTAATTATGTAGAAAAAAGAGAGAAGGAAGGTATTAAAAGGAATTACCAAATTCTAAAGCTGAATAATAAAGATGAAATAAAGACTGAAACCGCTTCTGAAACTACAGGTGCAGAAAAGAACAAGCTTTCTCCTACAGATTTAGGCTTGGTGGTGACAGACTTTTTAAAGCAGCATTTTGAAAAAGTAATGGACTTTGGATTTACTGCAAAAATTGAAGGTGAGTTTGACGAGATTGCAGCAGGTAAATTAACTTATAGTAAGATGTTGGAAGCGTTTTATAAACCATTCCATGAAACGATCGATCATACATTAGAAACTGCAGAAAGAGCAAAAGGTGAAAGAGAATTAGGAATGGACCCTGTATCTGGCAAAAAAGTAATTGCTAGAATGGGTAGATATGGACCAATGGTTCAAGTTGGGCACCAAGATGACGAAGAAAAACCAAGATTTGCCAAATTAAAGGCTTCTCAAAGTATTGAAACCATCAGCTTTGAAGAAGCAATGGAACTATTTAAATTACCTAGAACCTTGGGAGAGTTTGAAGGTTCAGAAGTAACCGTGAATATTGGTCGTTTTGGCCCATATGCGGCTCATGACAAGAAGTTCTACTCTCTTAACAAGGAAATGGACCCATATACTGTAATGTTGGATGAATTAGCTCCTATGATCGCCGAAAAACGCAAAGCTAAAGATGAGCGTACTATCAAAGTGTTCGAAAAAGAGAAAATTCAATTATTAAGAGGCCCTTATGGACCTTATATAAAACAAGGCTTACGCAATTTCAAGCTAACCAAAGAACAGCAAGAAAAGGTAGAAACCTTAACAATCGAGGAAGTAAAAGAGATCATTGAAGAATTAAAGAAAAACCCTCCTCGCAAAACCGCCCGAAAGAAGAAAGCCTAATCGCCATACCAAAAAAAGGATATCAATAATTTGATATCCTTTTTTTATACATTTTAAAATTATTAAGCCACAGAAGGTTTACTCATTTGCTTAACGAAGTTGAAATGCGCTTTAATGGCACTTAAAACCGTTGGGTATTCGATATAATTTAATTTAAAATCTTCACATGCCTGCTTTACAATCTTGCTGATAGCAGGATAATGAACGTGAGAGATCTTTGGAAACAAATGGTGTTCAATTTGGAAGTTTAACCCCCCTACTAACCAGCTAACCAATTTATTCTTTGTTGCAAAATTAGCGGTGGTTTGAATTTGATGTGCCGCAAACTCGTCTGGCATTTTATTGTCAGGCTGAATAGCTACTGGGAATTCAGTGTCTTCTACAGTATGTGCCAATTGAAATACAATACTTAAAACAAAGCCGGCAAACATAGTGGCAATTAAAAATCCTACCAACCAGCTTACCCAACCCACCATATATATTGGCAACACAACAAATGCAACAACATGGTATGCTTTCACAGACCAAAACTCTAAATGCTCTGCCCAAGACATGCTTTTGAAACTGATATTGCCAATTTTCTTAGAGAAATACTTTTTGTAATCAGCAAAGAAAATCCAGAATATGTATAACAACATGTATAAAAACCAGAAATAGATATGTTGGAATCGATGCATTGAATAATACTTCTGTGTTGGCGCCATTCTCATGAATACACCCACTTCGATATCATCATCTACTCCATCAATATTAGTATATGTATGGTGAATAGTCACATGCTTCATTCCCCACATAAAACGACTTGCTCCAAGTACACTAATAGAAGAAGATGCTAAATTATTTAACCAAGCGTATTTGCTAAAACTTCCATGACTACCATCGTGCATAACATTAAATCCAATGGCAGCAATTAAGCCTCCAAAAACAATGCATTCGGCAATTGCCAATAAAGTACCTGGAGTATAAAATACTAAATGAATATAAGTAAGTACTAATAAGCTTATTAATAAAATCGCTTTAGAAAAAAGCTTGAAATTACCAGTAGCCTTAATTTGATTTTGTTCCAAATATTCATTCACACGTTTTTTTAATTCAGCATGTAATGACTTCGTACTTGAAGGAAATTTCGGGGTAGAAAAAACTTGATTTTGCATGTGGTATAGATAATATTCAAAGATACCCATATTTAAACACTAACTGCAATGATTTGCCCAATAATTTAAGCTAACGAATACTAATTAAGTTTATTATGTAAACTATTGTTAAATATATCCACAGGTAGGGATAACTAAACAATGCATATATGGCAATTTTTACGTTGATTTGAATATGCAAAAGACTGCCGAAGAGATTCAAGCATTATTCAAGTTAATCGATGACCCAGACGAAGAGGTATACATAACTATCTCTGATAGAATTTTACATTATGGCAGTCCTATCATTCCAGACTTAGAACATTTATGGGAGTCTACCTTAGACGAGGTAAGCCTAGAGCGTATAGAAATGATGATTTATAAATTGCGTCTACAAGATTTAACAGATGCTTTAATTCAATGGAAGTCTCAAGAAGAACCATCTTTATTCGAGGGTGCTTTATTGGTTACTAAATTTCATTATCCGGAAATAAACTTAGACAACCTAAGAAATCAATTAGAGAAAATTAGACGAAATATATGGTTAGAATTAAACAACTATCTAACCCCCTTAGAACAAGCCAATGTTCTAAGAAATATTTTGTTTAGCTATTATCAAATAAAAGGTACTGAAGTAAATTATGAGAAGCCAGAAGCTTTCTTAATTTCTGCGCCATTATTATCAAAAAATGGAAATGCATTTTCAAATGCAATTTTATATACAGAGCTATGTCAACAATTAGATATTCTAGCTGATTTTATCAATATACCTAAGCAATGTATAATTGCATTTTACACAATGGATTGGGACCCAGACGCAATTGTTCCTAATCCGCAAGAATTCATACAGTTTTATATAGAAGGTACTACCGGAAATGCTTTCTCTCAAAAAGACTTAGATCAATATTTTCAAAGGTCCAATATTGATCCAAAAAATATTTATTACAAGCCTTTAAGCAATCAAAGAATTATCAAGAAATTATTACAAGAATTCTCCAAGTGCTTTACTAGCCCTACTTTACAATACAAGCAAAAAGACTTAAATGATTTAGCTAATTTATTAGACGAATGAGTTTAATCTATGAGCACATATACCATAGCCCCATTGGCGCCATACTAATTCAGTCAAATGAGCAAAGTATTTCCAATGTAGCATTTTTAGAAGAGGAGGAACTTGCAAACATGGAAATCTCCCCTACAGCATCACACCCTATTATTCATCAATGCATCGATGAATTAATAGAATATTTCAGTGGTAAAAGATCTTCATTCTCTGTACCTATTCACCAGGAGGGTACCGATTTTCAACAAAAAGTATGGAAAGAACTGTACGAAGTACCTTTTGGTAAAACTTTAAGTTATGGCGAATTGGCCAAGAAATTAGGAGACCCAAAATGTATTAGGGCTGCTGCATCCGCTAATGGGAAAAACAAAATCGCCATTCTAATACCCTGCCATAGAATTATCGGTGCAGATCAGTCACTTGTTGGTTATGCTTGGGGCAAATCAAGAAAAAGATGGTTATTACAACATGAATTTAGATGGGCCCTAGGGGTACAAACCTTATTTTAACCCTTTAAGAATGGAGCCATTGAATCCAAATGGCAATAAGTGAGAAGCTGTAGCAAACACCATTACTTCTCCTTCTAAACCACTAAGTATAACTCTAATAGGTGATTTATACCTGTTTTCGAAGTCTAATAAAGATTGTCTACACATCCCACAGGGCGATAAGGGCTCATTAGATGGTTTTCCTAAAGGATCATAGCTCACTGCTAAGGAAATAATAGTTGAATGACTGTGTTGACTACCAATGCTATTTAAAAGGGTTCTTTCTGCACAGATACCCACTGGGTAGCTTGCACTTTCTTGATTAGAACCAATAATAATTTCTCCAGAATTTAATTTAGCTGCAGCTCCAACCCTAAAATTTGAATAAGGAGCGAAGGCGGTTTCAGTAGCTTTTCTTGCTGCAAGCAATAATTCAAGGTCGTCTTGATGTAAAGCACCCGCATCGGCAAAAGACTCGTATTGAAACTCAAATTTTTGTAGCATACTATTTGATTAGGTTGAATATTCTATTCCATCTAATGGACTTGTCATAACTAAACCAAATTAATGCAGCCTTCCCTACTATATGTGTTTCAGGAACAAAACCCCAGAATCTACTATCCTGACTTCTATGACGATTATCTCCCATCATCCAATAATAGTCTTGTTGAATAGTATAGGTTGTAGCAGGCTTACCATTAATAATAAATTGTCCATTTAATTTATCCAAACTATTATGCTCATATGCGGTAATCAATCTTCTATAAATTTCGATAGTAGCATCTGTTAATTGAATTTGATCCCCTTTTTTAGGAATTTTAATGGGCCCGAAATTATCAATTGTCCATGGTGCATTGGTGATATCATTAGGGAAAGTATATCCGATATTCTGATCAACAAATAAGGCAACGGATTTAACCTGTGGTAATCTTTTCACTTTTTGTGCGGCCTCTGCTGTCATATTGATTCTAAAGGTATTAACGGCACCTTCTATAATACCAAAATCGGCGGTTGCTTCTGTTGTTGTAATACCGATACTATCATTAATAAATTCTTCTGTAAAGTTTTGTCCATTGGTCACAACTACATACTCTGTCTGAGCTGCTGGTGTAATTAGTGCTGGACTTTGGTTAACCCATAATACCCCATTTTTAATTTCTAAAACATCTCCAGGTATTCCTACACATCTTTTGATATAATTATCCGTCTTATCCATTGGATGAACCAATAAGGGATAATCTGCTTTTAACTTTTCTCTATCACCATTATACTCGGCACTTCTTAAAACATCATAATAAGGTATCTTACTACCAAACTCTGGTAAATTAATAATTGTATCTCCAGCAGGAAAATTGAAAACAACTACATCGTTTCTTTTGATTTTATGAATAGCTGGAAGTCTTTGATAATCCAACTGAATGAGTTTAGTATAAGAAGGTGTTGTAATAGAACCTGGCATTGTATTATGTACAAAAGGAAAAGACAATGGAGTTTGAGGAATTCTTGCACCGTAAGTGATCTTATCTACAAATAGAAAGTCATTCACAAGTAATGTCTTTTCCATACTTTCTGATGGAATTACATATGCTTCAAAAATAAATGTTCTAATTAATGTTGCAGCTACTACTGCAAATACAGCAGCATCAATCCACTCTCTTGATCCTGATTTATGATAATGTGCTAAAGCTTTTTCACCATGCCATACACCTTTGTCTGAGAAGCCTAAATATGGTAGATATAAAAATGGAAGCAATACTGTTAATGTGTGATCTAATAAACTAACTCTTTTATAATGCATCACAAAAATGATACTAATCCACAAACTCACAAATTGACCTAACACTGGAATTAATTGTATCCAGAACCAAAACTTTGGAATACCACAAAGCTTCACCACTTCCCAAGTATTGTAGATGGGGACAATCGCTTTATTAGCAGGTACGCCTGCTTTTTTCAACATGGCATAAATACCGATATGCCATCCTACCCAAAACAAAATAAAAAGTATCATTCCCATAGTGTTGCATTAATGTGTTCTAACAAAAATATCCCTTTGTGAGGGATATTTGTATAAAAGATAGTTAAATGTATCATCTTATCCGTAAAAGGCTATAATCAAGGATTATCTGCCTACTACTTCTTTCACTAGTTTAACCGTTCTAGAAATATCTGGAATAGCTAAAGCAGTTAAATTAGGCGCATAGTGCATTGGAGCATCAGCGCTACAAATTCTTCTAATTGGTGCATCTAGATAGTCAAATCCTTCTTTTTGAATTCTATAAGTAATTTCAGAAGATACAGATGCAAATGGCCATTGTTCTTCTACAATAACTAAACGATTTGTTTTCTTCACACTTTCTAAAATTGTTTCCCAATCTAAAGGTCTGATAGTTCTTAAGTCAATCACTTCTGCACTAATACCTTCTTTCTCTAATTCTGCAGCTGCACCTAATGCAACTTTCATCATTTTATTAAAAGAAACAATGGTAACATCTGTACCATGTTTTTTAACATCCGCTTTACCAAGTGGGATATAATATTCTTCATCTGGCACATCAGACTTGTCACCATACATTACCTCACTTTCTAAAAACATTACAGGATCTTCTTCGTAACGAATAGCTTGTTTTAATAAACCCTTAGCATCATAACCATTTGATGGAGACACTACTTTTAAACCAGGAATATTTGCTAAGAAACTTTCAAATGCAGTAGAGTGTTGTGCACCCAATTGACCAGCACTACCGTTTGGACCTCTCATTACAATTGGACAACCAATTTGGCCACCACTCATTGCCAACATCTTACTAGCAGTGTTTAAAATTTGATCCAAAGGCAATACCGCAAAGTTCCAAGTCATAAACTCAACAATAGGTCTTAAGCCATTTTGAGCAGCTCCCACAGCAACTGCTGCAAAACCTAATTCAGAAATGGGTGTATCAATAATTCTTTTAGGACCAAACTCTGCCAACATACCTTGGCTTACCTTGTAAGCACCGTTATATTCAGCTACTTCCTCCCCCATTAAAAGCACACGCTCATCTCTTCTCATTTCTTCATTCATGGCTTCACGAAGGGCTTCTCTAAAGGCTATAGATCGCATGGGTATTCCAGTTTTAATTTGAGTAGCAAAAATAGTATTTTATGAAGGAAAAAAGCCTAGTTAGGGGTAAAAAAAATCCCCTCCCGAAAATCGGGAAGGGATTTGGTAAGATAGTTGGGACTAACCCATCCTAGATATCTTACAATATGTTATAAGCGAAGCTAACATAGTACAATCCACCAATTGCAGGACTACCAAATGC
>JBJOIU010000051.1:0-15454 GCA_046046935.1 Bacteroidota bacterium
TATTTGCAGGTAAGCCTTACCCTGTTGACCATCCGGCAATTAACCAATTCAATCATTTAGTGCATTTAAGTAAAAAATACAATAATGTAGCTGTATTGGTTGGATATGAATTAGCATTGAGTAAGCGTATGAAGCAAGCTTCTGACGTTTGGTTAAATAATCCAAGAGTACCAAGAGAAGCTTCAGGAACATCTGGTATGACTGCAGCAATGAACGGTTCTGTTAACTTCTCAACAGATGATGGATGGATTCCAGAATTTGTAAACCATGGCAACAATGGTTTCGTAGTTCCAAAGGCTGATTACGCTAATATGAGCACTGAAGAACAAGATGCATACGACTTAAACGAGTTGTATAAAATATTAGAAGATCAAATTGTACCAATGTATTACGAACAACCTGATACATGGCGTCAAATTACTCAAAATGGTATGAAAGATGTTCGTTTCCAATTTGATAGTAATAGAATGGCGGATGAATACTACGAGAAGATGTATAAAACAAAATAAACTTCCTCCAAATACCCATAATCCTCCCTACTTTAATAGGGAGGATTTTTTTGCCCAATATATAATCAACAATTACTACCTATTTTTGTTATTAGTATATGAACAAGCTAATTATATCCATTACAGGCGCCAGTGGCTCCATTTATGCTAAATGTCTTTTAGACAGCTTAGCGAAAATACAAAACCAATTGGATGCTGTGGGTATTGTAATGAGCGATAATGCTAAATATGTTTGGGAAACTGAATTAGGGAATAAGGATTATGCCAAATACCCATTTACCATTTATGCAAAGAATGATTTTAATGCTCCCTTTGCATCTGGATCTGCTCAATACAACACAATGATTGTAATCCCTTGTAGTATGGGCACAATGGGCAGAATTGCTAGTGGTATTAGTGACGATTTAACTACAAGAGCTGCAGATGTTGTTTTGAAAGAAAGAAGAAAGTTAATTTTAGTCGCAAGAGAAACCCCATATAATTTAATTCACATAAAAAACATGGAGACGATTACTTTAGCAGGTGGTATTATTTGTCCTGCCACTCCTAGTTTTTATAGCCAACCTAAAACCATTGAAGAAGTCGCCTATACTGTAGTACACAGAGTGCTAGATCTTGCTGGTCTAAAAAATAAAAGTTTTAGATGGGGAACGAAATAAAAAAAGGAGTCTATTGCTAGACTCCTTTTTTTATTTATTCTTTAGTAGGTTCTTTAGGCGTTTTAGGCGCTTTTTCTTTTTCCTTTTTTTGCAAAGTAAAAGTTAAAGCCGCTTTATCTTTATCTACATCCGCAATTAAGGTATCTCCTTGCTTAACACTGTAGTTTAAGATTTCTTCCGCTAATGGATCTTCTACATATTTTTGAATCGCTCTATGTAATGGTCTTGCGCCAAATTGAACATCATATCCTTTTTCTGCAATAAATTCTTTGGCAGCTTCGGTCAAAATTAAATTTAATCCAAGATTCACTAAACGACCTACTACATGCTTCATGATGATATCAATGATTAAGAAGATATTTTCTTTTGTCAATGAATTAAATACAATCACATCATCAATACGATTCAAGAACTCAGGCGAGAAAGTTCGTTTTAAAGCTTTTTCAATTACTGAACGGTTATTCTCTTCTGTTTGTTGCACTCTTGTAGCAGTAGCAAATCCAACACCATCACCAAACTCTTTCAATTGACGAGCGCCAATATTTGAAGTCATAATGATTAAAGTATTCTTAAAATCTACTTTTCTACCTAAGCCATCCGTTAAAATACCATCATCTAATACTTGTAATAAAATATTATAAATATCAGGATGTGCTTTTTCTATTTCATCTAATAAGATTACGCAGTATGGTTTACGACGAACTTTCTCAGTTAACTGACCACCTTCTTCATAACCCACATATCCCGGAGGTGCTCCAATTAATCTACTTACAGCAAATTTTTCCATGTACTCACTCATGTCAATTCTAATCAATGCTTCTTCAGAATCAAACATGTTTTTTGCTAAAGCTCTTGCCAACTCGGTTTTACCTACTCCAGTTGGACCTAAGAAAATAAATGTACCAATAGGTTTTTTTGGATCCTTCAATCCTACTCTATTTCTTTGAATAGCTTTTACTACTTTGCCAATGGCATCATCTTGACCAATCACCATTCCACGCATTTCATCGGCCATCTTTCTCAACTTAGTATTCTCTGCTTCTACCATTCTCTTCACAGGAATACCTGTCATCATGCTAATTACTTCGGCAATATTTTCTTCGTTAATGGGAAATCTTGCGTTCTTACTATCTTCTTCCCAATCTTGCTTAGCTTTTTCTAAAGCTTCCCCTAATTTTTTCTCTGTATCTCTAAGGCTAGCAGCTTCTTCAAATCTTTGACTCTTCACTACTTTATTTTTTTCCACCTTTACCTCTTCGATTTGTTTTTCCAACTCTACTATATCCTGAGGAACGCTTATATTTTTCAAATGCACTCTAGCACCCACTTCATCTAATACATCAATCGCCTTGTCTGGTAATAAGCGATCTGTCATATAACGATCACTTAATTTCACACATGCTTCAATTGCTTCTTGGTCATAGATTACACTATGGTAATCTTCATACTTAGATTTGATATTATTCAAAATAGTAATAGTATCTTCTACACTAGGTGGTTCGATAATTACTTTTTGGAAACGACGATCTAACGCACCATCTTTTTCAATATGCATTCTGTACTCATCTAATGTAGATGCACCAATACATTGCAATTCTCCTCTAGCCAAAGCAGGCTTGAAGATATTGGACGCATCTAATGAACCACTTGCGCCACCAGCACCAACAATTGTATGTATCTCGTCAATAAATAAAATTACATCTCTGTTCTTCTCTAATTCGTTCATGATAGCTTTCATGCGCTCTTCAAACTGACCACGGTATTTAGTTCCGGCAACCAATGCTGCAAGGTCTAAAGAGATAACACGCTTATCAAATAAAACCCTACTCACTTTTCTTTGAACAATTCTCAAAGCCAAGCCTTCAACTATTGCGGTCTTACCCACCCCTGGTTCACCAATTAAAATGGGGTTATTCTTTTTTCTTCTACTTAAAATTTGACTTACTCTTTCAATTTCAGCATCTCTACCTACAATTGGGTCCAGCGCGTCCTGCTCTGCCAATTTGGTAATATCTCTACCAAAATTATCTAGTACAGGTGTCTTAGATTTATTAACTGTTCCAGACTTTGCTTTAGCGCCTGCACCAAAACCTCCTCCTCTTTTTTCGTCTTCAAATTCATCATCTGGTTCATCAGAGAATTCTGCACTTGGATTCTTTGGAGAAGATGGCTCAGCACCTACCATGCCTAATTCATTTCTGAATAAGTCATAGTCTACATCAAATTGATTTAAAATTTGAGTTGCAATATTCTCTTTATTCTTTAAGATGCTTAATAATAAATGCTCCGTCTCTACCATTGGGCTTTTCAAAGCTTTTGCTTCTAATACAGTAACGCGTATTACTTTTTCAGCCTGCTTGGTTAATGGCAAACTATTAATATTAGCGATATTCTTTCCAGACTTATCCTTCACAGCTAATTCGATCTCTTTTCTTAATTCACTCAAATTCACATTCAAGCGTTTCAAAACGATGATCGCTGTGTTTTCCTGGTCTCTAATCAATCCTAGCATTAAATGCTCGGCTCCTATAAAATCGTTGCCTAATCTTAAGGCCTCTTCACGACTATAAGAAATGATTTCCTTAACTTGTGTTGAAAAATTATTATCCATAAAAATAATTACTGCTTAATACAATATAAACGAATATTTTTAACCTAAAGTATGTCTTAGCGCCTTAGTTATTAACCTTTTATTAAACACTATGCAATACCAAACTGAACCCAAGGAAAAATTTACCGTTATCAAAATTCTTGATACTTCCCTTAGTTCAAATCTCGTGCCAGAATTGAGCCAATTAACCGATACTATATTGGCGAAAAGCCCTAAAAACCTGGTTTTGAACCTAGAAAAAGTGGGTTCTTGGGATAGTGCAATATTGGAACAACTTGCAAAGTCACAGGAGCAGTTTTATGACAATAATGCCAGTTTTGTCATTTGTTGTCTGTCAGATAGCCTAAATAAAGAGTTGGACAACTCCGATTGGGGTGATTTGATGAATACTACCCCTACAGAGTCCGAGGCCTGGGATATAGTCCAAATGGAAGAAATTGAGCGTGAACTTTTAGACAGTGACGATATGGATTTTTCGCTTCCAGAAGCAGAAGATTAGTTATTTTCGCCATCCATGATTACCCCTCAGACCATACAACAAATTACCAGTCGCATTGATATCATTGATGTAGTGGGCGAATTTGTGAAATTGAAAAAGAGAGGGACCAATTATTTAGGCAACTGCCCCTTCCATAACGAGAAAACCCCTTCTTTTACCGTTTCCCCTGCCAAAGAGATCTACAAATGCTTTGGATGTGGAAAAAGCGGTAATACCATTACCTTCTTAATGGAGCACGAGAAGTATAGTTATGTGGAGGCTTTAAGATGGTTAGCAGCAAGGTATAATATAGAGATTGAAGAGACCGAGACCAGCCCAGCTCAAAAAATGGCGCAGCAGGTAGCCGATAGTTTATACGCTATCAACTCTTTTGCTATGGATTGGTTTCAGAAACAATACTGGGAAACTGAAGCTGGCGCAAGTATTGCACAAAGCTATATGCAACACAGGGGTTTTTTAAAACCTATTATTGAAAAATTTAAGATTGGCTATAATCCCTCGGATAGAGATGGCCTTGCAAAGGCATTAATTCAAAACCAATTCAATCCTGAGCTTTTTGCTAAGACCGGATTAGTGGTTGAGCGAAATGGTGAATGGCAGGATAATTATAGGGATAGAATCATTTTCCCGATACATAATACTACGGGAAAGATTATTGGATTTGGCGCAAGACAAATTGCCAAGAACGATAAGTCTCCCAAATATATCAATACCCCAGAGAATGATATTTACATAAAAAGTAGAATCTTATATGGTTCTTACTTTGCAAGAACTGCAATTGACAAAAAGAACGAATGCTTACTAGTTGAAGGTTATACCGATGTAGTGAGTTTGCATCAAGCAGGTATTGAAAACGTCGTGGCGAGTGGTGGTACTTCATTAACCATTGACCAATTAAGACTGATTAAAAAATATACCCAGAACCTGACCATTATTTATGATGGAGATAGTGCTGGCGTGAAAGCTGCATTAAGAGGTTTGGATATGGCCTTGGAAGAAGGCTTGAATGTACAATTGGTTTTGATTCCAGACAATGAAGATCCAGATAGTTATGTCAATAAAGTTGGGCCTGAAGAATTCAACGAATTTGTACAAAACAATAAAAAAGACTTTGTCTTATTCCAATTGGAAGTACAATTAAAAGATGTTGGCAGCGATTTAAATAAAAAGAATTTACTGGTTAATCAGATAGCGGAGACATTAAGTAAAATAAATAAGGCAGAAGATTTTACTAAATTACAAGAGTACATTTTAAAATGCTCTTCTCTATTAAAAATTGACGAGACTGGTTTAACCCAGTTAGTGAATAAGTTTAAGAGGGATAAGATTGTCAAAGAAGAAAAGAAAATGGCTTTTGACGAAGCAGCCATTTTAATGCCCACAGTTCAAAACGACAATGCCCCTGTAGAAAATATTGATATTTTTACAGACAAAGATTTAGTACACGAAAAGAATTTATTGCGTGTTGTGATTGAGTACGGCAATGAACGCAAAGAAGACGGAAAATCAATAGCAGAGTGGCTTTGGGAAGAATTAGAAGCATTCCCATTAGAGAATGAAGAGATGATTCATTTAATGAATGCTTATAAGACTTGGTTTAAAGAAGGCAAATCACCAGATAGTAAAACCTTACAATACCACGAAGACGAAAAAGTGCGTAACTGGGTAGTGAACTTATTTGCACCAGAACATGAATTAAGTCAAAGATGGAATGAAAAATTAGGGATTGTAAAGCAGGTAGAAGAGAAAAGCTTTATGCACGACGTGGAAGCCAGCCTACTCTATTTTAAAATGAGAAAGGTAAAGAAAATGATTGCCCAAAACCAAATAGATATGGAGCATGCTAAAGAAGAAGATCAAATGCTGCTTTTACAAATTCACAAACACTTAAAAGATGTAGAAAGAGAACTAACCAAGATTATTGGTACAGTGATCATAAAATAAAAGCCTTTCAAATTTGAAAGGCTTTTGTATTTACTAACACATCTACTTGTTTATTTTTCTGAAGGGTTATTCTTCCCTGCCATTAATTTTTCCATGGTAGCTTCCAAGCGCTTTTGTTTGGTTTCTTCCTTCTTAGCACCTTGGATCCAGCTTAAGTATTCCTTTTGATTGATGATAGATAAAGAAGTAAAGAATTCTCTTGCTTCTTCATTATGTGAAAACATTTTATCTAATTCAATAGGTAAGGCGATTAAACGCTTTTCAAAATCATCCACTTTTATATTGGACACTTTGAACTCTGCGAAAGTTCTTTCTTTATTTGGGATTTGATCTAATTTAGTAAAACGCATGGCAGTCCAAACATGGTCTAAAGTAACCTGTCTGATTGCTTCAAAATCGTTGTCTGATAAAATTTCCCAACTTGCATCTCTATTTAAATCCGATACAATCTTAGAAGTAGGTTTTGGATAAGCAATCCATAATTTACACGCTGGGTGCAAAGCTGAAAAAATTTCCTTTAAGATATTGTTCAACTGTAATTGGTTGATGGCAAAGATCAATGCAAAATCAACTTTTCTAGTTTTTAATAAAGGGGTTAAATTCTTATTGTATGATAACTTGGCAAATTGCTTTTCTACTGAAGAAGGTAATCCTTGAATTAATAAATTTTTCTCATCCTTCAATTGCAACTTTTCTAAAATATTCAAATTACTAGACATAATAAACTTAGGATTTATGAGGAGGGCGAATTTACGAAAAATATGTGGTTTCCCACATTTTTTTCAACATAAAGTCTATAAAATACTGATAATCAATGATTTATTTTTTGTCTGACTTTTCTTTCTTTTTAAACAAGGGGACCTTGCTTTCGTTACCATTTAGAAGTCTCATAATATTCTTTCTATGAGTAAATACCACCATGATGGCCACGATAATAGCAAATAACCTATAAGAGGTTTCTTTCTCATGGTAGATAAAAAGGATCAAAATCATAAAAGCTATGCCTGCTAACATGGAGCTGACAGATACAAAACGAGTTGCGAATAATGTGATTAAGAATACCACAATGCAAAGCAGGGCAACAGCTGGCTGAATGGCAAGTGCCATTCCCAATAAGGTGGCAACCCCCTTTCCTCCCTTAAAGCCAGCCCAAATGGGATAAATATGACCCAAAACAGCTACCAATCCTAAAACTATCATGAAATTGGTACGATGCAGCTCGTTGGTATAATAATAAGGTATACTTACCCATAAAGAAGTAGCAATTACCCCTTTAACAACATCAATAATCATCACAAATGTGCCCCATTTAGCACCTAATACTCTATATGTGTTTGTAGCGCCAGCATTTCCACTGCCATAATCTCTAATGTCTATGCCGAATTTAGACTTACTTACCCATATAGAAGTAGGAATGGATCCTATCAAATAAGCCAATATGGTCAATAATACTTCTGTCATAATCAATCTCTTGGGGTGGGCAAATATACATTTAAAATGCCCAATAGTCCTTTCTTATGCCTTTTTAAATAAGAGACTAACCCATTGATCTAAGGGCTGAGCTTGAATAAATTTCCAATTATTTTGTTTAGATAAATTAATCATATCTTCTTGGTCTTCAATTAATAAACCACTTAAAATTAAAGTAGAATTTGAATTTGAAACAGCTGTCAACTCCTTCATGTTTGCTTCAATGATATGCCTGTTTACATTCGCTATTATAATGTCGAAATCCCTAGTCTGAATCGCAGATTCCACCTTCTGAATAGCTATATTATTGGATTGATTAGCTTGTATATTTTCTGTAGCATTCTCAATACACCAATCATCATTATCTACCGCAAGTACTTCTCTTGCCCCAAGCTTTTCCGCTAAAATGGCCAATATTCCAGTACCTGTTCCAAAATCATAAACAGAGTTGCCCTTAAAATCCATCCCTTCCATCAACTGCATTACAGAGAATGTGGTAGGATGATGCCCCGTTCCAAAGCTCATTTTTGGGGTTATATGAATTTCATGTTGTACCGGGGGATCAAAGCTTGGATGGAAATTGGCCCTAATTCCAACAAAGTCACCTACCCTTACCGGTTCGAAATTAGACTCCCAAATAGCATTCCAATTCTCTTCCTTAATAATTGATTTAGAATAAGTTAAATTATAATTATTGAATATAATATCTAATTCAATTTGAATATTTTCATCCAATTCAGTGGCCAATATAAAGGTCTTGCAATGTCCAGCTCCAGCAGTTAAGCCAAGACTTGTCCCAAGCGCGCTACTCATCCCTACACCATCATTCGTCCCTTCACTTTGCTCCTCCTCATTAAACCCGTCAAAGCCGAGATTAGACAGCCGCGCCACCAACATATCGAATTGGTCTTGATTGTCGTAGTTAAAGGCTATTTGAATGTATTCTTTGGTCATATTTGATATTTTATTGTCGATTAAATTGAAACAAGTGAATTTGAATAAATACTATTTCTAGGCTCTCGGCTCGCAAAGGAATTTACGGGCTTCCATCAGACGCTTGGTCGCGTCTTCTCGTTCGCTAGTAAATAGTATTTACTTCAAATGTCCCGAGATTGTAAACCAACTACAAATATACCACATAATAAAAGAGAGGGCTCCTTTACGGGGTCCTCTCTTTTATTTCATATAAGAATTTTTTCAGCGCCTTTATCTTTTAAAAAAAGGCGCTGAAAAAATTACCCGCGGTCTTCACGAGGCGCTTGCTCTGGTTTTGGCAACAAAGCTTTATGGCTTAATTTGAATTTACCTGTTTTAGGGTCTAATCCAACCAATTTAACTTTTACTTCGTCTCCTTCTTTAAAGATACCATCCATAGTCTCCAAACGCTTCCAGCTAATTTCACTAATGTGTAATAAACCTTGTTTGCCTGGCATAAACTCTACGAATGCGCCGAATTCTTTGATCCCTTTCACAACACCATCATAAACGTCTCCAATTTCTGGAACGGCTACAATACCATTGATCCACTTCACTGCAGCATCTAAGCTTTCTTTATTGGCAGAGAAAATGCTTACTTCACCATGGTTGTCTACTTCTTCAATATTGATAGTAGCACCAGTTACTCTTTGCATTTCTTGGATAATCTTTCCACCTGGTCCGATGACAGCACCAATAAATTCTTTATCGATGATTAATTTAACCATTCTTGGAGCATGAGGTTTCACATCTGCACGAGCAGCTGGAATACATTCATACATCGCATCTAATATGTGTAAGCGACCTTTCTTAGCTTGAGACAATGCTTCACGCATAATATCCATACTTAAACCGTCTACTTTAATATCCATTTGTACACCACAGATACCATCTTTAGTACCTGTAACTTTAAAGTCCATATCACCTAAATGATCTTCATCACCTAAGATATCTGTTAAGATAGCATACTTGCCATCTTCTCTAGAGATTAATCCCATAGCCACACCACTTACGTGCTTAGGAACAGGAACACCAGCATCCATTAATGCTAGAGAGCCTGCACAAACTGTTGCCATAGAAGAAGAACCGTTAGATTCTAAAATATCAGATACAACACGTAAAGTATAAGGGAATACTGTGCTATCTGGTAACATTTGCTTTAATGAACGTTGCGCCAAATTACCATGACCTACTTCACGACGACCAACACCACGCATCATCTTTACTTCACCAGTAGAGAATGGAGGGAAATTATAGTGTAAGAAGAACTTTTGGTATTCCGCACTTTGAGCAGTCTCTTGCATCAACTCATCTAACTTAGTACCCAATGTTACTGTTGTTAAAGATTGAGTTTCTCCTCTTGTAAATAAAGAAGAACCGTGAGGAGTTGGTAAAGGAGAAGTTTCCATTGCCAAAGGACGAACTTGATCTAACTGACGACCGTCTAAACGAATACGGCTATCAACAATCATATTTCTAACTACTTCCCATTTAAGATCTTCATAGTACTTACCTGCTAATTTCTTTTGCAAGTCTGTAATCTCTGTTCCTAAATGTTCAATGATTTCTTTTTTCAATGCACTAAATGCATCTGATCTTTCATGCTTTGCAGAACCCATTCTTGCGATGGCGTCTACTTTTGCAGTGGCGAAGTCGTATACTTTTTTCTTGATCTCTTCGTCTTGTTCTGGTTTTTTGTAATCACGTACTTCTGTGATACCTACTAATTTTCTTAATTCAGCTTGTGCTTTGATTTGCTTATTGATAGCAGCGTGTGCAATTTCTAAACACTCTACTAATTCTTCTTCAGAACATTCTTTTGCTTCACCTTCTACCATCATCAAGTTCTTCTCTGTAGCAGCAATAATAAATTCTAATTCACATTTAGCTAATTCGGCTTTTGATGGATTGATTACAAATTTGCCATCAATCTTTGCAATTCTTACTTCAGAAATAATTTCTTTAATTGGAATATTTGAAACAGCTAATGCAGCTGATGCAGCTAAACAAGCTAATGAATCAGGCATTACATTCTCATCGCTAGAAACCAATGAGATTAATACTTGCACATCACATAAATAATCTTCTGGGAATAATGGTCTTAATGCACGATCAATTAAACGGCTAGTTAAAATTTCGTAATCGTTTAATCTTGCTTCTCTTTTAAAGAATGAACCAGGGATACGGCCTGCAGATGCAAACTTCTCTTGATAATCCACACTTAATGGGAAAAAGTCTTGTCCGTCTTTTGGATCTTTATTAGCCACTACTGTTGCTAATAAAATACAATTTCCTTGTCTTACGGTAACAGCTCCGTCTGCTTGACGAGCTAATTTACCTGTTTCTATAAATATCTCTTGTCCGGGATTTACCTCGAACTTCACTGATTTAGGTTGTGATAACATTTTTAATTTTTTTGGTGTTGTAAGCAATTCAACCAAGGCATATAAACAACTAATCCCAACCGTGGTGTACAGTTGGGACAGCTATTATAAGATGTTCTTGATTATTTTCTTAAGCCTAATTTCTCAATTAGTGCGCGGTAACCAGTAAGGTTATGTTTTTGTAAATAAACCAATAAACGCTTACGCTGACCCACTAATTGCATTAAACCTCTCTGAGTAGAGTGATCTTTATGATTTGCTTTTAAGTGACCAGAGATATGCGCAATACGTTCTGTTAAGTAGGCGATTTGACCTTCTATAGAACCTGTGTTGGTTGCTTTTCCACCAAATTCAGCAAAAATGCTTGCTTTTTTCTCTTTTGTTAATGTAGACATGTAAAACTTCTTTTTTTGCAACTAACTGTTAGCTGCGGTTTTATTTCATTTATTTCGGCTGCAAAGATAAGGAAAAAGGCCTGAACTAATCAAATATTTCCGCGTTCTTTGGGTATTTTGCCCTGTTAAATTGGAATATTTTGTCGTTCAAGCTAGCTGCGTAATTAATTGACCCTACTTTGACGTCTGTAATATTGTTGCTTTTGTCCAAAATAAGGGCACTGGCTAAGGCAGATTGTAGCTTATTGATTACCAATGTTACTTTTTGAAAACTCTTACGCTTATCTATTGGGTATAATTCGATGGTAGCTTTGGCGTTATCCTGTGCTAATAACTTGAAATTGAAGTCTTTATCATAATTCCCCGCCAATAATTTTTGCGGACTTAGCGTCTGGTCAGACTCGGCCACACTAGATTTAGAAATACTATTTGCACCGTCAAAATTGTAGATATTTACCCCATCACATAAAATCTCCATCTTGCCCTCTTTAAGGAGGTATTTGTCCCCTTTCATCTGTAAAGCAATCTGCTTAGACCCCATGCTCTTGCCCTTATTATTCTTAGAGGTTAGGGTAATATTTACCAAAATACCTTTGGATGCTTTTACTTTGGCCCCAATTTGATCTAAGATTTGCTTGGCAACAGCGTCTTTTTGAGCGGCAGCAGTCAAGGATAATACAGTGAATAAACTTACAATGAATGTTCTCATAAGGGGGCCGTTATTTACTTTGATGCTACAAAAGTAGACAAACTTGTCTATAAATTTTGCAAAAAGTCGTGTAATTCGACATCTGTCTTATACAATACTTCTCTAGGTTTACTACCCTGACTTGGACCTACAATACCAGCAGATTCTAATTGATCCATTAATCTACCTGCTCTATTATACCCTAGCTTCATTCTTCTCTGAATTAAGGATGTTGATCCCATTTGTGCACTCACTATTAATTTAGCTGCATCTTCAAATAAAGCATCCCTTTCATTTGGATCAAATCCACTTCCGGCATCCATATCTTTTTCGTCAGAATATTCTGGTAATAAAAATGCTTGAGGATAGCCTTTTTGTTCTGCAATAAAATTACATACTCTATCTACTTCTGGCGTATCTACAAATGCACACTGTAAACGCGTAATCTCACCATTGTAACTTACTAGCATATCTCCTTTACCAATTAGCTGCTCTGCACCACCTGCATCTAAGATGGTTCTGCTATCAACCTTACTGGATACTTTAAAGGCGATACGAGCAGGGAAATTGGCCTTAATCGTACCAGTGATAATATTCACAGATGGTCTTTGCGTAGCTATGATTAAATGTATACCCACCGCACGTGCTAATTGAGCTAAACGTGCAATAGGCATTTCTACTTCTTTACCTGCAGTCATAATTAAATCTGCAAACTCATCTACTACTAATACAATGAATGGCAAGTATTGATGTCCTTTTTCTGGATTCAATTTTCTTGCTGTAAATTTCTCGTTATACTCTTTAATATTTCTACAGCCAGCTTCTTTTAATAAATCGTATCTGTTATCCATTTCAATACACAATGCGTTCAATGTATTGATTACTTTTTTAGTATCTGTAATAATAGCATCTTCTTCTCCAGGTAATTTTGCTAAGAAATGTTTTTCAATAACACGATATAAACTTAATTCCACTTTCTTAGGATCCACCATCACAAATTTTAATTGAGAAGGATGTTTCTTATAAAGTAAAGAGACTAAGATAGCATTCAATCCTACTGATTTACCTTGTCCTGTAGCACCTGCCATTAATAAGTGTGGCATACTTGCTAGATCGACAATAAAGTTTTCATTATCAATTTTCTTTCCAATAGCAATAGGTAATGAAAATTGACTGGTTTGGAATTTTTCGCTCGCCAACAATGTCTTCATACTCACCACTGACTTGCGAATATTGGGTACTTCAATACCAATGGTACCCTTTCCAGGAATTGGCGCGATGATTCGTATACCCAATGCCGCTAAACTTAAAGCGATATCGTCTTCTAAGTTTTTGATACGACTAATACGAACTCCCGGTGCTGGAACAATTTCATATAAAGTAACGGTTGGTCCAACGGTTGCAGTGATTCTTTGAATAGCAATATCATAATTTTTCAAAGTAGCAATAATCTGATTCTTGTACATTTCCAATTCTTCTGGATCTTGTACAATTTTTTCAGAACCATGCGTCTCTAATAAATTAATGTTGGGATACTTATAGTTTTTTAAATCTAAGGTAGCATCATATTTAGTGGCCAAACTACCTATACTTGCAACTACTGCTTCTTTAGTAGACTCTTTTATTTCTAAATCTAGATCTTCTAATAATTCATCATCAATATCAATGTCTTCTTCTTCATCAGACGCATCCGCGTCTACTTCTTCTTCATCCTCCATTTCTTCCAACTCATCAAGGTCTAGTGTTTTTTTTTCCTCTGCTTCCAAACTCAACTCATCAATAAATAATTTTGGCCCCAATGGGTCTTCCACAATCTCGTCGGTCTCTGGCATTATTACACTTATACCTGTATCATTCTTTAAAGTGTTTCCTGTTGCTGCAATAGGTTCAACTGGGGCATTCAAATCCCACTCTTGCTTAACCGCTTCCTCGGTATCTTCACTAATAAATTCAGCTTCTTTTTTCTTTGGTAACAAACCATCAAAATTTGGCACATTGAAACTTGGGTTAAATCTCCAAATAACAAAACTAAAACCTGCAACTAATAAAATAGCTCCGGTTCCAAAACTTCCTACCCACTTGATCATCCAAGTGCTACTGTATTCGCCCAAAGCACCTCCCCATGAGAAAGCAGCATTTGGTGTTGCGAAAGCAAAACAAGTACTTAGTACTATTAAACCAACAATGACATATCTAAGATTGCGCCATAAACTAAAGATGGGCTTCGTGAAAAATAAATTAACTCCTAAAACAAAAAAGAAACTGCAAAATAAATAAGCTGCTATACCAAATCCGTTAAACATCATTTGATAAGCTACAAATGCCCCCAAATATCCTAGTAAATTATTTGCTTTGACATCATTGATCGAAAACAATTGCGTACGCCATAATTGAACCATGTCTTGATCATCCTGCCATGTAAATAAATAAGAAGTGAATGCCACAAATAAAAACAAGGCAAATAAAAGAGATACCGCTCCCAATATTTTGGAAGTTCTTTCATCCTTTACTACCTCAGTAACATTTAATGCTGCTTCTTTATCTGGATTTAAATCCTCTTGATTCAGTTTGGGTTCTTTCTTAGTTCTAAGCGTATTTGCCATGATAACAAATATAAGTTATCCAAAATTCACTAAAAAGCTTTTTTGAGCAATGTGCAAAAAGGGAAAATCATGGCTAGAGTTATCCACGAATAATGGCAATTCCCCAACAGATCCAACCTGTCATGAAAAACAAACCTCCTATAGGTGTGATTGGTCCAATAAAATTACCAATACTCAGAGGCAGTAAATTACTAATTGCTAAAATATATAAAGACCCACTAAATAATATAATTCCAACGGTCATTGCCAAAGCTGCTCTTTGCATCCACTTTGAAGCAATAGCTGAATGTTCTAATTTTTTAGCATTGGCCAATGACAGGGACAATACGATTAATGAGAGTGCATGTAAGAACTGATAACGTACGCCGGTTTCAAAAATTTGTAGACGATCAACAGGGATGAGTGCTTTTAATGCATGTGCCCCAAAAGCACCTAAAAGAACTGCAATACCAGCAAAAACAACACCTCTAAATTGAATAGATTTATACATGTTGTTGGATAATTTGTTTTAGCTTGGTATCTGATATTTGATCTGAACTTAGTCTATAATTTGCTTGACTATAAAAGGCATGCCTTTCAATTAATTTATCCTGTATAAATTTTGTCAAAGACGCTTCATTTAAATTGGCAATAAGGGGTCTATGCGCTTTTTCTTCATTTAATCTTTTTACTAAAATCTCTACAGACTCATCCAACCAAATGACTATACCCTCTTTT
>JBJOIU010000052.1:0-15338 GCA_046046935.1 Bacteroidota bacterium
CCTTCCCAAGATTTGCCTTCTACTTTTCCCATCATCATCACCCAACAATCTAAGTAGCTATTCCAACTAACAGATGGTCCCCAATGAAAACCACCAGTTGGCGAAGATGCAGCACCTCCACCTTCAGATGGAGCAATTTGTAAAGAGGCAACGGGTTTGCCATAGCTATTATGGGCAATGGTAAATGCTTTCCCATCCCAACGCTTTGCTTTTCCTACTGGATTATCTAAATCTTTTAATGCTATTCGAGCAATACTGATACATTGACCTGACGCTTCTTTTTTAGCATCATAGTTTTTAGCATCATAAACACCTGGGTAACCATACTCTCCATAAAACACGTATAAATAATCACCACTAGCAATAGCTGATGGATCACCTACGCCACCGGCAAAAGTATTAGATGTGTTATGCGGTTTTAAAATCATTCTTGGATCCAAATCTTCCAATATAATCCCTTTATTATCCCAAGATTTTCCAGCGTCTGTAGATTTCATAATACCAATTCTACAAACAGCAGCAGGACTTTCTGGTCCGGTTAAACCCTGAGGCCATAATTTACTATTAGTATATCCTTCTTTTGTCTTTGGATCATATGGCAAAGTGATAGGATAGTTCTCGTTATGATATAAGGCATATAAGGTATGTCCGGTTTTATCATTTTTATCTTGATATACTGTTTCAAACCATACAGCTCCATGTAAACCCTTTTGTCCAACAGGTACATTTAAGGGCATTGCAGGATCATGAAATTGTTCCGCAGCATTTCTAAACACTTGATTTGCATTAGGCCCATCGGAATATTTTAAATTTTTTGAATAACCCCACAAAGGATCTTCTCCATATTTTCCAGGAAAAATTCTGAATGTATCTCCAACCCATACTTCTGCCATATTACAATCCACAAAAGAATTGAAACTAACTTTCGGTGCTGAAGTTAACTTAAACTTTGGACCCTGAGGAGCTTGAACAAAAAAATGGGTTAACCATGTAAGGATCAATAAAAATGGCATAGTAGGTGTATTTAATAATGTAATCTACTAAATTTATTAACTTCAGTAAAATATGTATCGATGAAATATGCCATCAGTTTTGTTTTCTCTATTCTTATGTTTACCAATACTATGCAAGCACAATACAAGCCTTTATATAAAACCACTCCTAATCAAATAATAGTACCCAACGAAGAAAGAGAAGATCCATTTGAAGGGATCATTATTGTAAGCAAGGTGACCGAGCCTGCATACCAATACTTCAGAGTAAAAGAGGATACAATTAAAAGACCTTGTGTGATTATTTATCCAGGAGGAGGCTATTTTATTTTAGCGACTAGTCATGAAGGGGTGGATGTGGCTAAATTTTTTAATAGTATTGGAGTGAACGCGATGGTAGTAAAGTACCGTATACCCAACGTTAAGGCGCAAGCAGATAAATCTATAGCACCCCTACAAGATGCACAGCAGGCAATGCTTCTAGCAAGAACCAATGCTACTGATTGGGGTATTGATGCAAATAAGATTGGTATTTTGGGATTCTCTGCAGGAGGACATTTAGCTACAAGTTTATCTAGTCATTACGCAGATGTAAAAATTGATAATCCATTAAATATTTCTTTAAGACCCAATTTTCAAATCTTGATTTATCCAGTCATTACCATGAAAGATTTTGGCCATGCAGGTTCTAAAGAAAATTTGATTGGAAAAAATTCAACAGAAGATCAGATAAGCTATTATAGCAATGAATTAAATGTAGATTCACAAACGCCACCGGCATTTATTGTACATGCTAAAAATGACGATGCAGTGCCTGTTCAAAATGCCTATGAGTATGACAAAGCATTGAAGGCAAATAAAGTTTCTTCTACTTTATATTTATATGAAAAAGGAGGTCATGGATTTGGCATGAAAAATCCTACTGCAACAGAACAATGGACTACTCCATTAATTGCGTGGCTTCAAGAACGAAAAATTATCTAAACTATTTATTTTCTGATCTTCTTCTTGCTTCTTCGGCTTCTTTGTAAATACGAATCCAAGTAAGAGAGATATCTATTACAGCCAATAATGGTCCTAAGATAATCACCATAATTACTTCCAAACCTGGAGTATATCCAATAACGCCATCAAAAGAAGTAGACTTTGATCTTTTGTATAATTTATATACACAATAGATGGCAGACACGATCCAGATAGCGAAGATGATATTTTGATTCATAAACTAAAATTATATAACAAAGGTACGAGTTATTTAATTAATGGTTTTATACTAGTTGCGTATGGATCAAATTGATAGAAATCTGTTTCAATAAATTTATTACCTGTTCTAATAAAAACAGACTTAATCATAATTGTAGCGTTTCCATCTCTTTTCAATCCACCTGCATCATCTGTTAAACTGATATCTTTTTTCCCGTCCCCATTAAAATCGTAATAAATTATATATTTTTTCCAATTACCCTTTCTGATACTATTTATATTATACTCAAATATATTTCTATCAATAATAAAGCTACCATCCTTTTGTTGAATATATACCAAAATATCCCATGGTGCCCAAGTATAATTTTTAGTAGCATCATTTTGGGATGTTATAGCTATGATATCTTGTAGACCATCACCATTTAAGTCATCTGTTAAACAATCTTGAATGGTAGTTGAAATATTATCATTGCTATAATTAAATGGAAGCTTAATAATTCCATTATTATTAAATCTACCTTTCCCTTGATTAATTATAATTCTTTGTTGTTGAGATTTTCCACCTTCGTTCTTATTACTATGCGTTTCCCCAGTTCCTATTAAGATATCGTTTTTCCCATCTTTATTAATATCTATGATTCTAGCTGTATAGGCGCTTCCAGCGACACCCTCAACAATATCTCCAAATCCATTATTAGCCTTGTTGCCAAAGTTGGTTATGTCACCTACAAAAGTAGCATGTCCTTCTTGCTTAAAAAATGGAAAATCTTTTATTCCCCAGTATATATAAGCAAATTGATTTGAAACTATAATCAAATCAGGAGTGCCGTCTTCATTTAAATCTCCAACATCTCCATGTTCTTTTTTCCAAACAGGATATTCTTTCTCACTAGTTTGAATTTCTTTTAAATCATAACTACCTTTTCCATCACTCAATACGATTCTTATTGGCTCATCTGGTGAATTTGGAATTCCTTCGTCTCCATTATCATAAACAACAATATCAACATAATTATCTCCATTTAAGTACACAGGAACACAGGTATGCCTATTTCCACCAAAAGTTCTAAAAGATTTGTCATTAAACAAGGTTGTATCAATAAACAATTTCTTTGTTGGATCCCACATTAAAAAAGAAAATGAACTTCCAGTGCCATTATAAGCACCACCTGCATTAAAAACATCTATCCAACCATCATTATTAAAATCTCCAGTTGTAATTGCTTGTAAAGCACCACCCCAAAAATTTTGTTCTACCGCAAATTTGTTTGTTGATAAAGGTTTTTGAAATACGTTAATTATCAAATCCATCATTACACCACTATTTCTCCAATAGTCTCTACCAAAATTTTGTTGTTTTGATAACGATAAGGCTACTAAATCTACCTTATACCCCATGAATCTGCCTAATGGGTTATTTACCAACGAAATTGTTTTTGAACTATTATTAGAACTGGTTGATTTTGAATTTACTGCAACTGAAACCGAATAATTTCCAGCCTTTTTCAATCCAGGAATATTGATGCTTAAACTGGATTGTGTTAAACTAGTATCTAATTTAAAAAGTTGCTTAGCGCTATCTGTCCATGTAGCTATAATAGAGTATAAAAAACCTGCGGTTGGCATTCTAGAGCTTACTGTAATATTCAAAGGAACAGTATCAGAGGTATTAAATATCCCAGTATCTAAATTGGTGGTAAATTTTACTGGATCTTCTGCAGCTACCACAGGTGCTGGCGTGCCTTTATCTGTTTTTGTACATGCTGCTGCAATAAAAATCCCCAAAGCAAAGATTAACTTTTTCATTAGTTTAGTTTTAATCTATCCTTTGGGGGTATTGTAAAGATATATAAAAAAGCCCCATAATTTCATATGAGGCTTTGATTTAATTCTTTTTAGTGTAAATATCTATAATCCTTGTAGTTGGTGTTTTTCCATCCTCATAGTATAAAAACTTTACCCTGCCTGTTGTGGAATTATATAATATTGGAATAAAGTTGTTTTTAAGATTTGCATCAATCTCCCAAGTTGGATTGGTAAATGTATTGTCACCTTTATTTAACCACACTCTAGAGTTTAAATCTTGTCCGTAATTAACATGAAACAAGATATCTTCCAAACCATCAAAATTAAAATCTGCAATTACATAATCTCTTGTACCCCCTGTATTATAGGTATTTTGGATTGTTGAGACATCGTCTAAAATATTAGAATTATCAGTTCTTGATCTAAATATTTTTTGTTGTCCCGGTCCCGCTTCAACTAGAAAAAACAAATTCATTTTTGATTGGTCTTTTGGATTTTTCATTCCAATTATTTTATAACAACCATAACTTGCGCCAAATGGAGATACGCCAGATAATTTAGTTGTTGAATATGAAGCACCAGAAAAATTGACCTTTCTAACATATGTATTTGGCGTATTTCCTCTGTCAATATAAGGAGCTGAAATTATTTCTGCTTGTTTGTCTCCATCTATATCAGCAATTAAAACACTACCTGTTTGATTTCCAATAGTGATATTGCCAACTTTTGATTGTCCAGAACCAGTATTAGTAAATAACATCATTTCTTCTTGATCAAAATCTTGAACTACTAAATCATTCTTGCCATCACCATTTATATCACCTACCGCAGAGTTATGATAAAATCTGTCTACTGTTGTAACGTCTACAATATCAGATTTTGAAAAAGTGCCATCTGATTTACCTATAAAATATCGACAAACAAAACCAGGGTATTTATTATTTACAATTTGTGATTGTATTTCTTTACCATGATCTGAAATGAATAAATCTTTTATACCATCACCATTTAAATCTTCATACCAAAAAGGTGACTTTGGAAAACCAGCTTCGTAATAGCCACCTAATAGAGTATTGGTATTTTCATTTAATGCTCCAGTTAGTGTATCAATAGAAAATGATCTGAAATAATCAAAAGGAGTAGATTGATTGTTTGCAACAGAAGTGACTAAATGTATTTTGCCATTTGCATTTATTATTTTTAAAGTTTCTGGATTAATTCCTTCTAATACTAGTGCTTTTGAAAAAGCTACGTTTTGTGTTGTGGAATATTTTGTTGAATAGTCTATTATGATTGGAATTTTTTCAAACGTACACGTTAAATCGATTGGTTTTGTAATCACAATATCTAGAGGCGATTTTGAGCTTGTATCATCTCCCGACCATTTTTTAAATTGGTAACCTGCATTTGGTTTTGGCGTCAATCTCACTGTAGTACCAGAAGGATAATTTGAGGCAGCAGAAGCAATTTTAATTATTTCTTCAGAAACTGTACCAGAGCCAACAATGGTTAGACTTAAAGGATATTGTCTTTTTTCAAATATTGCAGTAACTATTTTATCTGCATCCATTGTAATTTTTGCAGGATTAGATGATCCAATATATCCTCCAGACCATTCTTTGAATACATACTCTGGATTGGGAGTTGCCATTATCTCTACTGTAGTGCCTAATGCATAAGTGCCTGAATTTGGGAATACAGTACCACCAATATTAGGAGTAACGTTTACTGTTAATTGTTTTTGAGGAATTTCTTTTTTGCAGGCTACAAATAATGACAGCAAACAAAAGGACAAGATTGAATTTTTCATTGTTTATTGAATTTTAATCTAGCCTTTGGGGGGTATGGTAAAGGTATAAAAAAACCCTATAGAAATTATAGGGTTTCAGTAAAATATTTTTATGCTTTGGATTAAACTCTATGATAATCTGCTTTCCAGTTTTGAATAGCCATCTTTATTTCCTTACTACCTAAGTTTTCTTTGATCGCTCTATCTAATAATGCTAGATATTCTGCATCACTTGCAAAACGTAAAGCAATGATTTGACCAATTCTTAATTCAGTTGGTAATGCCTTGCCAGTCATAATATAATAACGAAGACTTTCTTCTGCTCTAATGGCTCTGTCCTGTGCTTTTAAAGCGAAAGTTCTAGCATACCATGCAATCAATACAAATATGATTGTTGCTAATACTAATAATGAAGCTAAGTATTTATTTTCTGGTGTAGCTTTTAATAGATAATTTATTGACCCACCTAATAATGCTATTATGGCAGCAAAGGTTACATAATGAAAACCCGGAACCATTTGTGGATGGTTTTTAAAATTTTGTTCTTGCATTTCGTTGTTGTTTATTTTATTAAAAGTAATCTATTTTATTTTCTTTAAATCTAAATCGTGAAAATCAAAACTAAAATCAGTTAATGGAGAAATGGCTTTCATCGTTAATCCAGAAGGCTTGCCATCCATATCTGTAGTAAACATTAAATAAGCATCTGCGTCCATGCTACGATCGGTCCATCTAACAATTAATGTATTGCCCTTATATGGAAATACTTCGCCGTTTAATTTAGGTGACCTTACACTTTCACACCAAGCTTTTCCATTTTTATTACTAATTACAATATCGCCAAACCAGTTGTCTCTATAGGTTCCTGCATATTGCTCTATATTAAAGGCAGCATTTGATTTTGATACTTGTGCTTTAGTGCTTGCAATAATATCATCATTTATATTTTTTGCCTCTGCTTCACCTTTATCAACACGCTCTTTCATTATTTTAACCCAGTTGTATCCACTAACACCTAAATAGCTATCTTGAATTGTTCTGCTGATAGCATTAAAGGCAGCGCCGGATTGTTGATTGGTAAATACTAGAATGCCTAATTTTAATTCCGGGAACATTACGACCTGTGTTACAATACCAGCAAGGCCTCCAGTATGTGTTACTTGTTTATAACCCTTCACATCACTTAAGAACCAACCTAATCCATAAGCTGCAAAATGAGTATTATAAGGGGCTGCAGTACCAGCTTTTATTACAGTTTGAGCTGTCCAAGTTTCTTCATGCACTTCTGGACTAAAGAGATGATTTTTTAATCCTTCTCCATATTTTCCATGATTCATTTGTGCAATTACCCATTTGCTCCAGTCTGTGATATTGCTCCATATCCCCCCAGCTGCGTTAGCGCTTTCGCTCCAGTCGATATTCAACACCTGTAATTTGCCATCTACTGGTGCGTGGGGTCTGATAGCATTTGTATTGTCTTTTAAACGATATAATGAAGCCGCACTTGAAGTCATACCCAATGGCTTCATTATTTTTTGCTCAACAAGATCTTCCCATTTTGTTCCCGAAGCTCTTTCTGCTACTTCACCTGCAACAATATATAAATTGTTATCATAATCATATTTAGTTCTAAAGGCAGATACAGGTTTTAAATATCTAAGATTATGTATGATATCTTTTCTTGTAAAATTACTTCCATCTGGAAACATCATTAAATCTCCAGCACCTAGGCCTAATCCACTTCGATGTGTTAACAAATCTCTAATGGTAAATGCATCTGTTACATATGGGTCGTACATTTTAAATTCTGGCACATAGTCGGTTACTTTATCATCCCATTTAATTTTACCCTCATCTACTAATTGTCCTAACAAAGCAGCAGTCATTGCTTTAGAATTAGAAGCCACTCCAAATAAAGTGTTTTCGTCTACTTTTTTACCTGTCGCTAAATTAGTTACGCCATATCCTTTGGCATGAATCAATTTACCATCTTTCACTACACCCACGGCAATACCGGGTACATTGAAGGTTTTCAAAACTAATTCTGTTAAGGAGTCTATTTGTTTAGCACTGATGGGCTGTGTTTGAGCAATGCTATTTAATATACTTAAGACAGCTACAATAAGAAAGATACATTTTTTCATATCGATGATTTTACTGATTGAAATTAATCAATATTCTATGTATAGCAAGGTATAAATATTCAAATAGTTGATTTAATTTTATCGAATGAAAAAGTCTAGCCTACTATTTAGTTTAATAATTATTTCCATGGGTTTATTTGCCCAAAAGAAGCCAGTTAAAAAAGCTCCAATAAAAACAACTGTTGCTGCAAGTATTCAATCTCCATTAAAATTATGGTATGACAATCCAGCTACTTATTTTGAAGAAGCATTGGTATTAGGCAATGGTATGCAAGGTGCAACTGTTTTTGGAGGCATTGGCACAGATAAGATATACTTGAACGATTTGACACTTTGGTCTGGAGAGCCAGTGAATGCTAACATGAACCCGAATGCCTATAAGAATTTACCAGATATCAGAAAAGCATTGAATGATAAGAATTATAAAAAGGCAGAACAACTTTATAAGAAATTACAAGGCAAGTATTCTGAATCTTATGCTCCATTAGGCACTTTGTTTTTGGACATGAACGATGATCCTTTTATCACAGATTATTATAGAGCTTTAAATATTGATAGTGCGATAGCTAGGGTAAAGACCATTTCAAATAATAATATAGTTGAAAGAGAATACTTGGTATCAAACCCAGATAAAGTATTTGCCATTCATTTATCTAGTAAAAAAGCTGGAGCATTAGGTTTTACCATTCGTTTTGAATCTTTATTGGCACATACAAAAAATGTAAATGCAAATACTTTTATTGTGAACGGCTATGCGCCAATTAAAGCAGATCCAAGTTATTTAGGCAAATCAAAAAATAGTATTGTTTTTGATCCTAAAAAAGGAACTAGATTTTCTACACAAATAAAAATTCAAACGACTACTGGTAAAATCTCTCAAACAGATAGTACCCTTAGTTTAGCGGATGCATCCGAAGCTACTATTTATGTTTCGATGGCCACAAGTTTTAATGGGTTTGACAAGAACCCTGCAACCAATGGCTTAAATAATGTAGCGATTGCCTCAACGCAATTATCACAAGCGCAACAAAAAGGTTGGACTGAAATTAAAAAGCGTCATGTTGCTGATTATCAAAAATTCTTCAAGCGTGTAGAGTTGAAAATTGCCAATAAGGAATTAGTAGACATACCAACTGACCAACGTTTAAAACGTTATGCCGAAGGCGCTGTAGACCCTTATTTAGAGACATTGTATTTTCAGTACGGCAGGTATTTATTAATCTCTAGCTCTCGTACAAATGGCGTCCCTGCTAATTTGCAAGGCTTGTGGAATCCTTATATTCAACCACCATGGTCTAGTAATTATACCATGAATATTAATGCAGAAGAAAATTATTGGTTGGCAGAGAATACCAATCTTACAGAAATGCATCAACCATTTTTACAGTTTATTAATAATTTATCGACTACTGGAAAAATTACTGCAAAAACATTTTATAATTTACCAGGTTGGGTAGTGCATCATAATTCTGATATATGGGCCATGTCAAATCCGGTAGGTGATTTTGGAAAAGGCGACCCTGTTTGGGCCAATTGGCCAATGGGTGGCGCATGGTCTTCGGCACATTTATGGGAACATTATTTATATACGCAGGACAAAACTTTCTTAGAACAAAAAGCATATCCTTTGATGAAGGGTGCAGCAGAATTTTGTTTAGGATTCTTGGTGCCAGATAGCGCAGGTAGATTAATTACTTTTCCATCTACTTCGCCTGAAAATAATTTTAAAACACCTGCGGGCTATATTGGATCTACATTCTACGGTGGCACTGCAGATATGGCGATGATCAGAGAATTGTTTTTAGATGTTCTTTCTGCACAACAGGTTTTGAAAAACGATAATGAGTTTGCAACAAAAATCAATAATGCATTAACTAGTTTATTGCCTTATCAAGTAAGCAAGAAAGGACATTTACAAGAATGGTATTATGACTGGGAGGATGCTGATCCAAAACATCGTCACCAAAGTCATTTATATGGATTGTATCCAGGTAACCATATCACAGTGGATAAAACACCAGCGCTTGCAGCTGCTGCTAAAAAAACATTAGAGATCAAAGGAGATGAGACGACAGGCTGGTCCAAGGGATGGAGAATTAATTTATGGGCAAGATTAAAAGACGGAGATAGGGCTTATAAAATGTATCGAGAGTTATTAAAATTTGTTCCACCAGACGAGACCAAAGAAAACTATAAAAATGCTGGAGGTACTTATCCAAATTTATTAGATGCGCACCCACCTTTTCAGATTGATGGTAATTTTGGAGGAGCAGCAGCTGTTGCAGAAATGTTAGTACAATCTAATGGTGAAGTCATTGAATTATTGCCTGCTTTACCTAAAGCTTGGCCTAGTGGTGAAGTGAAAGGATTAAAAGCGCGGGGTAATTATGAAATCAATATGAGCTGGAATGCAGGACAGGTAACTAATCTAGTGATCAAGTCTACAAAGCCTACCGCACAAGTAATGATGAACGGCAAATTACAAACCATTAAGACTAGTAAGTAAAATGGCTCTTTTCTTTTTTGGATCTAGCCATTGTAAATAGTCCAACATATTTTTTTCTGGAATAGCTACACAACCAGAAGTGGGTGTATATTTTTCATCTGCTAAATGAAAAAAGATCGCACTTCCTTTTCCTTTAACTACAGGTTGGGTATTGTATTCAATGACCATGCAATATTTATAATCTATACTTTTTAAAAGTAGGTGCTCAAAACTTTTTGCATTGGTATTGCCTCTTACATATGTATTATAATCCTCTGCATTAGAATCATCAATCCATTTATCATCTACGGTACTTTGTGTATAATGCAATGAAGTTGGCGCAGTTGCTTCATATCCAAATAATCTGCCTAATTTAAAAATGCCGCTTGGACTTTTTCCATCGCCCTCTACTTTATCATTAATGGCTGCCATACCATTTCTGCCAATACTAGCTTTGATGGTTTTAAATTTTACTTTCCAATTTCCTTTGACCTTTTCTAAACCAACTAGACTTGCTTGATTGTCTTTTGGGTTTTCATTATAGACAACTATTAATTGATCTATTTTTTTAGTTGCGGTGTTTGATTGTGCTAATTTTACAGCAATGCTTTCTTCGTTTTGTGCAATAGCTAATTGTCCAATAACAGAAACTAATAGAATAAGTATAATTTTTTTCAAGTGCTTTAATTGAGTATTTAAATTTAGGCATATCTTCGCATTACCCCAAAAGCGCTATTATTAATTTAAACTTCTGTTTATGAAGCAGCGCGTATTGTTATTGGTGGTTTTACTTTCTTTTTTATTTACCGAGACTCAAGCACAATCTTGGATTGTAAAAGATAGTATTTTGGTTTTTCCTGAAGGATTTGCTTCTTGGTTAAAAAGAAACAATGGAGGTATAGATTTAACAAATCCAGGGCAAGGAAATAGTAATGGAGCACAAGGAAATATTTCAACTAATCAAGGTGTTGATCTTTTCGATTTTAATAAAGACGGATTACCGGATTTAACTTTCCAGTTATTTCCTTCTAATAATACAACCAGGGAATACCTTAAAGGAATTTTTATTCAAAACGCAAATGGAAAATTTGTTTTAGATACTAATTATGTAATTAAAGCAAAAGGTGATATGTGGCTGGGAGGTTTTGGAGATTTTAATGGTGATGGTTTGAATGACTATCATTATATTATACAAAATTATCATGGTGCAGATAGTAATAGAAAATACAGTCCTGAAATGATTTATGATCATTGGCCAGAAAAAGTTTTTATAAATAATGGTAAAGGTTTTGACACTCTCACATTAGACGTGGATAATTTGACAGTAGAATCAACCTATGTAGCTGATATTGATAAAGATGGTGCAGATGAAATTATAGCAACAGATAGAGGTCCAGACTTTGTTAACGTATACAAATATGATAAATCAAAAAAGAAATTTCTAAAAATTAATACAGAATTGTCTAAAACTTGGGGCAATAGATTTGAACGCTGGGTAAGTAGATATCCATTGTTTAATGTTGCAAATGAGAACGACCTTAATGGCTTTTCTGTAATTCTTTTTGATAGTACCAATTCTAAAGAACTCAATGAACCAGATTGGCAACCATTTAATTTCAAAACTTTCACATACGCTAAATACAACTTTAACACTAAAAAATTAGATACATATAGTTTAAATAGAGATTCGATATTCATACCAACGAAATACTCAAAACAAGATGCAGATGATTATTATAAATTTGCCATTCATGAAAAAATAACTGCTCAAAAAATGGATATTGATAAAAATGGCGAAGAAGAAATTGTAGTTGGCGGATTTTATATGAATAACTATTATAAAAAAAATTTAAACAGATATGCGTATGGCTGGAAGGTTCTTGGTTTAAATGGAAAAGACTTAACTAGTCAGTTTTTCAAAAATGACGGAATAGATAGAGGAACTGAGTTATGGCCAGTTGCAATTGATATTGACGAAAATAGTGATGGCCTCGAATTGATTCCTGGAACCTGGGGATTAGATTCAAAATATTATATAGATGGAACACCCTCGCTTGGCTATTATTATAAAATAGTAAATGGAAAATTTGAGGTTACGACTATTAGAGATATCAAACACGAAAACGGAAAAAAATTAGATAGCACATATTTTAAAACGATGAATTTATTGAAATATCCAAATTATATAAAAAATAAAACAGCAATATTGATGTACGATTTTCAAGATATCAAAAGAACATCCATCATCTATCAGGTTAGTTGTGCTGATGTTGCAAAACCAACATTAGATAAAACATCTTACACTATTTGCGGAACGGATAGTGTTGTAGTTAAGCTTACCAATTTTGTAAAAACAGATAGTACCATTTGGTATGTTAATGGAGCTATTAAAAATACTAATATTGATCAGTTATCATTTAAAAATGCAGACACTTTCTATGTTAAAAAAATTGACGCAAATAGCTGTTTAAAATCTTCAGATCTAATTGTAATTAAAAAATTCAATCTCCCATCCACCCCAATTATCTCTCGCGACACTGCTAATAATTTAGTTTCAAGTGCTGCTTTAAGAAATACCTGGTATAAAGACGGAACAGCAATTTCAGATACTACACAGAAAATTAAACCTAGTGGCGCGGGGTCCTTTACGGTAAAGACTAGCGAGAATGGATGTACTAGCGTAGCAAGTAATGCCTACTATTATTTAGTAACCGATGTGATTAATTTAAGTGCCAATGAATTTATTAAGCTAGCGCCTAATCCTTTCCAAGGGCAACTTAATTTTGATTTTAACGTAAAAGGGTATCAAAAACTTAATGTGGAGGTTTTTGAACTCACTACTGGAACTAAAAGGGCTTCTCAGCAAAATGTACTACCAGGTTCGGTGTTGACATTCGGATTTTTAGCACCTGGGACTTACATTATTAAAGTAAGCTCGGTAGACCAGAAGCTAGCGCATCAGTTTAAGATGATTAAATTGTAGTACTGGTGTAAATTTCCACATTTAATTCAAAATATTAATTAAATTACTAAGCCAATGAGCATCTTGCTTGTTGGCTTTTTTATTACAATCTTTTCATATGAAACAAATTGCACGCCTTTCTTTGGTATTATTAGTAAGTATCAGTTTACAAACAGTGAATGCACAAGTTAAAGACAGTACTTTAAAAGGAATGACTTGGAGAAATATAGGACCCAATCGTGGTGGTCGTTCTTTGGGTATTGCTGGAAGTAGTCAACGTAAGCTAGAATACTATTTTGGTGCCGTAGGTGGTGGATTATGGAAAACAACAGATGGTGGTTTAAACTGGAAGCCAGTTACCGATGGACAAATCACTAGCTCTAGTGTTGGTGCGGTGGCAGTATCAGAATCAAATCCAGACATTGTATATATAGGAACAGGTGAGACAGAGTTTAGAGGAAATATTATGCAAGGTGATGGTGTATATAAATCTACTGATGCTGGAAAGACTTGGAAAAATATTGGATTAAAAAATACACAATCTATTTCTCGTGTTCGTATTCATCCAACCAATCCTGATATAGTGTATGTTTCTGCATTAGGTCATGCATTTGGACCTAACGAAGAAAGAGGTGTTTTTAAAACAACCGATGGAGGAAAGACTTGGAGCAAGGTTTTATATGTTAATGAAAAGGCAGGAGCAGAAGATTTAGTCATTGATCAACAAAATCCAGAAATTATTTATGCAAGTATTTGGGAAGTGTATCGTACTCCTTATAAAATGTGGGCCGATGTAGGCACTTCTGCATTATATAAATCTATAGATGGCGGTGCTTCTTGGAAAGTAATTTCTAAAAATCCAGGAATGCCTGCTGTCGTGGGAAAGATAGGTGTAGCAGTCTCTCCAGCGGACAATAAAAGAGTTTGGGCAATTGTAGAATCACCAGAGGGTGGTTTATATAGATCAGATGATGGTGGTGATAGTTGGAAATTAGTGAACAACGAAAGAAAATTACGTCAACGTGCTTTTTATTATTCAAGAATTGTTGCAGATCCAAAAGATAAAAACACGGTGTATGGGTTGAATGTAAATTTTTATAAATCTACGGATGGTGGTGTAAGTTTTAAAACAGAAATTAAAGTACCACATGGTGACAATCATGATTTATGGATTGATCCAACTGACCCTATGCGTTTAGCAAGTTCTAATGATGGTGGTGGTACAGTTTCAATTAATGGAGGTTTATCTTGGACAGATGAAGATTTTCCAACTGCGCAATTATATCATATTACTGTAACAAAAGATTTTCCTTATCAAGTAGCTGGTGCGCAACAAGACAATACAACGGTTGCTCTACCAAGTGAAGATTATAGACATAGAGCAGTGAGATCTAATTCCACTAAACCTGGAATGGGCTTTGCATACGAAGTGGGTGGTGGTGAAAGTGGATACATTGCACAAGATCCCAAGAACCCAGATATTTTTTATGCAGGAAGTCAAGGTGCATTATTGACACGCATTAATAGAATGACAGGTCAGGTGCGTGATGTACAAGTCTATCCAAGATTTTTCTCTGGAGAAGAAGCTAAGACATTACCTGAAAGATGGCAGTGGACTTATCCGATCGTATTCTCACCTGTAGATCCAAATGTTTTATTTACTTGCTCTCAGCATGTATGGAAAACCACTAATGAAGGCCAAAGCTGGGAACAAATTAGCCCAGACCTTACTTATAATGATACTGCAACTTTAGGAGTAAGTGGAGGTGTAATCACTAGAGACATGAATGGTCCAGAAATTTATGGAACTGTTTTTGCTTTAGCACCTTCTTATCAAGACGTGAATATTATATGGGCAGGATCTGATGATGGATTAGTTCATATCACTAAAGATGGTGGTAAGCATTGGGATAATATCACTCCAAAAGATATGCCGAAAAACACAAGAGTAAGT
>JBJOIU010000053.1:0-15189 GCA_046046935.1 Bacteroidota bacterium
GAACCAGAGTTAACTGTATATGTAAAAACATATGGTGATGTTGCATTAGATCCAGTAAATGTTAAACTTGGTGATGTTGCATTTTGACATACTGCTGTACCTCCTGTTATTGTAGCACTTGGTAAAGAATTAACGGCAACTATTGCAGATTGTCCGGTAATTGAATTTGAACATTGAGTTATTGTCCCAATCTCTTTTACACTTATCAAATTATAAGTAAATAAGCCAGTTAAATTGGTTGGAACAGCTAAATTATGTATGCTCCCACTAGTTGTAGTTATAACTTGACTTGATCCTGAATTAATGGTATATGTAAAAACATATGGTGCAGCAGCATTTGATCCAGTAAAAGTAATATTTGGAGAACTTGCATTCTGACATACTTCGATTGCTCCTGAAATTGTTGCACTTGGTAATGGATTGACTGTAACAATTGTAGATTGTCCGGTAATCGAATTTGAACATTGAGTTGTTGTCCCAATCTCTTTTACACTTATCAAATTATATGTAAATGAACCAGCTGTATTTGTAAGTGCAGTTATATTTTGAGAGTTCCCACTTGTTGTTGTGATTGCTTGACTTGAACCAGAGTTAACTGTATATGTAAAAACATATGGTGATGTTGCATTAGATCCAGTAAATGTTAAACTTGGTGATGTTGCATTTTGACATACTGCTGTACCTCCTGTTATTGTAGCACTTGGTAATGGATTGACTGTAATTTTTCCTGAAACAGTCCCAACAGTAACGCATCCATTTGAATTAGTTATTTCTGGATAATAGTATAAATCTCCAACTGTAGATGATAGGGGTATAAAATTATCAGTTGTAGATGAATTATTATTTATGACTGTAAGTGTGCCATTAGAATTAGAACTTGAAACATTTCTATACCATGCAAATTGTGAAATAGTACCACTACCTGCATTTGCAGTAACAGACAGTGTGTTTGCAATAGCATTTAAACAAGTAGCATAATTAACATTAGATACTTCAGTAACAATTGTTGGAGAAGATCTAATAATAGTTTGGATTGAAGATAAAGAACTTGATGCAAGACTTACTGTACTTGATGATGCATAATAAATTTTATAAAAACCATCACTTTGTACATTAATTGAAAAAGAAGCACCAGCATTTAATCTTTGAGAAGATCCTGCCAATGAAATGTCTGTCCAATTTAAATCATCATTACTGATATATAATCTATACCATATAACACTACCAGTATTATTTGTAAGTGTGAATGTAGTTTGATCACAATTTATACTTGGATAAACTTTAGAACTTGTTAAATCAACAGTAAAACTCTGCCCCATACCCACTTTCGAGAGCATGATCATCAACACCAAAAGAAATAAAATCCTTCTTTTCAAAATATTCTAAAAATTTTTAATATGAATGGGGTATACCTATTCTAAACATTAACGAAAAAAGCCCCTGGTAATTGTTCCAAGGGCTCTTATACTATTGTTATTTTTTGAATAGTGGTTAAATCTTAGTTTACCCCTGCGACTACTGCGTCTTTATGGATCTTTTGGACCAATCCTTGCAATACTTTTCCAGGACCAACTTCAGTAAAATGGGTTGCACCATCCGCTACCATCGCTCCTACTGTTTGTGTCCATTTTACAGCACCAGTTAATTGTGCAATTAGGTTGGCTTTAATTTGTGCAGGGTCTGTTACTGCCGCAGCAACTACATTTTGATATACTGGACAGATAGGCGTGTTGAAAGTTGTGGCTTCAATAGCTGCTGCTAATTCTAGTTTCGCTGGCTCCATTAAAGGAGAATGGAAGGCACCACCCACTGGTAAAACCAATGCTCTTTTTGCACCAGCAGCCTTCATTTGCTCACAAGCAATTTCGATTCCTTTTACAGATCCAGATATTACTAATTGGCCCGGGCAATTATAATTGGCAGCTACTACAACTTCTCCTGTTTCTTTTGAAACGCTTGCACAGATCTCTTCTACTTTTTCATCTGCTAATGCCAACACTGCAGCCATTGTAGATGGTTGTATTTCACATGCAGCTTGCATTGCTTTTGCACGAATGCTTACTAATCTTAATGCATCTTCAAAACTTAATGTCTTATTGGCAACTAGTGCACTAAACTCTCCTAAGCTATGACCAGCCACCATATCTGGTTGGACTGCTGGCATAGTTAAATAAGCAACTACTGAATGTATAAAAACTGCTGGTTGTGTAACATTGGTTTGTTTTAACTGCTCATCTGTTCCTTCAAACATGATATCACTAATACGAAAGCCTAGAATTTCATTTGCTTTCTCGAATAATTGTTTAGCAGTTTCGTTTTGCTCGTATAAATTTTTTCCCATTCCTGAAAACTGAGATCCTTGACCAGGAAAAATGTATGCGTGTTTTGACATGTACTTTTATTTTTTCAAAAGTACAAAAAAAGGGCGAAGTACCACCTTCGCCCATACTAATCTAACCAAACCCGAACCTTCTTACATTATTTTTCGTTAATGTCTACGTATTGTAGAAATTCCATTTTAGTTTTTTCGTCTTGAAACTTACCACCAAAGAAAGTAGTAATTGTATTAGAGCTATCGTCTTTTACACCTCTACTTGCAACACATAAATGTTTTGCATCCATCATGATGGCTACATCTTGTGTTTGTAATACTGTTTGCAAAGCCTTACCCACTTGCATGGTTAAACGTTCTTGTACTTGAGGACGCTTAGAAAAATATTCTACCAAACGATTCAATTTACTTAAACCTATTACTTTACCACTGCTGATATAAGCCACATGTGCTTTACCAAAGAATGGCACAAGATGGTGTTCACAGTTAGTGTAGAAATTGATATTCTTTTCAACCAACATTTCATTGTACTGAAATTTATTTTCAAACAAAGTCATGCTTGGCATATTCGCAGGATTCAATCCTTGAAACAATTCTTTTACATACATTTTAGCTACTCTTAATGGAGTACCTCTTAAACTATCATCACGCAAATCCATTCCTAAGATTTCTAAGATGGCTCTAAAATGCGGCTCAATAGCAGCAATTTTTTCATCATCTGTTTTTTCAAATGCATCAGCACGCATTGGAGTTTCCACTGAGCTTGCTTTATGCTGGTCTCCCATTTCTTCGATGATTAAATCGGATAAAGAAATTTTTTCTTCTTTAAGCTGGGTAGTCGACAAAGTTTCTTTCTGTTTCATACAGGCGTATTTTTAGTTCTAATGACTCAGTTATACGTGGTCTTAATAAATCATAAATCACTATTGCAATATTTTCTGCAGAAGGATTTAGGTTTTTAAAAACGTCTGTATCTAAGTTTAAATTTTTATGATCGAACCTCGAGATCACTTCTTCTTGAACAATAGTACTTAGGTCTTTTGTATTGATCACAAATCCCGTTACCGGATCTGGATATCCAATGACTTGTACTACTAATTCATAGTTATGACCATGATAATTTGGATTGCTACAGGCACCAAAAACGCGCTTATTTTCTGCATCAGACCAGTCCGCACAGAATAATCTATGGGCCGAGTTAAAATGCTCTTTTCTAAAAACCGCTACTTTTTGCGCCATGTAATAATTTATATTATCGAAGTTACAATATAAATAACGCGCAGAAAACGATATTGTTTAATCTTTATGTTAAAAAAGTTAAACGTTTAAGTTTTTAAGGCTAAATTATCCGAAATACTCTACAAAAATTCTTGGCGTCTCATATAATTTGACACAGTGCAATTGCACATTAGAAGGTAAATGGGGTGCCAATTGTTCCCAGATAGCTATGGCGAGGTTCTCTGTACTACACATTTTTCCTGCCATAAAGGGTACATCTAAATTTAGATTCTTATGATCTAATTCGTCTACAGCATATTGTTTGATAATAGAACTCAACTTTTTTACATCAAATAAAAACCCAGTTTCTGCATCTGGTTCACCCTTGATGGTTACCAATAACTCGTAATTATGACCATGCCAGTTCTCATTGGCACAAACACCAAACACTTCTTCGTTCATCTCTTTAGACCAATTAGGATGGGCTAATTTATGCGCTGCATTAAAATGTTCTACTCTTGTTAAATACACCATTGGTTCGGGTAATTTTTGCAAAGATATAAATTTGATGGAACTTTACCTTATGAGAATCATTATTACTGCTGCAACACATGGGGAATGGATGCCTACTTTTCAGAAGATTAATCCTGCCTATGTTAAATTAAACAAGCGTTTCTCTGTGGGTTTTCATGAATCTGGTGTAGGCCTTTTAGCATCCAGTGTTTCTTTAATGAAAATGTTTGTACAAGAAACCCCAAGTTTAATTATTCAAGTGGGCGTGGCAGGCAGTTTTGATAAAAAGATCTCATTAGGAAAAGTATTTGCTATTAAAGACGATTTTGCAGGTGATATAGGCGTTTATGAAAAGAAAGATTGGAAAGACTTATTCGATTTGAAACTAGATAAGCCCAATGATGCTCCTTATGAAAAGAAATCATTGCCGAATCCGTTTTTAAATCAATTCAATTTACTAAAACTGCCTACTAAAAAAGCTGTAACTGTAAATACTATATCTACTAGCAAAGCAGCCATTGATTTATTTAGCGGAAGATATAAAGCTTCACTAGAATCTATGGAAGGTGCAGCACTACATTATATGGGAAGAGATTTGCATATTCCTTTTATTCAAATTCGCGCAGTTAGTAATTATGTGGGCGAAAGAAATAAAGCAAATTGGAAAATGCGTGATGCAATTTATAATTTAAACGAAACCTTATTGCAATACTTAGATGCATTGCATAAAATAGCATAAGATGCCAACAATTGATATTGGATTTTCTCCCTGCCCTAACGATACATTTATTTTTGATGCACTTGTAAATCAAAAAATAGATACCAAGGGATATACTTTTCAAATTCATTTAGAAGATGTACAAACATTAAATGAATGGGCATTAGCTGGGAAACTTCCTTATTCAAAAATTAGTTATGGTGTTTGGCCATTGTTAAAAAACAAATACCAATTGCTTAGAAGTGGTGGTGCATTAGGCAAGGGAGTTGGACCCTTATTAATCTATAAAGACCAACAACCAAATGCCGAAACCATGCAAGTGGCTATCCCTGGCGTAAATACTACAGCACATTTATTATTTAGCTTGGCTTTCCCAGAAGTTAGCAATAAAAAATTTTTAGTGTTTAATGAAATTGAAGAAGCCGTGCTTTCAGGCAAAGTAGATGCAGGAGTGATTATTCATGAGAATAGATTTACTTACGCACAAAAAGGTTTAAGCAAGTGGATGGACCTGGGTAGTTTTTTTGAAGAGAAATTCAATGCACCTATTCCTTTAGGTGGTATAATAGCAAGTAATCAAAGAGGCCCGGAAGAAATTGCTACTATAGATGCACTCATCAAAGAAAGTGTGGAGTATGCTTTTAAAAATAGTTACGAGATCCTCCCTGAATTTGTGAAATGCCATTCACAAGAAATGTCAGAAGAAGTAATGCGTCAGCATATCAATTTATACGTAAACGATTTTAGTGTTGACATGGGCACTCAAGGAAAGACTGCTATAGATGCATTAGAAAAAGTTTATGCATCTTTCAATGCATCCGCATAAGCTTTCAATACGCGGTCTCTTGCTAATTCATGCACCACAATAGGTTTAGGATAATCTAAACTATCTATTTCAGGAACCCATTTTTTGATATACTTTAATTCCTTATCGAACTTCTCTGTTTGCAATTTTGGATTAAAGACTCTAAAATAAGGCGCCGCATCGCATCCGCTTCCACTCGCCCATTGCCATCCTCCATTATTCGCAGCTAAATCAAAATCTAATAATTTTTGAGCAAAATAAGCTTCGCCCCATCTCCAGTCAATCAACAAATGCTTGGTTAAAAAACTAGCTACAATCATTCTTACTCTATTATGCATAAAACCAGTGGCATTTAATTCACGCATTCCGGCATCTACAATTGGATAGCCTGTCTTGCCTTCGCACCAAGCTTTAAATTCTGTTTCATTATTTCTCCATTGGATAAAATCGTATTTAGGCTTGAAAGATTTACCTGCGGCAATATGAGGAAAATGCCAAAGGATCATATGGTAAAAATCTCTCCAAATTAATTCGTTGAAAAAAGTGCTATTCAAACTTTGAGTTTCCAAAGCAAGGGTTCTTGCTGATATGGTTCCAAATCTTAAATGCACACTCAAATGGGTGGTGCCATTTTTTGAAGGAAAATCTCTTTGTTCTGAATATTTTTTTACCAGTCCCGTATCGTAACTCATAGGAGGTATCACTAAATCGCTTTTCTCAAAACCTATCTCTTTTAAACTTGGCAGCTTGAATGGCTTGGTATCTACAAAATAATCCAATAGCTTTTCTGAGGGATGTTTCTTTGGAGTGTTTTGAGACCAAACCCCTCTCCATTTATTGGCATAAGGAGTATAAATAGTATAAGGCTTACCATCATCTTTTAGGACCTCGTCCTTTTCAAAAATTACCTGGTCTTTAAAATGGTGAAAACTGGCCCCCTTAGATGCAGCTAATTTTTCAATAGCGGCATCTCTTGCATTGGCTTTCGGACCATAATCATGGTTGGTATATACCGACTGGATATTGAAATCTGCAAAAATTTGCTCGAAAACTTCTAATGGAGTACCGTATTTTACCCAAAGGGATTTGCCTTTTTCCACCAAATCTGCCTGCAATCTGGTAAGTGTTTGATGGATAAAATCGACCCTTCTATCTTCTTTATCCTCAAGTTGATCCAAAATATTTTTATCAAAAATGAAGATAGGCAGCACCTGATGTCCCCCCAATTTGGCCTGGTATAAAGCATGGTATAAACCCACATTATCCTGCCATCTTAAATCCCTCCTAAACCAAAAAATCGAGATTGCCTGTTTCATATTTGTTTAACAATTTAAAGCATAAATAGTTGGGTTTTATATTTAATTTAGCCCATGCAAATTCAAGAAATTATTCAATCCCTGGAAGCCTGGGCGCCATTAGATTTTCAAGAATCTTATGATAATTCCGGCCTTATTAGTGGAGATCCTAGCCAAAAATGTACCGGGGTTTTATGTTCTTTAGACTGCACAGAAGCAGTTGTCGACGAAGCCATTGCGAAGGGCTGTAATTTAATTGTGAGCCATCATCCAATTATTTTTAAAGGAGTTAAACAGCTGAATATCAATAACTTTATTGGTCGTACTTTAATTAAAGCTATAAGTAACAATATTGCACTTTATGCCTTCCATACCAACTTAGATAATGTGATTGACGGGGTCAATAAAAGCCTTGCAGATCAACTTCAATTAACCAATAGAAGAATTTTAGCACCCATATCGGGAAAATTAGATGCTAATGGACAAATTATTGGAGCAGGTATAGTAGGCGAGCTTCCTTTAGAAACCGAGGCTGGGTCATTTTTGAACTGGGTGAAAGAGAAGTTCCATCTAAATGTTTTAAAGCATACTCCTATTGTAAATAAACAATTGAATACCATAGCGTTATGTGGTGGTAGTGGAAGTTTTCTAATAGACCAGGTAAAAGCACAAAATATTGACTGCTTTATCACCAGCGACCTCAAATACCATGAGTTTTTCGAGGCAGATAACAAGGTCTTACTAGTGGATATTGGACATGGCGAAAGCGAACAGTATGTTCCTGACCTGATTATTGCTTATTTAAACATTAAATTCCCTACCTTTGCCGTCCTCCGATCATTGGTGAATACCCAACCGGTAACTTATCTTAAATAAACTTGAAATATGGCATCAGTCAAAGACTTTTCAGTAGAAGAAAAATTAGTAAACCTTTACCGTCTTCAACGTGTTGACAGCAGCATCGATCAAATCGAAATCTTACGTGGTGAATTACCAATGGAAGTGAAAGATTTGGAAGATGAAGTGCAAGGTTTGGTTAATAGACAAACAAGAATCGAAGAAGAAATTAATGGTATCACAGAATTCATCGAAGACAAGAAAGCAGCGATCAAAGAAAGCGAAGCTTTATTGGCTAAATATGAGCAACAAAGTGATAACGTAAAGAACAATAGAGAGTTCGAAGCAATCAATAAAGAAATTGAGATGCAGGGCTTGGAAATCAAATTGGCTGAGAAGCATATCCGTGACGCTAACGAAGAATTAGCAGAGAAAGTGAAAACTTTGGAGAATGCTAAAAAGAATATTGCCACTAAAGATGGTGTATTAGCTCACAAGAAAGGAGAATTAGAAAAGATCATCGCTGATACAGAAATTGAAGAGAAAGAATTAAGAGCTAAAAGCGACGAAGCTAGAACACATATTGACGAGCGTTTATTGTACAGCTATGACAGAATCAGAAATAGCTACAGAAATGGCTTGGCTGTGGTAGCAGTTGAAAGAGATGCTTGTGGTGGATGTTTTAACTCTATCCCTCCTCAACGTCAAAGCGAAATTCGTTTACACAAGAAGATCATCGTATGTGAGAACTGCGGTCGTATCTTGGTGGAATCTGAAATGGCAGATAAGGACATCAAATAGTACCTATTGGTATTAAAAATATTCCCTGAAAGGGTAGCCTAACCGCTACCCTTTCTTTATTTTTACACTATGAGAAATTTAGTGTTGTTGATGCTCTTGTTTTTGTGTGGTCAAGTAAATGCCCAGTTGAATTACCAGTGGAACGATCGCACTCAAACTATATACGAATCCATCACTTCTCTTAGAATTCCAGAAGCTAGAAAATGGATTGCCGCTGATAAGAAATCCAATCCCAACAACCTATCCTATCCATTACTAGAAAGCTATGCAGATTTTTACCAGCTTTTCTTAAATGAAAATACACAAGAGTATAATCAACTGTACCCTCGCTTTAAAAACAGGATTGATCTTTTAGAGGATGGACCACAAAACAGTCCCTATTATTTGTATAGCTTAGGCTTGGCTCATTTGCATAAATCCTTGGTGGCAATCCGATTTGATAAAAACTGGGAAGCCGCTTTAGATTTTAGAAAAGCTTATTTGAATTTTAAAGAGAATAAAAAAAAGTATCCAAAGTTCACACCCAACGATGTGTATTTAGGTATTTTAACAACAGTGATTGGTACCATACCAAAGGGTTACCAATGGATGGCCAATGTACTAGGCTTATCTGGCAAAATAAGCGATGGGAATGCCATGGTCTTAAGATACCTCAATAGCAAAGACGATCTAAGTGAAAGAGCCCGAAACGAGGCTTTATTGGTTTACCCATATTTGATTATGAATTTTGAAGGCAATAAAGAAAAAACCTTTGATTTTATTAATAAGAATAACTACGATTTTAAGAATAACCAGATGCATGCCTATATGGCCACTAATCTGTATTTAAATCATCAGCAATCTGCAAAGGCATTATCCATTGTGACCGACTTAAATAATAGTGATGCTTATTTGGATCTTCCTTTTTGGCATTTAGAAATAGGCTATGCCAATTTGAACGAGCTAAAACTAGACAAAGCACAAAAAGCATTCACCGAATTCATTGCTACTTTTAAAGGCAATTTTTATATTAAAGATGCCTATGAAAGATTAAGCTGGATTGCCTATTTGCAAGCTGATATGAAAAAGGCCAACGCCTATAGAGCCGCCGTTTTAAAATATGGCAACCAAATTACGGATGCTGACAAACAAGCATACCAAAATGCGCAGTCAGGCAAATGGCCTAATCCTATTTTATTAAAAGCAAGATTATTGAGTGATGGTGGTTATCAATCACAGGCATTGGCTAGTTTGGCTGGTAAAACCAGTACCGACTTTCCATCGGATACTGAAAAAACCGAATTCGCCTATAGACTTGGCCGCATCTATGATTTGATGGGACAGGATGAGTTAGCTATTAAGTTTTACAACTCTGCCATGGAAAAAGGCGCTAGCCTGACCGATTATTTTGCTGCTCGAGCTGCTTTACAAATCGGATTAATCTACGAACAGAAAAACAACTTTTCTAAAGCTATTAATTATTTTAATACCTGTATTGAGATGAAAAACCACGCATTCAAGAACTCCTTGGATCAAAAAGCAAAATCAGGTATTCAAAGATGTCTTAAACAATAGTATCTTGCAGTAGTCCATGTTACAAAAACTAGAAATACAGAACTATATTTTAATTGATGCCTTAAGCATTGATTTATCTAAGCAATTATCTGTAATTACTGGAGAAACCGGCGCAGGTAAAAGTATTATCATGGGAGCCCTTGGATTAATTCTGGGAGATAGAGCGGATAGTACTGTTTGCAGAAACCCTGAAAAGAAGTGTTTTATCGAGGGCGTATTTACATTAACTAATTTAGAGCAATACAAAGCTTTTTTTGAAGCCAATGAAATTGACTTATCTGAAGAGTTAATTATAAGAAGAGAAATTAGTGCACAAGGAAAATCCAGAGCCTTTATCAACGATACCCCTATTAATTTAAACGAATTAAAGCAATTAACTAGTCAATTGGTAGACTTGCATCAGCAATTTGATACATTAAGTTTAGGAGAGACCGATTTTCAACGTTCTGTAATTGATGCTTTGGCAGGTTTAAAAAAAGATATAGTACCCTATCAAAAAACTTTTTCTAATTGGAAAGAGAACGAAAAGAAACTGCAAGTTTTAGTAGCACAAAAAGCAGCGTTTGATCAAACAGAGAGTTATAAACAACATTTACTAGAAGAGTTAGCTGCCTTAGATTTAAAAGAGGCTGAATTAGAAACTTTAGAACAAGAATTAAAGTTTTTAGAGAACGCAGTGACAATTAAATCTCAATTAGATGCCAGCGTACAAGCATTAGATAGTTCTGACAATCCTATAGTGCAACAAATAAAACAGATTGCTCATAATTTAGAAGGCATTAGTAAATGGCAGCCTGAATTTGAGGGATTGTTGACAAGATTAAAAGCAGCACAGATTGAGTTAGCAGATATCGCTTCTGAATTAGAAAGATGGCAGGATAAGATTGATTTTGATGAAAACAAAATTAACACCATTCAAGAAAGATTGTCTGCAGGTTATAGTTTACAGAAAAAACATAAGGTACAAAGCACGAATGAACTAATTGCTATTCAAAGAGAATTAGAAAATGATTTACAAGCAGTTTTAAATGTTGAAGAAGAAATTATTGCTTTAGAAAAACAAGTAAGTGCCGAAGCGGTAGAAGTAAAAAAACTAGCTACCAATTTAACGATACAAAGAAATAAACAAGTAGAACCATTCACAAAAAAAGTGAATAGCTTATTAAAGCAAGTGGGTATGCCGAACGCTTCTATAAAAGTAATTATTGAAACCATCCCCTATACTATTCATGGGCAGGATAAAATTGATATCTTATTTGACGCCAACAATATGAATAAATATGAACCTATTCGTAAAGTTGCGAGTGGTGGTGAATTAAGTAGGCTAATGCTTTGTATTAAATCTTTGGTAGCACAGTCAATGGATTTGCCTACAATGATTTTTGATGAAATTGACACAGGTATTTCTGGAGAACCAGCTAAACAAGTGGGAATATTATTACAAGAATTAGGCGCCAATAGACAGGTGCTTTGTATTACGCATCAACCTCAGATTGCAGCAAAGGGACATAGCCATTTATACGTCTATAAAGACCAAAATGGCAGTACTACCAATACGCATTTGAAAACCCTTTCACAAGAAGAACGCGTGCAGCATATTGCACGTATGATTGGCGGAGATCCTCCATCTAAAACTGCATTAGAAAATGCAAAAGAGCTTTTAGCATAATTATACTATTTTTACAAGACTAAATAAACCCAATATGGCTTACAATTTATTAAAAGGAAAAAGAGGAATTATTACTGGTGCTTTAGATAGCAATTCAATTGCATGGAAAGTGGCAGAAAAAGCACATGAAGAAGGTGCCCAGTTTGTACTAACTAATGCGCCTATTGCTATGCGTATGGGTGAAATTAATGGCTTAGCAGAGAAAACCAATTCTAAGATTGTTCCTGCTGATGCTACAAGTGTAGAAGAATTAACAAATTTGTTTACAGAGTCTCAACAAATATTAGGTGGCAAGATTGATTTCGTTTTACACTCTATTGGTATGAGTGTAAATATCAGAAAGAAAATTGCTTATCCTGAATTGAATTACGATTACTATGCTAAAGGTGTAGACGTTTCTGCAATGTCTTTACATAAAATGTTAAGTGTTGCTTACAATATGGATGCATTGAATGAAGAAGCAAGTGTGGTTGCTTTAACTTATGCTGCTGCGCAAAGAACTTATCCATTCTATACTGATATGGCAGATATCAAAGCATTATTAGAATCAATTGCACGTAGTTTTGGTTACCACTATGGTTTAAAGAAAAGAGTTCGTGTGAATACTGTTTCTCAATCTCCTACCAAGACTACAGCTGGTACAGGTATTAAAGGCTTTGGTGATTTCTTTGATTATGCTGATGCGATTGCACCATTAGGCAATGCAAGTGCAGAAGATTGTGCGAACTATTGTATCACATTATTCTCCGACTTAACTAAAATGGTGACTATGCAAAACTTATTCCATGATGGTGGTTACTCTACTACTGGCGTAAGTGATTTGATTATGCAAAAAGCAGGTATCACAGAAGGATAATTTATACCCCTAACAAATATCCATTATGAGCAAAAAAGAAATCAATCCAAAACTAGTTGAATCCATTGGTTACTTAGGTACGCTGTTAAGTTGTATCACTTTTGTGCCTCAGGTGTATCTTTCTTGGAAATCACATAGTGTGGGAGACTTAAGTTTAATTATGGTATTAATTGTCAACTTTAGCTGTATTGTTTGGTTGACTTATGCTTACTTAATTAAAAGTGGACCAGTTTTAATTGCCAATAGCATTGTACTTATCTTAAGCTTAATGCTCTTGTATTTTAAATTGACATTCTAGAAAGAATAAGAAAATTATAGTAGGAAAAAAGAATAAAAAAAAGGGCTGCAATTTGCGGCCCTTTTTTTTGAACGAAGCTTGACTTCGTTCTTCTTCATAATTAGACACTAATTTTCTTGGGCTTATTTTTTAAAAAGCCCAAAGAAAATTAGTACTCATCTTCATTGAACATGAAATCTTCTTGGCTTGGATAATCAGGCCAAATATCTTCGATACTTTCAAATACTTCTCCTTCGTCTTCTAACTCTTGTAAATTTTCCACTACTTCCAATGGGGCACCGCTCCTAATGGAGTAGTCAATTAATTCATCTTTGGTTGCAGGCCAAGGAGCTTCTTCTAAATAGCTAGCTAATTCTAATGTCCAAAACATAGTAATGGTTTTTTTGCAAAAGTAGCCGTATTAATGATTCTACCAAATCTGTTTTTTCTACAACCTTTAAACATTTGGTTAAATTTTATCAAAATTGCCCCGGTTATCTTAGGTTTGTGGTATGGACTCAAGCCCGAAATTACTAGTAGCCAAGGATCTATATAAAAACTATGGCCCTATTCCCGTTTTAAAGGGGGTTTCCTTGGAAATATCTAAAGGGGAGCTAGTTTCTATTGTCGGAGCTTCTGGTGCAGGAAAATCGACTCTTTTATATGTTGTAAGCAGTCTAGAAAAAGCCGATCAAGGTAGTTTATTCTTTGAGGGGCAGGATATAGCTCAATTAAGCAATAAGGCCTTATCACAATACCGAAATGAACATATTGGCTTTGTATTCCAGTTTCATCATTTATTACCAGAGTTTACTGCATTAGAAAATGTATGTATCCCAGGATGGATTGCAAAAAAGTCCAAAAAAGCGATAGAGAAAAAAGCCATGGAATTATTGGACTTTATGGGCCTTGCAGACAAAGCTTCTAAGAAACCTAATAGTTTATCAGGTGGTGAACAGCAAAGAGTGGCAGTGGCAAGAGCATTAATTAATGACCCTCATTTAATTTTTGCAGATGAACCAACTGGGAACTTAGATAGTGAGAATGCCATAGCATTACATGAATTATTTATTCAATTAAGAGATACTATGAATCAAAGTTTCTTAATTGTAACGCATAACGAATTGCTTGCAGATAGATGCAACAGAAAGTTAACAATGAAAGACGGTAAAATTATACTCTAGCTTTCCAAGGTTTATCTACAACACCGTTCAGATGTCCAAGATATCTAGCTAAAGTAAACAAGTAATCACTTAATCTATTTAGGTACTTGATCACTAAAGGATCTACAAATAAATCTTCTTCTTGTAAATTAACGCACCAACGCTCTGCTCTTCTGCAAACACATCTTGCAACATGAGCAGTTGAAATAGCAACATGACCAACTGGTAAAATAAAAGATTTCATAGGTGCCAATACTTCATTCATGGCATCCATTTCTTTTTCTAAATTAGCAATATCTTCTTCTTTTAAATCTGGAATTTTTAAATGGGGTTCTTTGTCAGGATCACAAGCTAATGAAGAACCTACTGTGAACAATCTATCCTGAACTTCGTTTAGTACAACTTGAATTTTTTCATTAGCACACATATCACTCACTAATCCTATATAAGAATTTAGTTCGTCCACAGTTCCATATGTTTCAATTCTAATATGGCTTTTAGGCACTTTGGTGCCGCCAATTAAAGATGTCTTTCCTTCGTCTCCTGCTTTTGTGTAAATTTTCATAGTGTTATTGTAAAACTAAACTTATAACAACTATTTATGCGTTTTGTTCAAAGTGTCAGTTTCGATTAAACCATCTCTTAATCGAACCACTCTGTGTGCATATTGAGCAATATCTTCTTCATGGGTTACTAGTACTACAGTATTGCCTGCTGCTTGGATTTTTCCAAACAATTCCATTACTTCTACAGATGTTTTAGAATCCAAATTACCTGTAGGTTCATCGGCTAATAAAATAGAAGGATTATTCACTAATGCACGTGCAATAGCCACACGCTGAATTTGTCCACCACTTAACTCGTTTGACTTATGATGAGATCTTTCTGCCAATCCAACTTTTTCTAAAGCTACCATGGCTCTTTCAATTCTATCTTTTTTAGAAATACCCGCATATACCAATGGTAATGCCACATTTTCTGCAGCAGATAATCTTGGCAATAAATTGAATTGTTGGAATACGAATCCAATTTCGATATTTCTAATACCTGCTAATTCATCATCCGTCATTTGACTTACGTCGTGACCATTTAAATTATAAGTACCTCCAGTTGGAGAATCTAAACATCCTAATATATTCATCAAGGTACTC
>JBJOIU010000054.1:0-14904 GCA_046046935.1 Bacteroidota bacterium
ATGGTTGCCATAAAAATGCGACTTTTGTACTGCAATTTACAAGTAATGTCAAGAATAAACAATAGACAACTCTTTTTACAGCATTTAGCACAAACCTCCGACAAGCCTATTGGAATTGAAGTGGCGTCTGCAAAAGGAATTCATATTTACGATACGGAAGGCAAAGCTTTTGTTGATATGATTTCCGGATTTAGTGTTTGTAATATAGGGCATAGTCATCCTGCAGTGATTAATGCTATTCAAGAGCAAGCAGAAAAATATATGCATGTCATTGTATACGGTGAATTTATTCAAGCGCCGCAAGTGGCGTATGCTCAAAAATTAACAAGTCTATTGCCTGAAAATTTAGATGCTGTTTATTTTACCAATAGTGGTGCAGAAGCAACAGAAGGTGCTATGAAATTAGCAAAACGTGTTACTGGTAAAACTAAAATTATTTCTTTTAAAGGGGCTTATCATGGAAGTACACAAGGCGCTTTGAGTATTATGGGAGATGAGTATTTTAAAAATGCATTTAGACCATTATTGCCTGACACATTCCAATTAAGGTACAATCATTTCGAAGATATAGATCAAATTGATCATAATGTAGCCGCGGTGGTGGTGGAATTAGTACAAGCAGAAACGGGCATTACACCTGCCAATAAAGATTGGGTGGCAGCACTAAGAAAAAAATGTGACTCGGTATGCGCCTTATTAATTATTGATGAGATACAATCTGGATTTGGAAGAACGGGTACTTTATTTGCTTTTGAACAATATGGCATTGTACCAGATATTTTATTAACTGGTAAAGCATTGGGTGGTGGCTTGCCTTTAGGTGCTTTTATTAGTAGTTATAAAATGATGCATTGTTTGACGCATCAACCTGTACTTGGTCATATCACTACATTCGGTGGAAATCCAGTTGCTTGTGCTGCCGGGAATGCTGCATTAGAAGTATTATTGAAAGAAAACTGGATGAGTGAAGTAAAAGAAAAAGAACAAATTTTATTAGAGCAGTTAGTTCATAAAGCTATTGTACAAAGAAATCATAAAGGATTATGGATGTCATTGCAGTTTTCGTCAGATGAATTAACTAAGAAAGTGGCAGCAGCTGCTGTTCAAAATGGTATTATTACCGATTGGTTCTTATTTGCAGAAGATAGAATTAGAATAGCACCTCCATTATGTATCACTAATAAGGAATTGACAGAAGCAATTGCTACCATCAAATTAAGTATTGATCAAGTTTTGGAAAATTAATTTTCGCTTTTAACAATCACCTGTTCTGCAATACTGTCTATATAATGCTTCGTATTGAGGAATGATATGATGTATATCAAATAAACCAGCTTGGGCTTTTGCATTTTGTTTAAATTCTTTCAGCTTCGCTTCGTCTTTTAATAATTCAATAGCTCTATCACTCATTGTCTTTGTATCTCCCACAGCTGCAGTATAGCCTGTCTTTCCGTCTATATTTACTTCTGCTAATCCACCTGCATCGGAACTAATGACTACAGCACTTGCAGCCATCGCTTCTAATGCGGCTAATCCAAAACTTTCATATTCAGAAGGCAATAAAAAAATATCACTTACGGCCAAAATTTCTTCCATTTGCTCTTGCTTACCTAAGAAACGTACGTCTGCTTCTATACCGAATTGTCTTGCTAAGTCTTCTGCTACTGGTCTTTCAGGCCCATCACCTACCATTAATAATTTAGAAGGCAGTGCTTTATGTATATTATTAAAAATGGTCATTACATCATCAATTCTTTTGATTTTTCTAAAGTTAGATGCGTGTACAATAATTTTTTCGTTATTAGGTGCAATGACCTGTTTAAATGCGGCAACAGGTTTTTTATCGTATCGTTCTATGTCTACAAAGTTGTTGATTACTTGAATCTCTTTGCGTATATCAAAATGCTTTAAGGTCTCTTCTTTTAAATTAGCAGATACTGCAGTAATGGCGTCGCTTTCATTGATAGAAAAAGTAACTACTGGCTCGTATGTTTTATCTCTACCCACTAATGTAATATCCGTTCCGTGTAATGTGGTGATCACGGGAACCGATCTGCCTGTTTTTTGTTTTACAATTTGCTTGGCTGTGTATGCGGCAGAAGCATGAGGGATAGCGTAGTGCGCGTGTATTAAATCTAAGTCGTGATTTAAGATAACATCCACCATGGTACTTGCCAATGCTAATTCGTATGGAGGGTAATCAAATAAAGGATAAGTTGGAACGCGTACTTCATGGTAAAAAATATTTGCATGAAACCCGTTTAGCCTAACTGGTTGTTGATAGGTAATAAAATGAATTTCATGGCCTTTTTCTGCCAAAGCTTTTCCAAGCTCAGTAGCTAGAACGCCACTTCCTCCAAATGTAGGGTAACAAACAATTCCAATCTTCATTATTGTACTATTGAACATGCAAATAACAACTAAATATTCAATAAAGTTTAATTATATTTAAATATTATTTGAACGAAAAAATTCCCACTATGCGTGCATTATTTGTAGCCCTTTTGTGTTTGCCAATGCTAGTACAAGCACAAACTAACCAAGACAGTGTAGCCATTAAGAAAATGGTTGACGAAGTGATGACCAATGGTAAAGCTTATGATTTATTAAGAGAGCTTACTAAAAAAATAGGGGGTCGTTTGGCTGGCTCTCCACAGCAACAAAATGCTGCAGTATGGGGTAAGAGAAATTTAGAAGCATTGAATCCAAGTAAAGTTTATTTGCAAGCTTGTAAGACACCCAATTGGCAAAGAGGTGGCAAAGACTTTGCATCCATTGTAGGAGTTGGAGGTGTCGCAACCAATCAGCCTTTGGCAGCTTTAGCTTTAGGAAATTCATTAAGTTCAAATGGCTTAGTTGAAGCAGACTTAATTGCTGTTGCTAATTTTGATGAATTAGAAAAAAGAAAAGAGGAAATAAAAGGAAAGATTGTTTATTACCATAGTGTGTTTAATCCAACAAAAGTACAAACCTTCCAAGCCTATGGAGAAATGGGTGTTTATAGAGGCACTGGTGCAAGTAGAGCTGCTAAATATGGTGCAGTTGGAGTGATGATTCATTCTTTAAGTACTGCTCCTGATAATGAACCACATACTGGTGGAATGAAATACGATGATGCTTATCCAAAAATTCCTGCAGTGGCTTTAGGACCAAATGATGCAAAAGCATTATATGAATTAGCAAAGAAAACAACGGTAAGAGCTCAAATACAAACACATGGTTTCTTCTTGCCTGATGCGGATGAGAATAATGTAGTAGCTGAATTAAAAGGATCTGAATTTCCTGATCAAATTATTACTATCGGTGGTCACTTAGATAGTTGGGATGTAAATGAAGGAGCACATGATGATGGTGCTGGAATTGTTCAGACAATGGAAATTCTTAGAACTATGAAAGCTTTAAATTATCAACCAAAGCATACTATTCGTTTTGTATTATTTGCTAACGAAGAAAATGGTATGCGCGGAGGTAATAAATACGCTGACTTGGCTAAAGAAAATAAGGAGCAACACATTTTCGCTTTAGAAAGTGATGCAGGCGGCTTTACTCCAAGAGCTTTTGGAATTACCTGTTCTGCGGAGCAATTAAAGAAGTTTCAATCTTGGAATAGTTTATTAAAACCTTATGGAACAGAGGTAACTGCCGGTGGTGGTGGTGCTGATATAGGTCCATTGGCGAAAGTAAATCCAGGTATTGTTTTATCAGGATTGGTACCAGATAGCCAACGTTATTTTGATTTACATCATGCAACTACCGATGTTTTTGAAAATGTCAATAAGCGTGAGTTGTTATTAGGTGCCGCAAATATGACTGCGATTATTTACCTTATAGATAAGTATGGAGTTAATCCATAATGATACATTCGAATAAATACCAGAATAAAAAAGCCCTTACAGTTTCTATAAGGGCTTTTTTATTTCTATCTACTAAGGTTCATTGAACGCTCTTTGTATAAGTTGCGGAAGTAAGGGTCGCGAAGATCTTTGATAAATCGAATGGCTTCACCTGTACTCTTCATCTCTGGCCCTAATTCTTTATTTACTCCTGGGAATTTCTCAAAACTAAACACCGGTTCTTTAATTGCGAAACCGTCTAGTTTTTTCTCCATGGTAAAGTCGGTTAATTTATTGGCACCCAACATTACTTTAGTCGCGATATTCAAATAAGGTATTTGATATGCTTTTGCAATGAACGGAGTAGTTCTTGAAGCTCTTGGGTTGGCTTCGATTACAAATACTTTATCATCCTTGATAGCGAATTGAATATTGATCAATCCTTTAATATTTAATGCTCTTGCAATTTTCTCGCTATAGAATTCCATTGTGGCAACAATTAATGGAGTAAGATTGAATGCAGGTAATACCGCATTACTATCTCCACTATGTATACCCGCTGGCTCAATATGTTCCATCACACCCATTACATGAAAAGTTTCTCCATCAAAAATGGCGTCTACTTCTGCTTCTTGACAACGATCTAAGAAATGGTCGATCAAGATTTTATTATCTGGGATATGTTTTAATATACTTACTACAGAGCTTTCTACTTCTGCGTCATTAATTACAATACGCATTCTTTGTCCACCAATTACATAGCTAGGTCTAACCAATACTGGGTAACCCACTTGATTGGCTACTTCAATCGCTTCTTCTGCTGTATAAGCTGTTCCGTATTGAGGATAAGGAATATCTAATTCTTTTAATAAATCACTAAAGCGTCCTCTATCTTCTGCAATATCTAGACTATCAAACGATGTTCCAATAATTTTAATACCTCTTTCTGTTAAACGCTTTGCTAATTTTAATGCTGTTTGTCCACCTAATTGAACGATCACGCCTTCTGGTTGTTCTAATTCGATAATTTCCCAAAGGTGTTCCCAGAATACTGGCTCGAAATATAATTTATCGGCCATGTCAAAATCGGTTGATACAGTTTCTGGATTACAGTTGACCATAATCGCTTCGTATCCTGATTCTTTCACTGCTAATAATCCATGTACACAACAATAATCAAATTCAATCCCTTGTCCAATTCTATTAGGACCACTACCTAATACAATAATTTTCTTCTTTTTTGATGGGATGGATTCGTTGGATTGTAGCTGATGACTCATAGGTATAAAATTGGGCAAAAATACGTCAGCGAACTCATTTCACCAAGCATAGTTCGTCCCACCTTGTAGTATAACGCTTGCTGCGCTTCTCGCTGCGCATTTTCCAGTTCTTTTGGGTGCCAGATGTGCCAAATTTGAGTACATCACCCCTATAAGCGGCGTTCATATTGTCTATAACATTCATTAGCTTTTTACGTCTAGGGTCGGAGGGGGGTGTGAAAAGATGGGTCTGTAAGGCGCTATCCGGTACAAAGTCGCTCAAAATCACGCCAGCTTTCTTATAAATTTCTCCCTCTTCGAATAAGCTTTTGCCAATGGCCACCACTGCTTTAATAATGTCGGGGGTAATTTGAGTGGGATTATCTAGTATCGTATAGCCATTGACCTGCTTGCCTCGATGGTAATGTGCGAGTGCTAGGTTTACGGGGGCTTTTTTTAATAAGAACACACTTACTCCTCTAGCGGCGCTATGTTGTCTTCTTAATTTTTCTGCAGCCCTTGTAGCATAAGTAGCCAATGCTTCTTCGATGGCTTGCCAATCGCTAATATCTTTTCCAAACATTCTTGTAGTGGCAATCATTTTTTTCTCGGTACGAGGTGCTTGCATCGAATGTGTTTTGTGTCCCTTTAATTCTCTTATTAATTTAATCCCTACAATACCTCCTAAAAAACGTTTGCCCCAACTAAGGTCTTTGATGCTTAAAGTATAGGCATTGTGTATGCCATATGTTTTTAATTTTTCTGCATACTGAAATCCAATGCCCCAGATATCTTCAACAGGTGTTTGTTGTAACGCAGCTTGAATAAGTCTTGTGTTGTGTAATACTACGACGCCCTTGGTTTTTATTTTATTTTTTTTCGCTAATCTATTAGCAACTTTACTGAGTACTTTATTAGGTGCTACACCAATAGATACAGGAATGCCTGTCCAATTTTCTATCGTACTTTTTAAGTGTATGCAATATTCTTGTAAATCCTCGGGGGCAATATGTGTTAGATCAATAAAAGCTTCGTCTACCGAATAGACTTCTACGGACTCCTTTGGTAGTAAGGCTCTCATGGTCTCCATCACGCGCCAACTCATGTCTCCATACAAATGATAATTAGAAGAAAAAGTAGTCACGCCATTTTTTTCCATCATCTCTTTTGCCTGAAAATAAGGTACGGCCATTTTAATACCCAGGTTTTTAGCTTCATCCGATCTAGACACAATGCATCCATCATTATTACTTAAGACCACAATGGGACTATGTAATAATCTAGGATCAAATAATCTTTCACAGGAGCAATAAAAACTATTGCAGTCAACAATGCCTTGCATATATATTTATAAACCATGAATTACATAAGTCACCACGCCCCAGGTACGATAGTCTTCTAAATGTTCAACATGAATGGCTCCGTATTTTTTATTCTCTGGTAATAAGCTCACGCTATGTGCTTGCATTTGTAAACGACGCACTAAAAATTCTCCATTCAAAATAGCGACAACTACTTTACCCGAACTAGGAGGAACACTTCTGTCCACAATTAAAGTATCTCCAATATGAATACCAGCACCCAGCATGGCATCGCTATTGACCCTAAAGAAAAAAGTAGCGGGCTTGTTCTGCACCAATTGCTCGTTGAGGTCAATACCTCTTTCCATAAAATCGTCCGAAGCTGCTCCAAATCCGGTGGCATTGGCTTGTACTATTTGTTGGGCCTGGTAGTTTTTGTTAATCTGTTGGGTGGCCATTCCTTCCACAGGTTCCTTATCTATAAATTGCATAAAACTAAATTTATTAGCAATATTAACTAAATAATTTAGTATTTTGATGATTATTTTCTCAGGTTTTTAGACTATTCTAGACTGCTCAAAATCAGTCCTTTAGCTATTTTAGATCGGGACTAAAGTTGTATCTTGGGGAATAATTGCTGCTGTATGGCTACATTTTTTATAGATCCCAATATTGCGAGAGCGAAAACCATTGACACTAGTTTTTATTTAGATCCTGCTTGTTTGGAAGCAGCCAAAGAAAAAATCTTTGCTCCAAGTTGGCAATATATTGGACATGAGGGTATGGTGGCTAATGAAGGAGATGCTTATCCATTTAAGTTATTGGAAAACTATATAGATGAACCCTTGGTCTTAACTAAAGATAGAGAGGGACATTTGCACTGCTTGTCTAATGTGTGTACGCATAGAGGAAATTTGATGGTGTATGAACCTTGTAGTGCATTAAAACAATTGCGTTGCAAGTATCATGGAAGAGCTTTTCACTTGGATGGAAAATTTGTTTCCATGCCAGAGTTTAAAGATGTAGAAAATTTTATTCCAGAGAACAATCATTTACATCATTTAACAATGTATCAATGGGGGCCTTTATTGTTTACTCAATTAAGTAAGGGCATTGATCCAGCATTGTATTTTAGAGAGATGGAAGAGCGTATAGGTTGGTTGCCTATCAAAGATTTGAAATTTGATGCAAGCAGATCTAATGATTATTATATCAAAGCTAACTGGGCCTTGTACTGTGAAAATTATTTGGAAGGATTTCATATTCCATTTGTGCATCCAGGATTAAGTGCATTTTTAGATTTCAAAGATTATACCACAGAGACTTTTAAATACGCTAGTCTGCAATTAGGTATTGCCAAGAATAACGAAAATTGTTTTGACATTCCTGCAGGACATCAAGATGCTGGTAAAAATGTAGCAGCTTATTATTTTTGGGTATACCCTAATATGATGTTTAATTTTTATCCTTGGGGATTGTCTTTGAATATTATTACACCTATAGATGCGGGTAATACCAAAGTAAGTTTTTTAAGTTTTGTTTTTGATGAAACTAAATTAGGGCAGGGGGCTGGTAGTGGATTAGATACCGTAGAACAAGAAGATGAAGAAGTGGTACAGTTCGTACAACAAGGTATTCGTTCAAGGTTCTATCATTATGGAAGATACGCTACACAAAGAGAGCAAGGAACACATCATTTCCACAGCTTGCTGGCAGCAGACATGAATAAATAATCCTCTTTTTTATTTAGCCCAACGAATCACTACATTCCAATCAGCTCCAGCAGCGATATGAAATTGATCGGCCATGCTTCCTTGGTTTAATGCAAAAGATACATTCATTAAACTATTTAAATAAGCCAAAGGTTTTCCTACTGCCACTGCGCCAAAAGTATTTTCAAAAGGCATAGTGCCGGTGTAGATTAATTTATTAGCATGGTAAATTTCTACACTGATCTTGTTTTGTGTATGTGCAATTGTATTAAATGCTTTCCAATATTGTTGGTCTATATTGGTCCAGATATTACCATATTGAATATCTAGTATAGCAATATTGCCTTTAAGTATGCCGTTTTGTAAACTTGCTTTTTGAAAAGGAATCATTTGAAGTGGCATAGTTGACACAGCACCTACTTGATGATAAGCAATAGCGTGAGAAGCCAGTCTTGCTGCGGTATAAGCATACACATCTCTTCCATGAAAAGTATAAGATGCCCCAGAGTTTTTTCTTCTATTCACTACTTCGTCAATTTCCCTAACACTATCAATGCCTAAAGAGTTTGCGATTAAAGTAAATGTACCATTGTCGGGACTTACAATATAATGTCCTGTTTTTGTTTTCACTACTACAGACTTTCTATTGGTTCCCACACCCGGATCTACTACAGAAACAAATACTGTTCCTGCTGGCCAATAGGGAACAGTTTGATCTAATCTATAAGCAGCTTCCCAAATATTATATGCAGGAATATCATGTGTAAGATCATATAGCTTTAAAGTTGGGTCTATTGAACTTGCTACCCCTTTCATCGCAGAAACTGCGCCATCTTTTGTACCAAAATCTGTTTGAAAAACTACTATACCATTTTGTGCAATACCATTTAGCGAAATCATAAATGATACCAATACAATCAAAAGCTTTTTCATACATGTGTGGTTTGAAAGGATATAAAAAAAGTCCCAATTGCTTGGGACTTTAAAGTTATTCAAATTTAATGGAGTATTAGAATTTGAAAGCTAGTTTGGTAAATATTCTTAAACCATTGTAGCCCATTTGAACACCATCCCATGGACCACCAGTTTCGTTATCACCTGCCCAATATTTAGCAGTAGGTACAACAGCGAAGTCTGGGTGAATATTAAAGATATTGTCTGCACCAAAAACCCAGGTAGTAGACTTGCTTAATTTTAAGCTTGCATAAAGATCTGTAGTTGTTTTACCTCTGTAATTAAATACTTCTGGTACAAATACTTCTTCGTTTGCATCTGTTGGAACCATTGGATTAATTCCATCTCCATTATAACCAAATCCAGTTAATTGAAGATTTCCAAAATAAGTCATTCTTGCACCCAGAGTAAATTTCTTTGCAGCATAATCTACGCTGAAAGAATATTTAGATTCTGGAGCTGATGCTTTTAAGAAATATTGCTCTCTATCATTAAAGAAAGTGCTCGCATTATAAGAGTTAGTATTTAATGCTGCTGGAACATGAATATCATCTATCTTAATTCCTTGGAAATTTGCTACAAATAAAAATTTCATTTTTTGATTTGCACTGATTCTCCAGTTATAATCTGCTACAACATCCACACCAGTATTAGTAGTATTTACAGCATTTGCAAAAAATTGAGCAGTAGCAACACCTAATGAATTTAATTTTTTAGTTAAAGCAGCAGGTAAGGTTTCGTCAGATGCGCTAAATAATCCAGACAATACAACACGGTCTTTCATTTGGATATTATAACCATCCACTGTTAAACTAAAGTTTCTGAATGGCTTCCATGTAAAACCAATACTCTTGTTTACAGATGTCTCTTGCTTTAAAGCAGGGATACCTGCTAATTTAGTAATAGCATCGTCATTTCTTGCTACTCTAGATTGTACTAATTGACCTTGAGAGAAAGAAGTTAAAGTATTACTGAAATATTTTTGTTGCAAAGATGGAGCACGATAACCTGTACTAAAAGATCCTCTGAAGTTAAAGTTCTCTGTTAACTTATATCTAAATGAAGTTTTATAAGTAGCAACAGAACCAAAGTCAGAATAGTTTTCACCTCTGATTGCTCCAGTTAATAATAATGCTTCGTTTGGTGTGTATTCAAAATCTACATATCCGCCAGTTACATTTCTTGATGCGCGAACTTTATCATCTGGGCTAAATCCAGGGAAACCTTGTGCTCCTGGTGCTTGCTCAAATCCTAGGCTATTAGGAAAAGCAGCAAATGAAGCATATTCTCCTTGGAAGATATTGTACTTTTCGTTTCTTAACTCAGCACCAAAAGACATTTTAACACCACCTTGATTAACAATGCCAAATTGTTTAGAGAAATCTAAGTTGGTAGTGTTTTGGATAAATTCAAAACCACCATCATCAAAACTAGTTTGTTGTGGGTTGCCAATATTAGATGCGTTAAAAGTACCAGCACCAAAATAATGGAAGCCATTATAACCCATTGTATTACTTAAGTCCCAGTTCCATCCATTAGAAGTTGTTTGAGTTACTCCTGCAGCCAAAGACATGTCTTTGATATCTGCAAGAATTCTTGGATTATAACTAATGTCTCCAGAGCCAGAATTAAACATAATATCTCTTATAAAAATCACATCACCTGTAGAGGTAATAGGGAATCTATTTGGCTTAGCTGACCAATTTCTTGTATAAGCGTAAGCATCAGATTTTTTTAAATTCATACCACCAAAAGAATAGAACTTCATGCCATTGTTGCCAATAGGTAATTCTAAATTCATCATGGTTCCGTGAGAATTCATAGAGCCATCACCAAAACCTTGTCTCCAAGTATTAGTAGGTAAACCATCTTTATCTTCAATATTGCTTGAAGCAGCCTGACGGAAAGTTTTTCCTTGATCTAAAAATTCATAAGATAAATTAATAAACCCACCTTTCTTTCCTAAAGCAAAACCTCTATTGATGCTTAAAGATTGTGTTACACCATCAATTGGTCTTGATGTTAAATAATCATTATTGTCTCTAAATTGGAAAGTGTTGAATTTTTTATCATAGTAACCAGCAATACCAGTTACGATATTCCATTCGCCAACATTCTTTTTTAATACTACGTTCATTACACCTGCAATCGCATCAGATCCATATTGAGCAGCCGCTCCATCTCTTAAAATTTCAATTCTATCTACTGAAAACTGAGAAAATCCATTTAAGTCAACACCGCTACCACCACGACCTCTGGTACCAAACAAGCCAACTAATGCTGTGCTATGTCTGCGTTTTCCGTTCACTAAAACCAAAGTTTGATCTGGACCTAAGCCTCTTAATGTTCCTATATCAACATGGTCAGCACCATCGGCTCCAGATTGCTTATTATAGTTAAATGAAGGTGCTGCATAGTTTAATGAAGAAGTCAAATCCATTCTTGCAGTATTCAAACCAACTTCAGATAATTTAATCACATCCACTGGAACTGGAGATTCAATTTTTGCTCTTCCTGAACCGCGTGTACCTACTAATATTACATCTTGTAAATCAGTGCTAGACGCAATTAAACTAATATTTAATTCTGAATTTAAAACGGTTTGTCTTTTAGATTCAAATCCGATATAACTAAATTCCAATACATCATTAATAGAGGCATTGATGGTATAAGTACCATTTTTAGCAGAGATGGCATTGGTTTTTGATTTGGCTAGTTTAATAGTCACACCTTCCAAAGCATTTCCCTTACTGTCAGTAATTTTACCTTTAATGGTTTGAGTTTGTGCAGTTGCTGTTAATGTAGAAAATGCAAAAACTAACAAACTAAAAAAAGCGGCTAATTTTTTTGTCATGAGGTTAAAGTTTGTATCAATTTACAACTTTTTTGTTATACATGTTTTGTCGGCTAAAATAGTTACTTTTAATGCCTATAATTAAGACCAAAGATTACAATGGAAGATCCAATCATTCAGATTCAACATTTATTTAATACTATCAATCATTCGCATTGGGATACGATTCATAAAATACCTCAAAGTGGTGGAGATAGGGTCTATTTTAGAATACATCAAGGGCATCAAACTTGGATTGCCACCTATAGTTTAAATATTAAAGAAAATCAGACTTTCATATACTTTGCGAATCATTTTAAAGACAAAGGTTTGCCGGTACCTAAGGTATTAACGGTGAATGATCTATGCACTGCTTATATTCAAGAAGATGTGGGGAATACTTCCTTGTTGGAAGTCTTAGAAAAGGAGGGGAAAACGGAACATGTATTTTCTTTATTTCAAAAAAGCTTAAAGGCATTAGCTGCGCTACAAGTGAAGGGACATCAAGGATTAGACTATCAACAATGTTTAACTTCTAAGATTTTTGGTAATCAATCTATCATGACTGATTTATTGTATTACAAATATTATTTTTTGGACAGTTTGCAATATCCTTATGATAAGCAAGCTTTAATGAACGAGTTTGAGTTATTGAGTGATCAGTTGGCTAGTAAAGATTTTAATTATTTTTTATTTAGAGATTTCCAGAGTAGAAATATCATGGTGCAGGATGATGAAGTTTATTTTATAGACTTTCAAGGAGGTATGCAGGGTGGTTTAAGTTATGATGTGGCTTCTTTGTTATGGCAGGCAAAAGCAGAGTTAAGTAAGGAATGGAAGGATCGATTATTGGCTTATTATATTGAAGAGGTTCAGCATTTACTTCCAACTAGTTTAGATGTACAAGCTTTTAAAAAACAATACAATGGATTTGTGCTATTGCGTTTGTTGCAGGTATTAGGTGCGTATGGATTTAGAGGATTGTTTGAAAGAAAAGCACATTTCTTAGCGAGCATCCCATTAGGATTACAAAACTTAAAAAATTTTTTAACGACTATTGATCTTTCCAAAGAGACGCCTGTCTTTGCATCTATATTAAATTGGATGGTGAGTGATGAAGTGATGAGTAGATTTACTCCACCCATTGCGAATGAAGACACACCATTGCAAGTGACCATACATAGTTTTAGTTATAAAAAAGGAATACCTGAAGATCCTACCGAAAACGGCGGAGGCTTTGTGTTTGACATGAGAGGTATTTTAAATCCAGGAAGATTTGATGAGTATAAAAAACTATCTGGATTAGATAAGCCTGTTCAAGATTTCTTAGAGCAAAAAACAAAGATGAATGTCTTTTTAAATAGTGTTTGGGACTTAGTAGATATTAATGTGGAAGACTACTTGAAAAGAGGTTTTACTAGTTTACATATTAATTTCGGGTGTACTGGAGGTCAACATAGAAGCGTGTTTGCTGCAGAGCAAACTGCAAGACATTTAAAAAATAAGTACAAGTTAAAAGTGAACTTGATTCATACGAATAAAGAAAACTGGGTAAAATAATTTTCTATGCGAGCAATGATTTTAGCAGCAGGGCTGGGTACTAGATTAAAACCTTTTACAGATCATCACCCAAAGGCATTGGCCATGGTGAATGGTAAATCTTTATTGCAAAGAAATATTGAATACTTGCAGCAATATGGCATCAAAGAAGTGATTGTGAATGTGCATCATTTTGCAGATCAAATTATTGATGCTGTTAAAGAAAATAATGGCTGGGGTTCTGTAGTGACTATTTCAGATGAAACAGATGAAGTGTTAGAAACTGGAGGAGGATTGGTTCGTGCTCATGAATATTTCAAAGAAGAAGATAGATGGATCTTAATGAATGCAGATATTTTAACGGATTTGCCATTAGATAAAATGATTGCTGCAGATGAACTATTTGCAAAAAAAGCAGAAGGCGATTTGATGGCCACGTTAGCGGTAACCAACAGAGCCACCAGTAGAAACTTAATTTTTAATGCAGCGGGTACTTTATGTGGTTGGAAAAACAATACAACCGGAGAAGAGAAATGGGCTAATCCGTTAAAAGATAAAAATACAGCAGTGCCCAAGGCATTTAGCGGAATTCATATAGTGCATCAAGCATTTTTTGAAGCAGTGCAATTGACTGGTAAATTTTCTATGATAGATGCCTATTTGCAATTAGCACAACATTATGCCATTCATTATTACGATCATAGTGATGGCATATTATTAGACGTAGGAAAGCCAGAGAGTCTAGAAAAAGCGAGTGAGCTTTTTAAACTTTAATGTAAATTTTCTTCTTATCTAATAGGTAAGCTAATGCACCCATGAATGCAATAAAACAAAGTGCATACAATAATGATCCTATTCTTGGATCTGAATGAATATTTTTACATGCATGCTCATAAAACCAAGGCAGGGTTGAAGTGTAGACTTTCTCGCCTTGTTCATTGATATGATCTTCCCATCTTAATAAGGCTAATACTCTTGGCAAAAATCCACTAAGTACAAATATGAATAATGGGTTCTTCCCAAATACTTCAAAAAAATAACTCCATTTGCCTGTAGCGCTTTTAAATTCTATTAAATAGATAAACATACTCAGTGTAATCATTGCTAAGCCTGAAGTATACAATACATAACTACTAGTCCAAATTTTCTTATTGATAGGAAAACTAAAATCCCAAATATATCCTGCTAATACCAAAACCACACCAGTGAGTAGTAATTGAGAAAGCATTTCAAAATTCTTTCCTTTGCTTTGAATATACTCACCCACTAAAAAGCCAAAGATTACTTGCACTATAGCAGGCATTGTGCTTGTTAATCCTTCTGGATCAAAGGTTACACCTTCGCCTTTATAAATATGTGTAATGCCTAATATGCTTTGATCTATAGCATTGCCAAAATAACCTGACAAACTATAAGGATGTCCTGGCGCGCCTAATAAAGTGGTCATTAACCAATACAATAACAAAATGACTG
>JBJOIU010000055.1:0-14623 GCA_046046935.1 Bacteroidota bacterium
GATAGTAAGCAAGTGGACCCCATTTGGGTACTTCTACTTCTGAGCAATGATTAAAAATTTGCTGATAATGTATGGTCTTTTCTTGTCCCTTTTCTAAGTAAATCGCCCCGGCTTTTCCAGCTAAAACGATATTTCTTGGGTTCCAACTAATTTTATAATGCCATGGATTCGTATCTGACTCTGGGGCGATTAATCCCCCGCAATGGGATTTAAAGCCGGTTATTTGACCATTTTTAGCCTTAATTCTATCTATGAGTTCCATTGCACTCATATGGTCAATTCCTGGATCTAAGCCCATTTCACAGAGAAATAACAATCCCTTGTCCTTGATTGATTGAGCAATTGTTTGCATATTTTCATCCACATAAGAGGCCGTAAAAAGCGCTTTGCCCAATTGTAAGCAATCTTTTGCTACTTCAAAATGCAAAAAAGCAGGTAACATGGAAATAACAATATCTGCATTTTGGATCAAAGTAGTCCTTTGGTCTTGCCTGAGCACATCCAAACCTATACTATGACCATTGGGTGCATTATTCCACTTTTTTGCAGCCAAATTTTCATCTGCATCTGCAAGTACCATATACCAATTATTTTCAACCAATTTTTTTTGTAAAAATTGTATTAAAACAGTGGCAGATTTACCCGCTCCAATCACTAGAATTTGCTTGCCCATTTTGATAGCTATAAGTGGTTAAAAATCCATCACTTAAAGATAGTGAAAATGGGTTAAAAATGTGGATAAAACGGTGCAAAAAATACCCCTATTTTAAGCGTTAAAAATAGGGTAAAACTTATCTTCGTAGACGTCCGTATCTAAGCCCATTTTGGGACTTAGTTTTTGGATAATAGAAACCACAATTATGGAAGAAAATTTGAATGATCCTATTGGCCCAGAACAAACCCAAGACAATGATCGTGTCATAAGGGTGAACATTGAAGAGCAAATGAAAACCTCATATATCGACTATTCGATGTCGGTAATTGTAGGTCGTGCCTTACCAGATGTAAGAGATGGTTTTAAACCAGTACATCGTCGTGTTTTATTCGCGATGCATGAATTAGGTAACAATAGCAATAAGCCCTATAAAAAATCTGCTCGTATCGTCGGTGAAGTTATGGGTAAGTTTCACCCTCACGGTGACACTGCCATTTATGATACTTTAGTGCGTATGGCACAAGAGTGGACCATGCGTTACAAATTAGTTGATGGCCAAGGTAACTTTGGTAACCAAGATGGTGATCCTCCAGCTGCTATGCGTTATACAGAAGCTCGTTTACAAAGAATTTCTGAAGCAATGTTGGACGATTTAGAAAAAGAAACAGTTGACTTTCAATTAAACTTTGACGATAGTTTATCTGAACCAAGTGTATTACCTACGCGTATTCCACAATTATTGGTCAATGGTTCTTCAGGTATTGCGGTGGGTATGGCGACGAATATGTTGCCACATAATTTAAATGAAGTAGTGGATGGTTGTATTGCTTATATCAATAACAGAGATATTACAATCGAGGAATTAATCACTATTGTAAAAGCCCCAGACTTTCCAACAGGCGGTGTGATTTTTGGAATGGAAGGTGTGAAGCAAGGTTTGATGACAGGTAGAGGTAGAGTGGTTTTAAGAGGAAAGTGTAATGTAGAAACTAAAGCGAATGGTAGAGAATTAATTGTAATCAATGAAATTCCATACCAAGTTAATCGCGATAATTTAACAGATAGAATTGGACAATTAGTAAACGATAAAACAATTGAAGGTATTTCTCATGTCAATAACGAAAGTAATAAACGTGAAGGTACTCGTATTGTTATCGAACTAAGAAAAGACGCTGTAGCTCAAGTAATCATTAATCAATTATATAAATACACAGAACTTCAAACAAGTTATGGTATTAATAATGTTGCATTAAGTAAAGGCCGTCCTAAAATTTTAAACTTAAGAGATTTAATTTCTGAATTTATTGAGTTTAGAATGGAGGTAGTTATTCGTCGTGCACAATTTGAATTAAGAAAAGCAGAAGAGCGTGCACATATTTTAGAAGGTTATTTAATTGCCTTAGATCATTTAGATGAAGTGATTCGATTAATTAGAAATTCTGCGAATCCTGAAGCAGCTAAAGAGGCTTTAATCACAGCAGGATGGGGTATTTCAGAGATTCAAGCAAAAGCAATTTTAGAATTAAGATTGCAACGTTTGACTGGAATGGAGCGTGAGAAAATTAAAGAAGAATTTGAACAATTAATGAAATTAATTGCTTCTTTAAAAGAATTATTAGGTAGTGAACATTTACGTTATGAATTAATCAAAACTGAATTATTAGAAGTTAAAGATAAATTTGGTGACGAGCGTAAAACAGAAATTCAATATTTAGCAGATGAGATGCGTATTGAAGATTTAATTGAAGAAGAAGATGTGGTAATTACCATTTCTCACTTAGGTTATATCAAAAGAACTTCAGTTTCTGAATACCGTCAACAAAAAAGAGGTGGTAGAGGAGCAATTGGTTCTAAAACTAGAGAAGAAGATTATGTAGAGCATTTATTTATTGCATCTACACATGATACCATGTTATTCTTTACAGAAAAAGGAAGATGTTTCTGGTTAAGAGTATATGAAATTCCAGAAGGAGAGAAAACAAGTAAGGGTAGGGCTATTCAGAATTTAATTCAAATACCTCCAGATGATAAGGTTAAAGCAATCATTGAAGTACGTAAGTTAGATGATAAAGATTATGTTAATAATCATTATATCGTATTATGTACTAAGAAAGGCATTATCAAGAAAACTTGTCTAGAAGAATTTAGTCGTCCAAGAGTAAGTGGTGTAAATGCCATTACCATTAACGAAGGCGATGAATTATTAGCTGCAAGATTAACAGATGGTAATAATGAAGTAATGATGGCTGTTAAATCTGGTAGAGCAATTCGTTTCCCTGAAGAGAAAGTAAGACCAACAGGTCGTGGTGCGATTGGTGTGGCTGGTATTGAAGTGGACGATGAAACTGACGAAGTAGTTGGTTTAGTTTGTGTAAGCAGAGAAGACAAGGATAGAACTATATTAGTGGTAAGTCAAAAAGGATTTGGTAAGCGAACTCCAATTGACGAATATAGAATCACTAACAGAGGTGGTAAAGGGGTAAAAACAATTAATGTAACTGAGAAAACAGGTGCATTGGTTGGTTTAATGGATGTATTGGATTCTGATGACTTAATGATTACTTGTAAATCTGGAGTAACAATCAGAACAAGTATTGTTGATATCCGTGAAGCAGGTAGAGCTACTCAAGGTGTTAAGTTGATTCGTTTGGATGATGAAGACGAAATAGCAGCAACTTCAATCATTGGTGATCAGGGTGATGATGAGGACGTGGTAGCGTCCGATGAAGAAGCACAGCCATCCGATGGGGAAGCTTCAGAACCAACTAATACACCAGCGGAATAGTTTTTAATATTAAAATATATAATTTTAACGGTACATAAACATCAAACAGGCATATGAAAAATTTAATCGGAGTTTTGGTATTGCTGATTGCTTTTCAAGCAAATGCACAAGACTTTAACAAAGTAAAAACCAATGTTTTAATCAATCAGTATGAAGCTGCAAAAGCAGAATACGAAAAGGTTGTTACAAAAAAACCAGCTGCTGCAACTACTGCAGAAGCATATTATTGGAAAGCTAAGATCTATAGTGGATTAGCTAAAGATGCAAAATATCCAACAGCATTGGCAGAAGTGAAAGCTGCTGTAGATAATTATATTGGAGCTGAGGCTGCTGCTAATTTCCCTTTAGCTAAAGAAAATGGTACAGAACCTTTCTTTGATTTATATTTAAAAAACTTTAAAGAAGGTGTGGCTGCATTTAATGATAAAAATTGGAAGAAAGCTGCTACTGAATTTGATGACGCTGTTAAATATAGTGATATCATTTTTACACAAGGATGGGCTTCTTCAAAACAAAAATTTGATACAACATCTCTAATGTATGCGGGTTTTGCTAATCAAAATGCGAATAATAAAGAGAATACAATGACTTATTATAAGCGTCTAGTAGCTGCTGAAATTAAAACCCCAGAACTACAAGATGTATACAAGTATATTTTATTGCATTATATCAATAATAAAGACAAAGCAAATTTTGATGCTTTTATTAAAGTAACAGAAGCAGCTTACCCTGAAGAAAATTGGTTTGATTTTAAATCAGAGTATATCGATAAAAACTATACCCTAGAAGAAAAAATTAAGTTATACGACGAACAGGTTGCTGCAAATACTATTACAGAAATTGAATGTTTGATGTTTGGAGATGCCTTTATTGCTGGTAAAAGCGATGAAGCAACTCCAGCAGCTAATGATATGTATATAGCAAAAGCTGCTGATGCTTACAAGAAAGCTTATGGTTTGAATAATAAAAATTTCACAGCTGCATTTAATGCTGGTATTGCTTACTATAACCAATACACTGCTTTAGATGAAAAAGTAAGTGATAATATTCGTGCTTTACAAAATTTAAATGCGAACAAACCAGTTGCTCCAAAAGATCCAAAAAAGAAATTAGCTTTTGATGCTGCATTTAAAGCACAACAAGATTCTATTAAAAAGTTAAATGTTGTATTAGAAACTCCCATTAAAGCAAGTGTTGATGCTGCTATTGAATGGATTGAAAAAGCATTTAGCGCAGTAAAGGATAAAGAAAAATTAGAAAGGGTAGAGAAGAATGTAGCTGGAAGATCAGTAGACTTTTTAGCAACATTATATCAATATAAAAGAGACAAGGTTAGAGGAAAGGATCAAAAAGCTTATGATGCTTTAGATGCTAAATTTAATCAATTCGATCAGTTACACGATAAGTATAATAACTAAGATATCAAGAATCTAGATACATAAAAAAAGAGCCTTCAAACGAAGGCTCTTTTTAATAGCTATAAATCTTGACTTTTTTTATTAATCTCTTAAAACAACAGTTAATTTATAATTCTTAGTTTCATTTAACTCAACAGTGATATCTTCATTGCCAAATTTAAACATAGCTGTAACAGGGAACATAACGTTCTGGAAAATATATACATTTCTTTTTTGCTGATTGGTTCTAGCGAACATCTCTTGAAAAGAGCCCTTGTTAAAAACATGCTCTGTTAAAGTAGGCTTTGGCATTTCTCCAGCAAGGGTTGCAGAACCTCCAGAAACAGATTCCACGCTAACTTCTATAATATTACCACTAGGATTAGCTGGTTCATATGTAACTGTTGCGTTACTTATCATATAAGACTTACTAAGGATTTTGTAAGGGAATTCGTATAAACCCAAGTATTGGTCTTTTTTCCAATATCCAACAATTGTACTGTCTTTGCCAATGGCATTCTTAATAGTAAGTTCACCGTATCCTTCTTTTTTACCTTTTTTGAAACTGCCCTTAAATACATTTCCGATAGTATCCGTTAAAACGCCTTTTCCATCTGGTTGACCATTTTTTTGATCACCTACATAATTTGTTTCTTTAGCAGTATTTGTTTGTGCAATTAGATTGCTTGTTTGCATCAAGATACCTAGTAAGAATAAACTGCTGATTATTTTTTTCATATTGTATTAATTAGTCTCAGTAAAGTTAGGTTTTCTAGATATCTAATGAATAGGTTATGAGTCCTAGATCTTAAAATAATTTATTTAACATAATGTTAATTATAAGCGTAAATAGATTGAAATATACAATATATCAATTACTTAGCTTATGATATACAATGGTCTATAGTATAGTTATGGATACTATTCATTTGAATAAATCGTTATAGTCAAGTACAAGTTCATAGAAAGATTTGTACATTTAAGTAATAGATAATAAACATAAAACGATTGCTATGTCTACACCATTTACTAGAAGAAAATTTGTTCAAAATGCCGGCATGACTTCATTGGCTGTTGGCTTAAGTCCTGCATTTATTAAAGCCCAAGCTGCTGCAACCAAAAACGTGGTAAATATTGGTATTATAGGAACTGGTTTTAGAGGTCAAAGCCATATTGAAATGCTTATTCAACGTAAGGATACCAATATAGTAGCATTTGCTGATCCAGATCCAAGAATGTTGGCAGATGCTCAAAAGTTGTTAAAAGATGCCGGTAGAGCTGCTGCAATTGAATATAATAAGGGGAATGAAAATTACAAACAACTCTTACAACGTACTGATATTGATGCAGTTGTAATAGCAACACCTTGGGAATGGCATATTCCTCAGGCATTAGAAGCTATAAAAAATGGTATAATACCTGGTGTGGAGGTTTGTGGTGCTATTAAATTGACAGATTGTTGGGACATAGTGAATGCAAGTGAAAAATCAGGTATACCTGTCATGTGTCTTGAAAATGTGTGTTATAGACGAGATGTAATGGCTGTATATAATATGGTAAGAAAAGGCATGTTTGGTGAATTATTGCACTTGCAAGGTGGTTATGAACATGATTTAAGAGGTGTAAAGTTCAATAGTCCTGACTCTGCAAGAAGTGATTCAGGTGTTGAATTTGGGGAGAAAGGCTTTTCGGAAGCACATTGGAGAACCAATCACTCTTTATATAGAAACGGTGAACTATATCCAACCCATGGTTTAGGCCCTGTTGCAATGATGACAGACATTAATAGAGGCAACCTTCTAACTAGACTTTCATCAGTCGCAACTAAAGCAAGAGGTTTACATAAATATATAGTTAACCATCCTAAAGGTGGTGATAATCACCCTAATGCGAAATTAAATTTTAAATTAGGAGATATAGTGACCACCCAATTACAAACTGCTAATGGGGAGACTATATTATTAACGCATGACACCAATTCTCCTCGTCCTTATAATCTAGGTTTCCGTGTTCAAGGTACCCAAGGCTTGTGGCAGGATTTCCATGCAGGTGAATTTAGTGCGGGACATATATATATAGAAGGCGTTTCTAAAAAGGCACACCAGTGGGAAAACCCTGAAACTTATTTAAAAGAACATGATCATCCTTTATGGAAGAAATATGAAGCGGATGCGGTTGGAGCCGGTCATGGTGGAATGGACTTCTTTGTGGTGAATGCTTTTGTGGAGTGTATTAAAAGAAAAGTGAATTTCCCAATGGATGTTTATGACTTAGCAACCTGGTATGCGGTAACTCCCCTTTCTGAAAAATCCATTGCAGAGCATGGACAGGTTCAAGAGATTCCAGATTTTACAAGAGGAAAATGGAAGAATAGAAAACCTGATTTTGCAATGAATCCAGATTTTTAAAAATTTTACTGTAGTATATTTTTATACGCTTTCAATAAAGCGATCTGATTAATGGCCCGAACATAGTTCTGGCCATTATATTTTGCGCCATAGTATGTATCCAAATTTAGATGATCGGTTAAAAATCTTAAGGCCTGCATATAAATCATGAATTCACCGGCAAATTCAAATTGAGCCAACTCGAATGGAGTTAAAATATTACCCATTTCATTTAGGTAGCCTTCTTTTAAAGCTGTCCACCTACCCTTGTCAATTTGTACCAAATCTAGATTAGCCTCTTCTTCTGACACATTGGGTAAATAAGTTCGACACATATCTCCTACGTCACTTATAAAATAACCAGGCATTACCGTATCCAGGTCTATTACACAAATGGCTTTTTCATTAGAATTAAACAAGACATTGCTTATTTTGGTATCATGGTGAGTGACTCTTTGTTTGGCAGCTTTGTTCTGTATAAAAGATTCATACTGTATTACAATATCTTGTTGTGATTGTAAATATTGTATAGCCTCTTTTGATTCAGTAATTCTTTTTGAATCACCTTGTAAAAGAGCATTTTCAAATTGGGTATATCTTAAACTTAAATTATGAAAATCAGGTAAGGTAATCTTGAGGTCTTGAATGGGAAAATCTACAAGTGTAGCAGTGAATTGTCCAAATGCATTAGCAGCTTCTTTTGCCTGATGGGGGTTTTCTAATACATCAAAACTATGCCCTTTAATTTTAACAAATGCTCTATAATATTTGCCTTCCCAAAAAGTCAATGTATCACCATTTTTTGTTGGAACTAAATGGGTGAATAAAAAATTGGGGGTTTGTTCTTGTAAATATTTTCCAATTAATTGAATATTTTGATCTATGGCTGAAGGATCTTTGAATATTAGATGATTGACTGTTTGCAGTATATATTCCTGACCTTCTTTCGTACTAACTATGAAAGTAGTATTAATTAAGCCCTGATCAATCTTCTCAAATCGATCTACATTCCAATTATAAATATCGAAAATTGCTTGCATATATTGCTACTAAAGTACATAAAATATCTTCAATATTCGTATCTTCAGAATCTAATAAAACAATAATGAAATCATTCAATAGAAGAGGATTTTTACATTTAAGTAGCTTGGGCCTAACTAGTTTTACTATTCCTGGTTTTATAAAAAACACTGCTATGTTGAATAAAAAACCAATCGTAGTTTCCACTTGGGATGCAGGCTTAAATGCTAATTTGGCTGCTTGGAAAGTTTTATCAACTGGTGGTACTGCATTAGATGCAGTGGAGCAAGGTGTGATGGTAACTGAAAATGAAATAAACTGTTGTGTGGGCTTAGGAGCAAATCCAGATAGAGATGGTCATGTTACATTAGATGCCTCAATTATGGATCATCAATTTAATTGTGGAAGTGTTGCTTTTTTAGAAAGAATCAAACATCCTATTTCTGTTGCTAGAAGAGTAATGGAAAAAACACCTCATGTAATGTTAGCGGGAGTCGGTGCTCAACAATTTGCTTTAAGTGAAGGATTTACATTAGAAAAAGATGAATTATCTGAATCTGCTCAAAATGCATATCAAAATTGGTTAAAGAAATCTACTTATAAACCAATTTACAATGTAGAAAGACAATCAGCTATTCCTCATAACGATGCTGCTTTTAATGCACCAAAGAAATTAGACAATGGAGAATGGAATCATGATACTATCGGAATGGTTGCTTTGGATGCCAATGGGAATTTAAGTGGATCTTGTACAACCAGTGGAGCAGGTTTTAAAATGCGTGGTCGTTTGGGAGATTCTCCTATTATTGGTGCTGGTTTATATGTTGACAATGAAGTGGGTGCCGTGGTAGCTACTGGTCAAGGTGAAGATGTAATTAGAGTTGCAGGTTCAAGTGCAGTAGTTGAATATATGAGACAAGGTAAATCTCCTAAAGAAGCTTGTAGATTAGTTATTGAACGAATAAAAAAAATCAAAAAAGAAAAAGCTTCAGAGATTCAGGTTTGTTTTATAGCCATCAGTCATAAAGGTGAAGTTGGTGCCTATGCTTTGCATAAGGGATTTAATTATGCCGTTCATTCAGAAAAAGGAAATGTATTATTTGAATCTGAATTTTTAGATTAATTTTTATGGGTAAACTATTAGAGATTGCTGTGTTTAATATCGAATCTGCATTAACTGCTTTATCAGCTGGCGCAGATAGAATTGAATTTTGTGAAAATCCAATGGAAGGTGGCACTACCCCATCTTTTGGAAGTTTAAAAACACTTATTCAAAAAACATCTCAACCAATATTTCCAATAATTAGACCTAGAGGTGGGGATTTTTTATATTCAGATGATGAATTTGCATCTATCAAGTCAGATCTTCTCTTGGTGAAAGAATTAGGTTATCCTGGTGCAGTAATTGGATTATTAAAAGAAGATGGACATATTGATATTAATCGAACTGCCGAATTGGTTTCTATGGCAGGTCAAATGGAAATAACTTTTCACAGAGCATTTGATAGATGTATCGACCCATTGAAAGGCTTAGAAGATATTATTCAAACTGGTTGCAAAAGAATTTTAACTAGCGGCCAAGTACCTAATGCGGGCAATGCACTACCCCTGTTAAAGGAGTTGGTAGAGATTGCTAATGATAGAATTATTATCATACCAGGAAGTGGTGTTAGAGCGTCAAATATTGCAGAAATTATCAACAAGACTGGTGCAAAAGAAATACATAGTTCTGCAAGAAAAAATTATCCTTCTTCAATGTTATTTAACAAAGAAAGCATGCAAGAACAAATGTTATTTACGGGGGTAGATACAAGCGAATTGACTTCAATGAAAAAAGCAATTGCAAATTGTTAACTTAATAAAGTAGTCTTACCCTTATAGTTTCTTTTACTTCTTTCAAAAGCGCTAAAGCTGTTTTAGACAATTTAGAATCTACATCTAAAACTACATAACCAATTTCTTCATTGGTTTTTAAATACTGTCCAACAATATTAATTTTGTTTTTAGACATCACTGTATTGATCGCACTCAAAACACCAGGTACATTATTGTGAATATGTAAAATTCTGTGCGCTCCATCTACTGGAGGCAAACTGATCGTAGGTACAGAAAGAGATCCATTAGATACGCCTCTTTCTAAATATTGATATAATTTGATACTCACATCTTCACCTATATTTTCTTGTGCTTCTTCTGTAGATCCTCCAATATGTGGAGTTAGAATAACATTAGACAAACCCTGCAATGGAGTTTCAAAACTATCTCCATTTTTTTCTGGTTCCCAAGGATACACATCAATGGCAGCGCCACTTAAATGTTTTGATTGTAATGCTGCAGCTAATGTCTCTAAATCCACTACTTCTCCCCTTGCGTAGTTTATTAAAATAGCCCCTTGTTTAAATTGTTTTAATACCTCTTTATTTATCAAGTTTTTTGTGCTACTTGTTTCTGGCACATGCAAAGAAATAATATCTGAAGTACTAACTAATTCTTTAATAGTTTTTACTGATTGCGCATTGCCCAATGGCAATTTAGTTTCGACATCATAAAACTTTACTTTCATACCCATTGCTTCCGCCATGATACTTGTTTGTGTACCAATATTGCCATATCCAATTATGCCTAGAGTTTTTCCTCTTAATTCAAAACTCCCTTTTGCGTCCTTATTCCAAATCCCTTTGTGTGCAGCTGCATTTTTATCAATAATCTTTCTTATCAACATGATACTTGATCCAATTACTAATTCAGCAACAGATCTTGTATTACTATAGGGAGCATTAAAAACAGCGATACCTTTTTGTTTGCAGGCTTTTATGTCCACCTGGTTCGTGCCAATACAAAAACAACCTATTGCTTGTAATTTTTTTGCACTATCCACTACTTTTTTAGAAATAAATGTTTTGGATCTAATGCCTAAAATATGAACATCTTTAATAACCTTAATCAATTCTTCCTCGCTCAATGCACCAGAAACTTTTTTAACATCTGTATATCCTTGTACTTTAAAATATTGGACAGCAGTATCACTTATGTTTTCAAGAAATAATACTTTGATTTTGTCCTTGGGATAACTTGTCTTTATTAAAGTGCTCATATCGCAAAGTTAAAAAAAATTAACCGCTTCTATCTTCATTCACAATATTTTATGCCTTTTGAGCGTTATTTTTGTACTACCCTTAATAACTAACAGATGATCGTGAGAATTTCACTTTTAAGTACCTTATTTGTTTTAATATGTGCTTGTGGTACTACCCAAGGACCTAAATACCAAGAAGGCTTAAATGCTCCAAGTTTTACCTACAATAAATTATCTGACACAGAACGTAATAGATTGTCTTCAGAAGTTAAAGCAAAGTATGAGAAGCTTTTAGGAAGAAGCTTTAGTGGACAGATCTTGGTTGCAAAAAATGGAGAAATTGTATTTGAAGATTATAAGGGCTATTCCAATATTACTCAAAAAACACCTATTCTCCCTGAAACACCTATTCATTTGGCTTCTGTTTCTAAGACTTTTACTGGTATGGTAGCTTTAAAATTATGGGAGCAAGATAAATTGGATCTCAAAGCTCCTCTAACTAAGTATTTACCCAATTTCCCCTATACTGAAGTTACCATAGAGCAAATACTTTCACATAGAAGTGGATTACCTGACTACACTTATTTTATGGAGTCCAGAAAATATGCTTCTGTTAAAGTGAAAAACAAAAGAGGAAGATGGGTGAAGAAATTAAAACTTATCCAAAACGAAAAACCTTTTAGAGAAGGCACTTACACGAATCAGGATGTTTTGGATTATATGGTTCAAAAACGCCCTGCTCCTGCTGCTAATCCTGACAGGGTTTTTAGGTATTGTAATACCAATTATGTCTTATTAGCTTTGATTATAGAAAAAGTAACTGGTAAAGATTTCCCAACATATATGGAAGAGACAGTTTTCAAACCTTTGAAAATGTCTAATAGCTATATTTTTAGTGCTAAAACAATTGATAAATATACTCCCTCTTATAATGCCAGAATGCAACCTTATAGAATTGAAAAATATGATTGTATTTATGGAGACAAAAATGTGTATAGCACGGTAAGAGATTTATTGCTTTGGGACAAAGCCCTTACAGAAGGGACCTTTTTAAGTCCTGCTACTCTGGAAATGGCCTATCAGCCTCAAAGTCCCACTAATAAATACTATCATAATTATGGCTTTGGATGGAGGATTTTAACCAAACCAAATGAAGAAAAGCTGATTTATCATAATGGTTGGTGGCACGGAAACAATACTGTATTTAACAGGCTTATTGGAGAAACAGCCACTATCATCATATTGGGTAATAGGTTTAATAAAACAATCTATAAAGGCAAAGAACTAGCATCTGTATTCACTGGTAAGCTAGATACTACCTCTTTAGTTGAGTAAAAATGCCCTTTTTTGCCATTTTTTGGCCTTTTCACCCTATTTTTGCAGACCTTAATCGAATCAAGAAAACAAAGAATAAGAATTGCTTATGAATAATCTTCTATTTTATGCCGTTCCGGCAATGGGTATTGTAGGTTTACTATATACTCTATTGAAATTCAACTGGGTATCTAAACAAGATGCCGGTAATGCACGTATGAAAGAAATCAGTGATTATATCGCTGAAGGCGCTATGGCTTTCTTAAAAGCTGAGTGGAAAATCTTAGGATACTTCGTTGTAATCGTTGCCTTACTATTAGGCTTTATGGCTTCTAAAAATGAAGATAGCCACTGGACAATTGCTATTGCATTTGTTATTGGTGCTATTTTTAGTGCAACTGCCGGTTATATCGGTATGAAAATTGCAACAAAAGCTAACGTTAGAACTGCTGAAGCAGCTAAAACAAGTTTAGCACGTGCTTTAAAAGTTTCTTTTACTGGTGGATCTGTAATGGGCTTAGGTGTATCTGGATTAGCAGTATTAGGTTTAGGTGGTTTATACTTAATTCTTAAAGAATATTTCTACGTAAATGGAGATCCAAAAGAAATGCTTAAAACTATTGAGGTTTTAACTGGATTCTCTTTAGGTGCTGAATCAATCGCTTTATTTGCGCGTGTTGGTGGTGGTATCTATACTAAGGCTGCCGATGTAGGTGCAGACTTAGTAGGTAAAGTAGAAGCAGGAATTCCAGAAGATGATCCTCGTAACCCTGCAACCATTGCAGATAACGTAGGTGACAATGTAGGAGATGTTGCAGGTATGGGTGCCGATTTATTTGGTTCTTATGTTGCGACAGTATTGGCTACAATGGTATTAGGTCAGGAAGTAACTGGTCCAAATGGCGCTACATTAGTAGATGCGTTTGGTGGTTTATCTCCTATTTTATTACCAATGTTAATTGCTGGTGTAGGTATTTTATTATCTATTGTTGGAACTTTCTTTGTAAGAATAAGTGAAACAGCTGGTTTAAATACTGCTACTGTGCAAAAAGCATTGAATATGGGTAACTATGGTTCAATGGTTTTAACTGCTATTGCATGTTATTTCTTAGTAAATAATATCTTACCAGAAACAATGGTATTACGTGGTTTAGAATTCACAAGAAATGGTGTTATTGGTGCAATCGCCGTAGGTTTAGTAGTGGGTACTTTAATGAGTATTATTACTGAATACTATACTGCAATGGGTAAGCGTCCAGTATTAAGTATTATCAAGCAATCTAGTACTGGTCATGCAACTAATATAATTGGTGGTTTAGCAATTGGTATGGAATCAACTTTCTATCCAATCTTAGTTTTAGCTGCTGGTATTTATGGTTCTTATGCTTGTGCTGGATTATATGGTGTGGCAATTGCTGCAGCAGGTATGATGGCAACAACTGCTATGCAATTAGCAATTGACGCATTTGGTCCTATCGCAGATAACGCAGGTGGTATTGCTGAGATGAGTGAATTACCAGCGGAAATTCGTGAGAAAACTGATATTTTGGATGCTGTGGGTAATACTACTGCTGCAAGTGGTAAAGGATTTGCCATTGCTTCAGCTGCTTTAACTTCATTAGCTCTATTCGCTGCCTTTGTAGGTGTAGCGATGCCAAATAATCAACATATTGATATCTACAAGGCTGACGTTTTAGCGGCTTTATTTGTAGGTGGAATGATTCCATTTATCTTCTCTTCATTAGCGATTCGTGCGGTAGGTGAAGCTGCAATGGCAATGGTGGAAGAAGTTCGTCGTCAGTTCCGTACCATACCTGGAATTATGGAAGGTACTGGTAAGCCAGAATACGACAAATGTGTTGCAATTTCTACAGAAGCTTCATTGAAAAAAATGATGTTGCCTGGTGCTATCACTATTATCTCTCCTATCTTAATTGGTTTCACATTAGGTCCAGAAGCCTTAGGTGGTTTCTTAGCCGGTGCAACTGT
>JBJOIU010000056.1:0-14392 GCA_046046935.1 Bacteroidota bacterium
CTTCCACTTTTTTTTCTAAAATCTTCAGATGCTAAATACAATGGATCAATTTGATCTGCTTGAAAACGATATTCACCTTCTGCTAATTTTTCTACACGCACACCCATCTCGTGTAATAATTCAATTAATAAATTCACATCCACAATATTGGGGATATTCGAAATAGTAATTGGATCACTACTTAATACTACAGCAGATAAAATTTGTAAGGCTTCGTTCTTTGCACCTTGAGGGATAATGGTGCCTTGTAATTTTTTTCCTCCTCTTACTTCAAATGAACTCATTGTGTTGTGTTATCTAACGAAATTAGTAAAAAAAATCCCATCTAGTTTTAGATGGGATTGTATATTAATAACGTTTTTTAAAGTTTCTGTTATTGTTGTTACGGCCACCACCTCCACCACCTGGTCCTCTTCCACCGCCAGCGCCTCTATTGCGATTGTTGTTCTGCCATCTTCCACCTGCAGGACGATATTCGTCTCTTTCAAAATTTTGGTTACGATGCTTGATATATGGCGTATTGCTAAACTCCAATTCGCCACCAGTAATCGCGTTTAATTCTGCACGAATAGCATCATCTTGCACTAGTTCTTTGTGCCAGTTGCTATAAGCTAGTTTCATATAATGAGCAATAGCATGTGCAAAGCCAGTTTTCTTTTCTTGATCTTCTTCCGCCATGGCTTTATCAATAACCAACTCAAGGTTTTTACCTAAGTGAGCATATTTGATTTTGCGTCTTGGATAAGGTAATGGATCAGGCTTTTGCTTATAAGTTTCTTTGGTTGGAATAGGATAAGGGCTATCTACGTCTAATTTGAAATTACTCATAAAGAACAGGTGATCCCATAATTTATGCTTGTAATCCTCGATATTCTTAAGATTAGGATTTAAAAAACCCATCAGCTCAATCACTACCTGAGCTTGCTCTTGTCTTTTAGCTTTGTCTTCAATGGTCATAAGATGGTCCACCATTCTTTGAACGTGGCGTCCATATTCTCTCATCCCCATTATGCTTCTTGATGTATTGTACTCCATGTATATAAACTTCGCGAGTAACAAATGTAAGGCTTTTTCCTATCTTCGCACTATGGAGCAATTGTTACAGCAAATAGAAAGCATTAAGGCAGAAATAACTGCCGCTGTTATTACCTCTCAGGACGAGTTAGAGCAGTTCAGAATTAAATACTTAGGTACCAAGGGTTTGGTTAAACAGATCATGGGTGAGATGAAGAATGTGCCTAACGAGCAAAAGAAGGAATTTGGACAAATATTAAATGCTTTTAAGATACATGCCGAGACTGCTTTTGAGGCTTTTCAAGCAGGATTGGGCGACACGGCGTCTACAGATAGCTCTATAGATTTCTCTATGCCAGGCGATCCAACACCTGTTGGAACAAGACATCCATTGAACCTGGTAAGAAATCAAATGGTCTCCATATTTAAAAGATTGGGTTTTGCAGTAGCAGAAGGACCAGAGATTGAAGATGACTGGCATAATTTTGGCGCGATGAATTTGCCAGAAGACCATCCAGCTAGAGATATGCAGGATACTTTTTATGTGCAAGAGGGCAGCGAAAATCAATCTGCTTGGTTATTAAGAACACATACTTCAAGTGTGCAAGCAAGAGTAATGGAAACACAAAAACCTCCTATCAGAGTGATCTGTCCAGGACGTGTTTATAGAAACGAAACCATTTCTGCAAGAGCGCATTGTTTCTTCCATCAAGTAGAAGGTTTATATATTGACGAAAATGTAAGTTTCGCAGATTTAAAACAGACCTTATATTTTTTCGTACAAGAAATGTTTGGCAAGGATGTGAAAGTAAGATTTCGTCCAAGCTATTTTCCTTTTACAGAACCAAGTGCAGAGATGGATATCAGTTGTCAAATTTGTTCAGGCAAAGGATGTAATATTTGTAAGCATACAGGATGGGTAGAAATTTTAGGATCAGGAATGGTGCATCCAAAAGTATTAGAGAACTTTGGTATCGACCCTGAAAAGTATACTGGCTTTGCGTTTGGAATGGGTGTAGAAAGAATTGCTCAATTAAAATATCAAGTAAACGACTTACGTTTATACTCTCAAAACGATCTACGTTTTTTACAACAGTTTAAGAGCGTCTAGTTAAGCGATTTGTTTTCTTTTTGCTTTGAATGGTTTAAGCTTAAGATTTTTACTGATAAGCTCAGCTTCTCTCATGTCAAACGAAAGTTGAAGTCTAATCCAGATCTCAGAAGTACCACCGAATACTTTAGCAATTCTTGTTGCTAAAATTGGTGTTATAGGCGATTTTCTATTTAAAACATTTGATAAGACACCTCTAGAAATATCCAATAGTTGGGCAGCAGCAGTTATAGTTAAATTATTAGCTACAATTACTTCTTCCTTCAGAATTTCTCCAGGATGTGTATTATGTTTTATCTTTCTAATCATCTTATTTAATTAATGATAGTCAACAAAGTTAACATCATAAACGTTTTCTTCTTCAAATCTAAAATAAAATTTTACGATTTGAAGATTTTCTAAAAAACATGATTATTTTTATTCGAACATGCTACATAACACAAAAGGAATAGTTTTAAGGGTTACCAAATACGGAGATACTAGTGTTATTATAACCGCATATACTGAGCTTTTTGGTTTACAACAATACATTGTAAAAGGGGTAAGAACAACTAGCAAGAAAGGTGCTAACAAAGCAGTGTATTATCAACCTGCTGCTATTTTGCAAATGGAAGTATACCATACTCCTATGAAGCAATTGCAAATGCTTAAAGAAGTCAGCTGGGATTATATTTATCAAAATGTATATTCTGATGTTATTCGTAACGCAGTAGCTACTTATATTGTAGAGGTATTGCAACAAACCCTACAACCAGAGCCGCATCCAGAATTATTTTATTTAATAGAAGATACCTTCAAACAATTAGATACTGGAGGCGCTGTTTTATCTAGCAATCTGCCTATCTATTTTCTAATTCATTTAAGTGAAACACTAGGTTTTGGTTTACAAGGAAGGTATAGTGAAGAGACTTCAATATTGGATGTCAAAGAAGGACAGTTCGTAAAAGATAAACCATTGCATCCCTATTTTTTAGAAGGCATTGAAGCAAAAACTGCCTCAGAGTTTATGACACTGCAGTTCTATAACGATTTGGAGAATATTTCTTTAAATGGGCATCAAAGAAAAAAAATATTGGAGCTCTTTCAATTGTCTTTAAGCTGGCACTATAAAGGATTTAAAGAGATAAAATCACTTGCCATTTTACAGGCCGTCTTGCATTAAAAATTCTTGATAACTTAACCTCTTATTACATATATTTTATTCCTTATTTCTTTATATTTAAGGAATAAATACATCTATGGAAGTACATCATCACTCGCATCATCCTAAGAAGTGGAAGGAATATTTGACCGAATTTTTCATGTTGTTCGCCGCAGTTTCTTTGGGCTTTTTGGCCGAAAATATCAGGGAAGGTTATGTCGAGAAAGAGCGCTCCCATGAATTAGTCTCTAGTTTTATCAAAGACGTGGAGTTGAATGTTGTGTTTTTGGATTCCTTGATTAAGGGGGATAAGAAAAACTTACTTAAATGTGACTCAACGGCATTATATATCATAAAAACTACTCAAAATTTAGACTTGGCATATGTATACGAGATGCCAGCCACAAGCTATAGATATTTGAGTAATAATGACACTTATGATCAAATGAAAAGCTCTGGATCGTTGCGTTACATAAAAGACACAGCATTATTAAGTAAAATGATTGATTATAGTAACTTGAGTAAAGCTACTGAATTTAGAAGTGTGACACAGGAGTATGATTATACAGCAAATGAATATGTTAATACGACAAATAAATATTTGCCAATAGAAATTGCAGCTAATAAAAGGAAATCAGTTTTTACTTTCCCTGAAAGATTTATTGCAGATTCTAATGATCAAAAATTTTATGAAGAAACCATAAGTTTGATAAATAATAAAACCTTCTTTCTTCCTAATAATAAACTTGAACAATTTAAAGCAGAAATGGTACCAGTTATTTATCGACGATCTGCATTAATGTCTGCGTCGATGAATTTTATGCATATGACTAAAAAATCCGCAGAAGATCTTTTAAAATATTATAAAGAACATAATGAACACTAATATGGAAGTACATCATCACTCGCATCATCCTAAGAAGTGGAAAGAATATCTAACAGAGTTTGTTATGCTATTTGCCGCAGTAACGTTGGGTTTCTTTGCAGAGAACTATAGAGAAGGCATTGTAGAACAACACAAAAAAGAGAAATTATTACACTCGGTAGTTAATAATTTTAAATTAGATAAAAAAGAAATTGAAACTCATAGAGCTCAAATAAAAGGTAGAATTGCAAGTGCCGAACATTTATTGGTTTTATTAAATTCTGATTTGACCAAAATAAGTAAAATAGAATTTTACAGAACAATATTATATTTTGGAGAAAACAAGGCCATGATTTTGAACGAGAAAACCAGAAATGATGCAGAGTCTAAGGGGTATTATACAACTTTACGAACTACAGATATGCCAGCAATAATTAATAAATACAATTATTGGTATAATGATTATAAAGAACTCAATTTAGGTGTCTTAGAAATTTGTAAAAGATTTGTAGGATTCTCTATACCTAAAATTATTGAACCTGAATTGGTTGGCTATGCATACCAATTGTGGGTGCCGGAAAATGAAGAAATAAAAAATGCATTAAAAGGAAATGTAGATCAAGTAATATCAAAAGAGGTTAAGGATGAAATTAAGTTTCAAATAGCTAATAAAGTCGTACTTCTTAAAGCCGAGTTGAATACTTTAGACACTTTAGATAGCTATGCAGATAAAGCAATTGTTACTCTTGAAAAAAACTTAGATAAACACTAATATGGAAGTACATCATCACTCACATCATCCTAAGAAGTGGAAGGAATATATCTCAGAATTCTTAATGTTGTTTTTTGCGGTATTCTTAGGATTTATGTCTGAGTATTATTTAGAGTATAGGGCTGAAAGACATAAAGAACATGATTATTTAGTAAGTATGGTAGAAGACCTAAAGGCTGATACGACCGAAATAGGGATAAAAAATTTAGAAATGACTCAGGTTTTGTTATCTGGAGACAAATTAAATCAATTAGCATATAAGAATAATTGGTCAGAGGAAGATATTGATACAATTTATTTAAAAAGTATTTATATCACATCTAGAATAGTTGTTATAAATTTTACCACTGGCACAATTGATCAACTAAAAAATGCTGGTGGATTTAGATTAATTAGAAACCAAGAAATTGTAAGAAAAATTACACAATACGAGCAGTCTAAGAATACTATTAAATTACAAGGAGAAGCTATGGATGATAAATGGAATCAAGTTCATATAAATCAAAACGGCTTGATACATTTTAAGGTTTTTTCAAATGCAGGTAAACTTGGTTCAGTACAATATGATAAAAAAATGTTGAATGAAATTGACACTTTAACTGGAAGCAAATTTCTAAAAAAAGATAAATTGTATTTTTATGAATACGCAAATTATATTGGTGTAATGTGCGGATATACATCTTATTATCAAATAATGGCAAATATTCAAAAACAAAAAGCCACAGAACTTATTGCAATAATCGAAAAAGAACTATCACACTAAAATAAAAAAATGGAAGTACATCATTCTCATCACCATGCTGGTCATGTAAAGAAAAAATTTCAAGAATACCTTTCTGAGTTCTTAATGTTATTTGCAGCAGTAACATTAGGCTTTTTTGCAGAAAACAAAAGAGAACATTATGTTGAAAGAGAAAGAGAGCATCATTATATGCAAAGCTTTTATGAAGATTTGAAAAGAGATACTACTGAGCTAAATAATGTTAGAAGATATTATATCAAACAGATTGCAAAACTTGATACTACTACATCTATAATTTTTTCCGAAAAGTATAATGACAGTTTAATTATTACTATGTATGATTTAAACTTAGGCACTTTAGGCAATAGAGGAGTCAAATTAATTGAAAGAACAACTGCTCAATTAAAGAATGCTGGTGGATTGAGATTAGTGGAAGATCAAAAAATTAGTGATCAAATTGCTGTTTATTGGTACTGGGCATCATATATGCAGGCTTATGGTGAATCCACGGAAGAATTAAAAATTAGAGCGAGAGATATGTCTTATGAAATATTTAATAGTGGATATTATCAAAATATGGAGAGAGGTAATTTATTTAATAGAGTAAAATCCGGTGCAAAACTTATGACAAATGATAAAACTAGATTAATTGAATATGCTAACAGATTGACACACATTAGAAATTCTCTTAGGAATGTTGCAATACCAATTATTGATACGTCTACAAAAGTTGCTGTTGGATTAATGAAAGAACTTGAAGAAAAATATCATTTAAAAAATTAATATGGAAGTACATCACCACTCACATCATCCAAAAAAATGGAAAGAGTACATAACAGAGTTTTTAATGTTGTTCTTAGCAGTGAGTATGGGTTTTGTTGCAGAAAACTTAAGAGAGAAACATATTGAAAACGAAAGAGCAGAAGAATTAATTCATGCTTTTATCATTGATATTAAGGAAAATCAAAGACAAGTAGATTCTTTGATAGTCAACAATCAAAGACTTTCTGCTTATTTTGACTCATTAATAATCAATCATTCAATTACACCTAAGCCAGCCAATTTGTATGACCTTGCAGGTACATTAGATTTTTGGATGTATCGTTTTACTAATAGAAAGACCATTTTCGAGCAAATGAAAAGTTCAGGTGCTTTAAGATATATTCAAGATAAAGAAATTTTAACAGCAATATTAAGATATGAAGAGCATGCTAATTTAGCCGAAAGTAGATCTATGGAAATAGAGACGCAACAATATTTTGATCATTTTAGACCAGACTTAGCAAAAATTGTACCACCAACATTTTTTATTTATAGATCCACGGTAAAAAATATTTACAGTAAACGTATTGCTATTGAAAGGCCTGAGATACACCCTACTTTTAAAGCACAGTTTATGGCAAATGAAAAAGAAATTATAAATAGTTTAAAAAATACTAAGATTACTTTAGATCAAACAAGAGAATTATCTAAAATTTGGCATCATCGAGAAGAAAGATTGGAATTAAGTTTAAATTCACAAATTGCTATTCGAGAAGAAGGAGAACAATTACTTAAATTGTTAGAAAAAGACCATCATTAATCAAGAAATTAATCTCTATTCTTTCCACGATGGTGTCTTCTCCACATGATGATAATAATAGCGAATAGTCCGAATAGTATTGGGAAAGTCATATGCTTGAATTGTATTATAAATTTACTCTTTATTAAACCATTGGCCAAGGGAAATTGCTTTTTAATGGCACTTTGATTCCTTCTTTGGAAGATTTTCTCGCTGCTTCGATAATTTCAAGTACATGAAGTGAGTGAAGTACATGAATTTTAGGTTCAATATTAGTTGAAAGCGATGTTGCAATTCTTGTTGCACCTTCCTGCCATTGATATCCCTTATCTTCTGTGACATGTGTTTCTGGAGGATTGGTCCATGAAGTATCTAGTACTACACTTTTTGGTTCCCAATCGTATCCTATCAATCTCATATTACCTTTGTCACCAAATATTTGAATACTATGTAAGGTTTGATTTTTTGCTTCGTGTCCAAATGGATCAAAATAATTAAAGCCGCACATGATATGACTGATAATTCCATTTTCATGTTCAAGTAATATATGGGCATTGTCTTCTTCTTTCACTTCCACTATTCCTTTGTGATCAATCTCTCTTTGTTTATTCACAATACTAGTCATTGCCATTACAGATTTAGCAGGGCCTAATAATCCAGTTAATGTAGCTATATTGTAAACACCTAAATCGGGCATACTTCCACCAAGTGGCTCATAAAAAAAGGAAGACCAAGTTGGACCAGTATGACCATATTGTCCATGGGCACTTGCTAGTTTCCCTAATTTACCAGCTTGAATTGTTTTACTCATGAATTCAAATTGTGGACTTGTAACCACAGCGGGTGCTCCCCAAATTCTTATTCCTTTCGTTTTTGCAAGCTCCATTAATTCAACACCCTCTTTATAAGTATTCGCTAAAGGTTTTTCGCTCCACACATTTTTACCAGCTAGTAAAGCTTTACGATTTAATGCACCATGCATTTGCATATCTGTGAGTGTTATCATTAAATCAAATGCTAGACCATTTAATAATGCTTCTATTGAATTAAAAGTAGTAGCACCAACATTGTATTGTTTATTTTGTTCAATAGCACGTTCATGAATAATATCACATAGCCCAACAATTTTCACCAATGAAGAACTTTGTAAATGAGGTATGTATCTATTACTTACACTACCACATCCAATAATTGCAACGCGAATAATTTTATTATTTTCTTTTGCAAAAACTTCTAAAGAACTTAATAAGACAGAAGCTCCAGCTATAGAAGTTGTTTTTAAAAAAGCAGCTCTATTCATGATGTATAATTTATAATTAAATAATTCTTTTTGAAATAGTATGCAACTCAATTTTATTTTCCTTGGACAATCCTTCAATAAGCACAATGCCTGGTTTCTTCCCCTTTTCAAAACTACCTAAATGCTTATCCATCTGTAATGCTTGAGCTCCATTAATGGTAGCCCATCCTAACAATTCTTCAAATGGTATATGTGGTAGATGTTGTTGAATAGTTTTTATTTCATCTAAAATATTTAAGCTCCAATTGCTTGCATAACTATCTGTACCAATAACTATATTGGTTTTTTGAGAACGAAGTAATTCAATAGGTGGCATGGTTTGTTCAATGTATTGATTGGCATTGGCACAAATACACCAAAAACTATTCGGCATATCTTTTTGCACTGCTACTATATCTTCTACACTGGTGAAACTATTGTGCACTAAAATACTTCTATGTGCTTTTTTGAAATAAGGTAATACAGATTGTAAACTGCTTAATCCAGTTGCTTCAAAAAAATCTAAAGACACTTTAGTTCTTTCATACATGCATAAAAAACTACCCGTCTTGGTTTTAAAGAAATCATTTTCATCTTTAGTTTCTTGGTTATGCATCGTGATAGTGTGTGTCTCAAAATGTTCAGAAAGTAATTTCCAAAGATTAAAACTTACACTATAAGGTGCATGTGGTACCAAAGATGCGCGAATACAATTTTCTTGAAATTTATTTTGAATAGCAAGCCCTGCTATAATTTTATCATTCGATCTTGTAGGATCTAAATCGTATAATTCTACAAAACTGTAATAAGCAATTCTGTGTTTTATCTTTTGCTCCAGTGTATCTAAGGTGTTGCAAATATCTCCGACTGCTACAATACCATTTGCCAACATCTCCTCCTCTGCTTTTTGAATGGCTTCTGCAATCACATGTTCTTCTACTTTTCTCAAGGACACAATTTGTTTTACAAATTCTTGTAATCCAGTATGAGGAGGTATCATGTCTTTCATATGAGACAATTCCAAATGACAATGCGCATTGATGAAACCAGGCGTTAGGGTTCCCTGTACTATTTGAATATCCTCCCCTGCATCTTCTTTATTAATGATGTCTTCAATGGTTCCATCTTCTTTCACTACCAATATTGGGGTGAAGCCCTCATTCATGGAGCCACATTTGGGGTTGCCCTCCAATAGCTTTTTGCCTGTAAAAATCTGGTCTGCCTGAAATTTCTGATACATATATAATAAATGTAAGCCAAAATGGGCAAAAAACCATCAAAATGCGATTTTGTAACACATTGATTATCAGCATGTATTTGATATCATGAAAATAATGAAACAAAAATATTATTGAAAATCAATAAGTTACAAAGTTGCTATAAAAATTAGAAGCTTAAAATGGCTAAAAAGCGCTTTTCCAGACGTACCTTTGCCCTCCCTTATCAAAGGGGATTATTTTATGGCTAGCGGGATAGCGCGGCCTCATTAAAACCAAAGATTATGAGTAAACTACATTTCACCACGAAGCACGCCAACGCGGCTACCGTTAAACATGGCTGGTACATTGTTGATGGTACTAATCAAACCGTAGGTCGTATTGCTTCAAAAATTGCATCAGTTCTACGTGGTAAGAACAAAGCTTATTACACTCCTCACGTTGATTGTGGAGATTATGTAATCATCATTAACGCAGAAAAAGTACAATTGACTGGAAACAAATTCCACGATAAGCAATACTTAAACTATTCTGGTTACCCAGGTGGTAAAAAAGAAGAAGCTGCTGAAGATTTAATCAAGCGTCGTCCAGAAGTAATTATGGAAAGAGCGGTTAAAGGTATGTTACCTAAAAATCGTTTAGGTCGTAAGATGGTTAAGAAGTTATTTGTGTATGCTGGTCCAAACCATCCTCATGCAGCACAACAACCTAAAGAATTCAAATTTTAAAAAATTCCAAATCTAAATAAATGGAAAAGCAAACAAATGCAGTAGGTCGTCGTAAAGAAGCAGTAACACGTGTCTTCGTTAGCAAGGGTAGTGGAAAAATTACCGTTAATGACAAAGATTACAAAGCTTACTTTCCTTTAGTATACTTACAAAATCAAGTTGAAGCTCCTTTAAAAGCTGCTGGTGTTGAAGGTAAATACGATATCGTAATTAACGCAACAGGTGGTGGTATGAAAGGACAAGCAGAAGCAGCCAAATTAGGTATTGCTCGCGTATTAGTTGAATTGAATCCTGAAGTTCGTCCAACATTAAAAGCTGCTGGACAATTGAAGCGTGATCCAAGAAGTGTTGAACGTAAGAAGTTCGGTCACAAGAAGGCACGTAGAAGCTTCCAATTTAGCAAGCGTTAATCGACATCAAATTTTAATTCATTATTACAAATTATACAAATGGAAAATAATACTTCACTTCAACAGCAACTTTTGGAAGCTGGCGTACACTTTGGTCACCTTAAAAAGAAGTGGAATCCAAAGATGTTACCTTATATCTTCGCTGAGAAGAAAGGTATCCACATCATCGATTTAAATAAAACTGTAGATCATTTACAAGAGACTGCTGCAGCTTTGAAGCAAATTGCAAAGAGCGGTAAGAAAATTATGTTTGTTGCTACTAAGAAGCAAGCAAAAGAAATTGTAAGTGAGTGTGCAAAGAAAGTAAACATGCCTTATGCAACTGAGCGTTGGTTAGGTGGTATGTTGACTAACTTCAATACTGTTCGTAAGAGCGTTAAGAAAATGCAAAGCATTGAGAAAATGTTGAACGACGGTAGTGCAGACAGCTTAACTAAAAAAGAGCGTTTAACATTAGGTCGTGATAAAGATAAAATGGAAAAAGTATTAGGTGGTATCGCACAATTAGGTCGTTTACCAGCAGCTTTATTCTTAGTTGATATCGGTCACGAGCATATCGCATTAGCAGAAGCTAAGCGTTTAGGAATCCAAACATTTGGTATGGTTGATACAAACTGTGATCCAAATAAAGTAGATTTCTCTATTCCTGCAAATGACGATGCTACAAAATCAATTGCAATCATCACTAACTATATCACTGCAGCAATCGCTGAAGGATTAGCAGAGCGTCAAGCTTCTAAAGATGATGAAACAGAAGTAGAAGAAGGTAACAACGAATTAGAAGCAAAAGCGAAGAGAATGGAAGCTGAAGCAAATGCTGAAGGCGGAAGAGCTAAGCGTGGTGCTGGTGCAGGTACATCTGCTCCAGGTGCTCCTAAGCGTCGTACTACTACTGGTGCACGTGGTCCAGTAAGAAAATAATTAAATATCCCAATTGGGTTATTGGTATCTAATAGGTACTAATGACCCAATTGTATTTATTTAAGGACTACTACATTAACTAAATATTAATTAGACATTTTAAAAATATTTTTATGAGCGCTATAACAGCACAAGATATTAATAAGTTACGTCAAGCTACAGGTGCCGGTATGATGGATTGCCGCAAAGCATTGACTGAAACAAACGGTGATTTTGAAGCAGCAATTGATTGGTTACGTAAGCAAGGACAAAAAGTAGCTGCAAAGCGTAGCGATCGTGAAGCAAAAGAAGGTGTAATCATTGCACAAACTTCTGCTGATAACAAAACTGGTTTTGTAGTTTGTATTTCTTGTGAAACAGATTTCGTTTCTAAGAACGCAGACTTCGTTGCATTTGCACAAAGCATTGCTGATGCTGCTGTTGCAAACAATGTAAAAACTACTGAAGAATTAAATGAAGTAACTGTAAACGGTTCAAAAGTTGCAGACTTGATCAATGATAAATTAGCTTCTATCGGTGAAAAAATCGGTATTGCTAAATTTGAAAGAGTAGATGCTCCTTATGTAGCTTCTTATATTCACGGTGCTTACAGAATGGGTGTATTAGTTGCATTAACTACAGCTAACGCAGAATTAGGTAAGGACTTAGCAATGCAAATTGCTGCAATGAATCCAGTAGCGGTTGATCCAGAATCTGTACCAACAGAAACTGTTGAGCGTGAAAGAGCGATCATCATTGACACAATGAAAGAAGATCCTAAAATGGCTGGTAAACCAGAAGACATGATTGCTAAAATTGCTGAAGGTAAGATTGGTGCTTTCTTTAAAGAGCAAACCTTATTAGCACAAGCATTCGTAAAAGACGGCTCTAAGTCTGTAGGTGAGTATATCAAGTCTGTTGATGGTGCTATCAAAGTAACAGAATTCAAGCGTGTGGCACTAGGATAAATTGCAAGTGGCTATTGCCTCGTGCAAAAAATTCAAATGATACAAATACCTAGAAATTAGGACTAAATATTAAGGACTCCGAATACTCGGGGTCCTTTTTTTTGTATCTTGCAAGTATAAATCTCTCTAACTATGCAGCCAAAGTACAAACGCGTCTTATTGAAATTATCGGGTGAAGCTTTATTAGGAAACGAAAGAACCGGTGATCCATTTAACCCAAAGATTATAGAGCAATATGCTAATGAGATCAAAGAATTAGTGGCTTTGGGAATTGAAGTAGCGATCGTAATTGGAGGTGGTAATATTTACAGAGGAATGAATGAGGCCGATAGTGGTATTGAAAGAGCGCACGGCGATTATATGGGTATGTTGGCTACTGTAATAAATGCAATGGCTATTCAAGCTATGTTAGAAAAAATTGGTGTGTATACAAGATTGCAATCAGCTATCAATATGGAGCAGGTTGCAGAACCATATATCAGAAGAAAAGCATTAAGACATTTAGAGAAAGGACGTGTAGTGATATTTGGTGCAGGTACTGGTAATCCATATTTCACAACAGATACAGCGGGATCTTTAAGAGCCATCGAGATGAAGGCCGATGTGATTTTAAAAGGCACAAGAGTAGATGGAGTATATGATGCAGATCCAGAAAAAAATCCGAACGCTACAAAATTCGAAACAATCAGTTTCCAAGAATGTATATCTAAGAATTTGAAAGTGATGGATATGACAGCCTTCACTTTATGTATGGAAAATAAGTTACCAATTATTGTTTTTGATATGAACAAGGCAGGTAACTTAATTAAAATTGTAAAAGGTGAATCAATCGGAACATTGGTTCAATAATCATATTGTATGCAAAAAAATAGATTTCTATTAGTCGTATTGACAATTGTTATAAGCAATGCAATCAATGCTCAAGAAAAATTAAGCTTGGCTGATGCAGTAAAAATTGCTGTACAAAATAGTTACGATATTAAATTAGTAGAAAACACAGCAGCTATTGCTAAAAATAATAACAGTCTAGGAGTAGCTGGAGGCTTGCCTACAGTGAGTTCTACTGTAAACAATAACAATACCCAATCTACTATTAATCAAACATTTCCAGATCCGACTAGAAACACAACAAGAAGTGGTGTAGAGGGAACAACAGTGAATGGTAGCTTGAATGTAAGTATGATATTATTCAATGGCTTTAGAGTAGCTGCTACCAAAAGCAGATTAGAAAGTATTGAAAAACAAACTGCAGCTTCATTACAAAATCAAATGTTGAATACAAGTAGTATTGTAATGCAACAGTATTATAATGTTGTTAGACAAGAAGCGTATTTAAAAACAATACAAAAATCTATCGAGGCTTCAGAACAAAGAGTAGCTATAGTAAAGACAAGACAGCAAGTAGGTGTAGCCAATCAAGCAGATATATTACAATCAAATATAGATTTGAATGCTTTATTACAAGCAAAGCAAAATCAATTATTAGTCATTGATCAAGCAAAGGCAGATTTATATAATAGTATGGTAGTGCCTGCTACTTCTAATTACACTTTAGAAGAAACAATAGCCGTAGATCAAAATATTAAAATGGCAGAAGTAGAGGCTAAAATGAAGGATCATCCTTTATTGCAATCTGCTCAACAATTAATTAATGTTAATCAGTTTATAGAAAAAGAAACTAGGG
>JBJOIU010000057.1:0-14376 GCA_046046935.1 Bacteroidota bacterium
CTTACAATTTTGCTATTTAATAAATTTTTCATAATTCAATATTTAGTTTGAAATGATTTGGTCATATGATGCTGCAAAAGCCTCTATATCTTGATTCGAGCTTGATTGAATGACAGTTGATTCTTTTTCCATTATAAGACTATTAATAAATAGAAATAAGGATAGTATACAAATCACGACAATCGGATTTAAGGAGCCTCCGATTTGTTCCGACTTTATTTCTTTTTCCATTCTTGCTTTTAGTCGTGTATAAAAAAAGTCAGGGGCACTCACTTCGTTTAAATTTGAAATAATGTTTAAATCCTGTTCAAATTGTTCATCATTTATATTTCTCATAATCAACATTTTTATGAATTGTAATAGTATTTTAATTTATTTTTTAAATTTTCTTTAGCCCTGCTTAGTAGTGATTCAATTGCTTTAATACTTAGTTGCATAATTTCACTCGCTTCTTTATGATTCATTCCTTGAACGCGTATTAAAGTAAAAGCGACTCTTTGTTTATTAGGCAATTCGCTTATGGCTTTAAATAGAATTGTTGCTTTCTCTTTATTTTCACTATTAATGCCTGGGTTCAAATAGGCAGCATCTGCACTTTTCGCTTCCGAAGGCATCCACCATGGAACAAGTGAGTGCAAACGTTGTCTTGTTTTTTGTTTCCGTATTTTTTCCAGTGCTTTTCTTACACCAATTCTATATATCCAAGTACCCAAGCTTGATTCTTCTTTAAAACTTTTAATGGATTCAAAAACTTGAATAAAAGTTTCCTGCGCTGCTTCCTCTGCCTCACCTTCGTTATGCAATATAGCAAGTACACTATGATACACTCTATCCTGATATTGCTGTACCAGTAATTTAAAAGCAGGCTCATCACCTAATTTCAACCTTGCTATGAGTTCTTGTTCATTCAAATGATACTTATATTAGATGCATGATTTTATTAATTCCTTTCGTTATGTCCAAAATAATTTATATTATCTACTCTTCACTTCTTCATATACGCTATCATAGTCATCTCTTAAGGTGCCCATTATTCTATCCCAAAAAAGTAAATACAAGCTATAATTTCCTTTAAAATACTTATGATGTTGATTATGACAAACTGAGGTGTTTACCCATTTTCCTATGAAAGATTTATTGAAACCTTTTGGATACAATTCCCAACCTAAATGGCCATAAATATTGTATATGATAGAAAAAAGGAAAAATACTGGTGTATGTGATTCGTGTAGTGGAAATGAAAAGGCAAATACTATAAAAATACCATTTTCAACTACTGCTTCTAAAGGATGAAATGCATAAGCGGCCCAAGGAGAAGGGTTGGTTGATTTGTGATGAACTAAATGAAAAGTATTAAATAGCAATTTATGATGCATAATACGATGTGTCCAATAAAAGTAAGTATCGTGCATAATAAGCATTACTGGAAAAGCAGCAAAATAGTATAACCACCCTCGCTCCTCTATGTTTTCGTAAATTTTTGTATAGGGCCTTATATTTGGATTGCCCATAATGGTAACTATTACAATTCCAAAAATCATAATAGTTATAATTGAATATGTGAATTCTCTTATGTAATCGCTATTTTTTGGGAATGTATTCTGAATTTTTTTATAAAATATTTTTCTTTTAAATAGAATATAAAAAAATATAAATGTTGCACCAGCAATTATTATGTATCTAATGCCAATTCTAGAAACAATATCAAAGTATTTAGTTAAAATAGAAATGTCGACTTGTTTTTCATCATCCTTAATTGAATACATATAATCATTGTCGCTATTTAATATAATACTTTTTTCTGTGTCATTTAAAGGGACAATTTTAAATAATGTAAAATGTTCCCTTAACTTACTAAAAGCTTTAAAATCAACTTTGTTTATTTTTATTGTATCGGCTAAATCAAAATAAATTGTTGTTTCATGGGCTAATTGAATTTTAGTATTCGTTAATTTAATATTTTTATTGCCATTTATTATTAAGTTATTTTCTACCAATGATGAAATTAAATCTTGTGTCGCAAGCACATTTAAACTATCGATTTTCGAATTTGGGAAGTTAGCGGCAATCGCTAATTGACATGTGTAAAGTGGAGCTGTAATAAATACGGACCATTTTTTATCTTGCTGCTGTATAATTGAAATTGTAGAAACTTGTGGGTTATGTGCAAAAGCGATCCGATAAAAAAGTAAAAGAATAAGTAATAATTGTATTTTACGCATTTTTTATTTTATTGTGTTACAGAAAATGATCCAGGGATGCCTCTAAAGCTATTGATAAAACTATTAGTTCCTGCATTAGCAACATGATAATGATAACCTCTTGTTGTATCATAGTGTCCTCTGCTAGAATCCAAGTCGGTTGGTTCTTTTCCAGCTTCATCTAATCTTTCAAAAATACCATAACCATCCATTGCATAGCCAATCATTCCTGCATGGCCGTCGGCTTGTGCAATTTTTGTTGATTTCCCTGTAGCTGCATGGTAATGATAACCAGTTACACCATTCACATGGCCACCAGCATCGTCAAATGGCGCCAAGGTATAGGCTCCTAAAATTGCTTGAGTTGGTGCCGGTGGATCAAAATTTATACCATTAAATGCTATTCCAACAGTAATTCCCATTCCCATAATTGAAGTGGCGCTACTTGCTTTAATAGGTTTCACTGGAATGTAATATGTTTTTTTAATACCAGGAAAATAAGACGGCAAACATTCAACACAGTAATTTTTATATTTAGGATCCACATCAGGTCTAGCGGCTGCTAAACATGCTTCTTTACTACTTGTTACATTTATTGCTCCAGTTATTGGGTCATATAATTTCCAGGTAGTATTTGAGTAGAATGAGGCTAAATTTTTAATAAACGGCCCATCTACGTCATATAACTTTCCTCCCTCAAACCAAACACCCCCTTTATCAATGCCATCATTAATATTGGTTGGACACCAAGGGCCTTGAACATGGTCGGTTGGAGTATTATTTGAAACAATTTTATAACATTCTACAGTTGACCCATTAGACAATGTTTTACTCACTTTTGTAATACTTTCTGCTAATCCGCTTTGTAAAAAAAATGCAGGATTTACTTCAATAATTACATCGTCCGTGGTGCTAGATATATTACTTGATTTACTACAAGAAGCAAACAAAGTGATAAGTGAAAGAAAAGGGACTATTTTATGCTTTACTCTAATGAAATTCATCATAATACTTATGTTTTTGTTATTAGAGGGTTGAATTAAAGAATTCCTTCGGTTTGATTCTATTTTTAGTAAATAATAATGCTTTACATCATTTTTCTTTCAATATTCTTATTTCTTTTATTAAATTTTCAATACTGTTAGGATCAAGTCCGTTATAAATTCCTCGAATATGCCTTTGTTTATCGATGAGTATAAAATTTTCGGTATGTAGAAATATATCATTGCCTTTTTTGATTCCTTCGTCTTCCTCCACAAAATAGTAGTTTCGACCTAAATCATAAATTTCTTCTTTATTTCCAGTTAGCAGTTTCCATCTATTAAAATTTACATTTTTCTCTTTTGCATATTTTTTTAGTACAGACACACTGTCTTTTTCTGGGTTAACACTATGAGATAGCAGCATTACTTCATCATCATTCATAAATTCCCTTTGAATATCAGCCATACTTCTTGTCATTTTAGGACAAATGCCTGGACATGAGGTAAAAAAGAAGTCTGCTACACATATTTTACCTTCAATATCTTTTTCTGTAAAGGGTTTGTTTTCTTGATTTAAAAGGGCAAATGATCGTATTTGATGAAATGTTTTATTGTCAGGCATTTCCCATTTTGGAGTAAAATCTGGTGTATCGAAATAAGGGAGAGGGCGCACTTTGTCTTTGCAGGAGCAGATTATAAATAGTGCAAAAATTAAAGTATAATATTTCATTTGGTTTGTCCATTTTTTAAAGTGTAACATAATGCCGCTTTCTGAAGCCCATATCTTACCCCATTTTTTACTTCATAATTAATATAGGGTTTTCCATTTTCTCTCCAAGCTTTCTGCATCCCGTTCTCTTTATCATCTACAAAAGATAATTCGTAATATTTTTTACCGCTTTCATACCATTGTTTTTGTATGCCTTCTCTTTTGTCATTAAAATAGATAAAATCAAATTTTTTATTTCCGTTTTCCCAATAACCAATGTGGTGTCCATAACTCAATCCGTTTCTATAATTACGTTTACTTTCCATCTGCCCATTTGAGAAAAAGGTTTTTGTTGAGCCGTGCTGTCTTCCATTAAAATAAGAGGTAATACTTTTTAATGCACCCGATTTGTCTACATTTTTTATAAAACCAGAATAGGCATTGTTATCGAGATATAACACTCCATTACGCAATGCCAATCTTGATTGATTTTGAAAAATTGTATCATTTGGAATTTGCGAAATAGCTACATTTTCGAATACAACACCCTTTTTTTTCTCAATGGATTCAATACAACCAATTGAGAAAAAATAAAGTATAAGAATTACTGATTTAATTAGTGAAAGTTCCTTTTGTGCCATAATAACTACCTGCTTTCAGTATATAATATCCAGTATTTAGATAATTTACGTTAGATGAATGGTAATGATAAATACCAGTTTGGAAATCTTGGGTAGGACCATAATGACCACCATAAGCATCTAAAGTTGGATATACGCCAGTTGTATCTTTTCTTCCATAAATTGGAAATCCATCTCGTAAAAATCCTATCAATTTTGCATCGTCTACAGATGTATATCTACCAGTTGTATGATAGTGATAATTCTTTCTTGGAGCTGGGTGCGCACCTGAATAATCAAAAGTAGTCAAAGTCATTGCATCAAGGGAAACATTGCCACCTTCTCTATCATTAAAAAGTGGCACACCATTTAATGCCATGCCTATTTCTCCCAATGATGTAGCTTCTTTAGAAGATGCTTCAGCTGGATTTGTTGGTATAGTCATAGCATAAGTTTGTGCAGTCATGTCTGTATTTACATTTGGCGCATGTCCTGTTGGGAAGGGTTCATATAATGCATTTCCAGATCCCCAATAGGGGGTTTTATGATTAGGCAAACCGTTGCTTTTAAGCGTAATGCTGCTGCTACTTCCGCTGCCACTAGTTGAGATGGTAACTGCACTTAAGAATTTTGATTGCACTATGCTGGTAATTGAAACCGCTCCATTTGAAACGATAGAACCTGACGACACAGCATCTTTATTACATGCGTAAAAGGTCACAGACAAAGCCATTATGCTAAAGGCAAATATTGAAAATTTAATTTTCCTCATTTTGAATAATTTGATGGGTTAGACTTTCTAAATTAGAAAGCTATTCTTAGTTAGATGAACCAGCATCATTATTCCTTCGGTCTAAATGGAATTTTATTGGGGGTGGATCTGTACCCAAAACCGGGACTGCCAATGCTTCGCATTGTCTGCCCTTGCCATTGGGACTGTCGTTTCTCGCTACGCTTAAAACGACTTCCAATCCATTGGATTAGCCCAAAGCCTTTCAAACAAACGCGAAGCGTTTGTTTGGCTTTTTTGTCTCTCACCAACTCCCGAAAGCAAGCTTTCGTCGTTGTCTCGAAACAAAAAAGCCTCCCACTTGCGTGAGAGGCTTTGTAGCCGGTACGGGAATCGAACCCGTCTTTGCCCCGTGAAAGGGGGCTGTCCTAGCCGATAGACGAACCGGCCGTCGTTTGATAGACGTTTGTGTCAATCGGGTCGCAAAAATAGGATTCAATCGGTTTACTGCCAAATCATTTTGCATATTTTTCGTTGAAAATCAATTTTATGGGTATCCATTTTGGGGTAGGGGGTTTTCTGAAACTATCAATGGTTCGTATAAATCCTTGATTTTGTTGATAATTCCTTGGTTTTTTAACCCTTTTTATAGGGAACTTTTTTAAAAAGATGGTAACTTCGCGTCTCCTATTGAAAAAATATTAAAATTAATACTATGAGTTCAGTTAAAGTTGCGATTAATGGTTTTGGCCGTATTGGTCGTTTGGTTTTCCGCCAAATTTATAACATGGAAGGAATTGATGTGGTTGCTATCAACGACTTAACTTCTCCAGCTGTTTTAGCACACTTATTAAAATATGATAGTGCACAAGGTCGTTTTGATGCTGATGTGAAAGCAACAGAAGATGCAATTGTAGTAAACGGTCATACTGTTAAAATATATGCTCAACGTGATCCAGCACAAATTCCTTGGGGTGCGCACAATGTAGATGTAGTAATCGAATCTACTGGATTCTTTACAGATAAAGAAAAAGCTGAATTACATATTAAAGCAGGTGCGAAGAGAGTAGTTATTTCTGCTCCAGCAACTGGCGAAATGAAGACTGTAGTGTACAACACTAACCACGAAATTTTAGATGGTTCTGAAACAGTTATTTCTGGTGCATCTTGTACTACTAACTGTTTAGCGCCTATGGCAAAAGTTTTAGAAGACAAGTTCGGCATCGTTACCGGTTTAATGTTAACCGTTCACGCATACACGAATGATCAAAATACATTAGATGGTCCTCACCCTAAAGGTGATTTAAGAAGAGCTCGTGCTGCTTCTGCGAACATCGTACCTAATAGTACTGGTGCTGCTAAAGCAATTGGTTTAGTATTACCTTCTTTAAAAGGTAAATTAGATGGTTCTGCACAACGTGTTCCAACTATTACTGGTTCTTTAACTGAGTTAACTACTATCTTATCTAAGAAAGTAACTGTGGAAGAAATTAACGCAGCAATGAAAGCAGCAGCAAACGAATCTTTTGGTTATACAGAAGATGAAATTGTTAGCTCTGATGTAATTGGTATCACTTATGGTTCTTTATTTGATGCAACTCAAACTAAGATCATGACACAAGGTGATGTTCAATTAGTAAAGACTGTTAGCTGGTACGATAACGAAATGAGCTATGTTAGCCAATTAGTGCGTACAGTGAAATACTTTGCAAGCAAAATTAAATAAGCAATAAGCTATACCAAAATGCCTCCACAAAATGGGGGCATTTTTATTACAATATTTTAACTTTTATAAATTAATACAATGAGTACTTTTAATGATTTTTCTTTCGCTGGTAAAAAAGCTTTGATCCGTGTAGATTTTAATGTGCCCTTAAATGATGCTTTTGAAATTACCGACGATAACCGTATCCGCGCAACAGTGCCTACAATTTCGAAAATTTTGAAAGATGGCGGTAGTGTTATTTTAATGAGCCATTTAGGACGTCCAAAAGATGGCCCAACAGAGAAGTTTTCTTTAAAACATATTGTAGCACATTTATCTAAAGTATTAGGTGTAGATGTTCAGTTTGCGAATGATTGTATTGGCGCAGAAGCAGTAGAGAAAGCAGCTGCCTTACAAGCAGGTCAAGTATTGTTATTAGAGAACTTGCGTTTTTATAAAGAAGAAGAAAAAGGAGATCTTGCATTTGCTGAGAAATTAGCGAAGCTAGGTGATGTATATGTTAACGATGCATTTGGTACTGCGCACCGTGCACACGCTTCTACAGCAATAATTGCTCAATTCTTTGCTAAAGAAAACAGAACCTTTGGTTTAGTAATGGAAGGGGAAGTAGTAAGTGCAGAAAAAGTATTACATGCTGCACAAAAACCTTTCACGGCTATTATTGGTGGTGCGAAAGTGTCTGATAAAATTTTAATTATTGAAAACTTATTAGATAGAGCGACTGATATTATTATTGGTGGTGGTATGGCGTATACTTTCTTTAAAGCACAAGGTGGTAAAATTGGTAAATCAATTCATGAAGACGATCGTATGCCACTTGCTTTAGAAATTTTAGCAAAAGCAAAAGCAAAGGGCGTGAATATTCATTTGCCTGTTGACAATATTATTGCAGACGATTTTAGCAATACTGCCAATACTAAAAACTGTGCTAGCGGTGAAATACCTGATGGCTGGGAAGGTTTGGATGCAGGAGTTGAATCTAGAGCTCAGTTTGCTAAAGTAATTTTAGCTAGTAAAACCATTTTATGGAATGGCCCAATGGGTGTTTTTGAAATGCCTAATTTCCAAGCAGGTACAAAGGCGATTGCGGATGCTGTAGCGGAAGCAACTCAAAATGGCGCTTTTAGCTTAGTGGGTGGTGGCGACAGTGTGGCAGCCGTTAACCAATTTGGCTACCATGACAAAGTGAGCTATGTAAGTACAGGTGGTGGAGCGATGTTAGAGTATTTTGAAGGTAAAGAGCTTCCAGGAATAGCTGCTATCAAAGGATAGTCAGGACTTTCTGTCAGTTTTAGAGTTTGGTACTTGCTTTGCTCTATCTTTATAAACAAATACACAACTATGTTACGTAAAAATTTAGGTTTATTCATCTTTTTAGGTGTAATCGTTATTTTATTCGGATGGGGATGTAATGGTTACAACGGTCTAGTAAACCAAGACGAGAATGTTAACCAAGCATGGAATAATGTTCAAAGTGATTATCAAAGACGTGCGGATTTAATCCCTAATTTGGTGAACACAGTAAAAGGTGAGGCAAATTTCGAGCAAACAACTTTACAAAATGTAATTGCTGCACGTGCAAGCGCTACACAAATGAAAGTGGATGCTAAAGATTTAACTCCAGAAAAATTACAACAGTTCCAAGCTAGTCAAGGTCAATTGTCTCAAGCTTTAGGTCGTTTATTAGTAGTTTCTGAAAACTATCCTAATCTTAGAGCGAACGATGCTTTCCGTGGATTGCAAGCGCAATTAGAAGGAACAGAGAACAGAATCAAAGTTTCTAGAAATGATTTTAATGCTGCAGTTGCAGACTATAATAAAAGAGCTAGATCATTCCCAGTGAATTTATTGGCTGGAATGTTTGGATTTAAAACTAAAGAAGGATTTAAAGCAGAAGAAAGTGCATCAAAAGCACCTGAGGTTAAATTTTAATCATTCTGTTTTATAATCAACCATTATGTGGAACCCACTTTCGCTTTTTAAATCTTCTTCAGAAAACTTATTGAGTGCCTCGGACAAGCAATTGCTTGTCCAGGCTATTCAAGCCGCAGAGCAAACGACTAGCGGAGAAATTCGCGTGTTTGTAGAATCTAAGATTCCTAAGAAACAAGATGCTTTGCAAAGAGCTACTGAATTGTTTTTTAAAAACAAGATGAACGAAACCAAAGACCGTAATGGTGTATTGGTATATGTTGCAGTAGATGCTAAAAAACTAGCGGTGTATGGCGATCAAGCTATTCACGAAAAAGTGGGTATCGAATTTTGGTATAGCCAAGTACAAGAAATGACTGCTCATTTTAAAGAGGGTGGTTATGTAGAAGGTATTACCAAAGTAGTCACAGCAGTGGGTCATGCATTAACGCATCATTTTCCTTACGATAGAACTACGGATGTAAATGAATTATCTGACGAAATCATGGTAGGAAAATGAGTAAATTTTTCAAATTATTTATTGCGCTTTTCATTCTAGGAGCAAGTTATACAACTGTTGCTGCTCAAAATGTTTTGCCTAAACCTGCTACACCTAAATTGGTTACTGATCAAGCAGGTGTATTAAGTCCAGATCAATTAGCTGCGCTGGAAGCAAAGCTAGTAGCGATTGACGACAGTTCTTCTAATCAAATTGCAGTGGTGATTTTATCTTCTTTAGATGGGCAACCCAAAGAAGAATATGCCACTAAATTATTTAGAGAATGGGGAATCGGGAATAAGAAAACCAATAATGGCGTTTTGGTTTTAGTATCTATTCAAGATAGACAAATTAGAATAGAAGTAGGTTATGGTTTAGAAGGTGCGATTCCAGACATTACTGCATTAAGTATTATTGATAATGATATAAAACCCGCTTTTAAAGCAGGAGCATATTATGAAGGATTAGATCAAGCAACTGATAATTTAGCTAAAGCTGCGGTTGGTGAATACAAAGAAGCCAGAAAAAAGAAATCCAAATCTAAAGGCAATCCATTAGTCTTTTTAATGATTGTTATTTTTATTGTCATTGTCTTGGGAAAAAGAGGCGGTGGTGGTGGATCTAATATTGGTGGCGGTGGATTTAACGACATGGCTACCGGTATGTTATTAGGATCATTATTAGGTGGCGGATCTCGTCATGGTGGTGGAGGATGGAGTGATGGCGGTGGAGGCGGTTTTGGTGGCTTCGGCGGCGGTAGCTCTGGTGGCGGTGGCGCTGGGGGCAGCTGGTAAACATATTTAAAAAGGAGTCCAAGTGGACTCCTTTTTCTTTTTTATAACTTCGGTAACACAGAGGTCACTATATCTACTAGTGCTTGCTCTGCTCTTTCTTTCTTGCCTTTTAAAATAGCGCCTAATATTTTTCCGTTAAAATAAGGATCAGTTTGTACACGATAGCCCTGAGGGATGACTTCTCTAAATGCTACTATCAAATCGATACCTTTTTTAAATTTAATAGGGTCTGCAGTTTTTATTAATAATTGTGCTAAGCTATTTGTCATATAAAACTTTTCTGAAGACTGAATATTCAATGCTTCATATTTAGCAGCAACAAAATCAAAAATTGTTTGGTCTCCATATTTGGTAATAATATTAGTTACGGCTGTATTCAAGCGCTTCTTAGTTATGTTTTTTGTTTCTTTATATGCGATCTCTTTGGCCATGGTACTATCTAATCTCTCTAAAGCCTCTAATGCAGCACCAGCAACAGCATAAGAAGAGTCTTTGGTCCACTGGATAAAATTGTTTTTGTATTGCGCTTTTTCTAATGCCGCTATTATATCTATAGCAGCTTCTCTATTCCCATTGTTTTTATCTTTCGCAGCCATTTGGAATATTGCAGCCTCTGTTGCACTATCCATTGTTTTGGGGTTATATGCACTCATTGCCGCAGCTCTAATTACATAGAAACTATCTTGCAAAGCTGTTTTTAAAATGTTCTGAGCAATAATATTATTTTGATTTTCGCTTGCTTCTCTTACTGCTTCTAATCTATCTACAAAATTTCCAGCATACTTTAATTGATGGGCATATTGCTCTATTGGTTTTGATTCGTCCTTTGCCCAAAGTAGTACTTTATCATTGTCTACATTCACATTCTCAGGGGCTTGAACAGCATCAAAATAAAAACTATCTACTTTGTTTTTCATCCATACATCGTAATGCTTTTTGTTGCCTTGCACATACACATCAATGCCAACTGGTAGCGTAAATATTTTATCCTGTACCTGTGTTTGTTGTAGTTTAACCAAGACTTGTTTTTTAGCAGCGTCATATTGTTGCGTGATCCTTACATATGGATGTCCGCTTCCAAAATACCATTGATTAAAAAACCAGTTCAGGTCTTTTCCAGTCACTGCTTCAAAAGCCAATTTTAATTTTATAGCCGAACCGTTTTTGTATTGATTGTCTACTAGGTATTTGTTAAGTGATGCAAAAAAAGCTTCATCACCTACATAATGTCTTAACATGTTTAATATGCGTCCACCTTTTTGATAGCTTACTAAATCAAACATATCTTCTCTCTCTTTGTAATAAAAACGTACTAAATCTTTTTCTGCATCTGAAGGGCTAGACAAATAACCTCTTAAGCCCTTGTAGTTTTCATAGGCCCCTTCGTCCTTTCCTTTACTATGTTCTGCCCATAAGGTTTGGCTATAATCTGCAAAGCTCTCATTCACTGTTAAATTACTCCAGCTCTCTGCGGTTACTAAATCTCCGAACCACTGATGAAATAATTCGTGCGCTATAGTAGATTCCCATGCGTTCTCATCTACTAATTCTCTTGCATCTTGTTGCACTGCATCGCTATGTAAGGTAGCTGTGGTATTCTCCATAGCGCCACTCACATAATCTCTTCCACTAATTTGTGCGTATTTCACCCAAGGAAAGTTCACTCCCAAGATCTTTTCATAAAAAGCAATCATTGCAGGGGTATTGCCATAAATTTTACGGGCTACTTTCTCGTATGCTTTCTCTATATAGTAGCTCACCTCTTTTCCATTATATGTGTCCTTTACTATAGCGTAATCTCCCACGCCAATAAAGAATAGGTAAGGGGAATGAGGCTGATCCATTTTCCATACATCTAATCGGGTACCATTTTTATTGTCTACTTGTTTTACTAGTAAGCCATTAGATAAGCTCACATACTTACTTGGCACAGTTAAATGAAATTCTTGGGTCGTTTTTTGATTGGTTTTATCAATTATAGGAATCCAAACTGATGTACCTTCTGTTTCTCCTTGGGTCCATATTTGTGTTGGTTTGGTTTTATCTTCTCCTAAAGGATTGATAAAATATAAACCTTTAGCATCGGTGATAGCTGCACTACCTGTGCCTTTATACTCGTTTGGTTTAGCAGTATACTTGATATAAATAGTATAGTTATCGTTTTTAGTATAAGTCTTATCTAGTTGAATAGTTAATTGCATACTATCATAGGTATAAGACAGCTTTTTTTTAATGTTGTTTTTTTCTAAGGCTATCTGATGAATATCCATTCCCTTTGCATCTAATACTAATTGATTGCTTGCATAAAAATGAGGACGTAATTGTAACCATACTTCTCCATTTAATTGAGACTTAGTATAGTCAAAACCCGCTACCAGCTTGGTGTGTATCAAATCGTGTTGTTTTTCTGCAAATGCTCGGTATACATTTTCTTGCGCTGCTACATTAGTTATTATTAAACAAACAAATAAGCTTAGTAATAAAATTTTTTTCATCGTTTTCAATATTTGCAACTAAGTTAAGCAAGGCTTTTGAAAATGTAGTAGTTTAGCATCATAATAGAAAGATAAAATGAGTAGGTATTTTTTGGAGCTTTGTTATGATGGTGCGCCATTTGGTGGATTTCAAATCCAAAACAATGTGGACACTGTTCAAGGTGCTGTGCAAGCTGCCATGAAAACTTTGTACAGAGCAGATATTGAATTAACCGGTGCTTCTAGAACAGACGCTGGCGTACATGCATTACAAAACTTCTTCCATTTTGATACCGACATTACTATTACACAAAAGCAAGTCTATAATTTGAATGCCATTTTACCTAATGCTATTGTGATTAAAGCTATTTATGAAGTTCCTAATGAGGCCCATGCTAGATTCGATGCCACTATTAGGTCCTATATATATAAGATGCATACCCAAAAAGACCCATTTTTAGAGGGCAGGTCCTGGTATTATCCTTTCCCCTTAGATATAAATAAGCTAGAAGAAGCTACCCAGACTTTATTAAACTTCACCAATTACGAGAGCTTTTCTAAGAAAAACACCTCGGTAAATACCTTCGAATGCAGTGTTAGTAAGGCTTTCTGGCAGCTAGAGGGTACTCATTTGTACTTTAATATAGCGTCTAATAGATTCTTAAGAGGTATGATTAGGGGCCTAGTGGGTACTTTGTTACAAGTGGGAAGGGGGCAAATTAGCATAGACCAATGGCTAGATATTGTGGCTTCTCACAACGAACAAAGGGTGGATTTCTCCACTCCGGCCTATGGATTGTATTTATCCTCTATTAAATACCCCGATTTTCTAAAAAAAATCGACTAATCAAAAGCCTTGATACTATTAGGTTTCAACCCATAAAGGGCGGATTTTGAACCATTTGAACGAAAAAAAATCAAAAATAGTATACAATAAATTTGGCTGTGAGTAAATGCTCCTTATCTTTGCCGCCCGTTAATGATAAACACATCTACAACGGGAAGTTCTCTGAAGCAGTTTTACAGAAAAAAAGTTTAAAATAATTTAACCAAAAATTGGTGGTTATAAATAACAGCTGTATCTTTGCCCTCCCTCATAAAAAAAGGGAATAGTTCTAAGAAATAAATTGCCTAACTAATTGAAAAATAATTCTTAATTATTTGGAATAAAGTTTGGTAGTTAAAAATATAGTGCCTACCTTTGCACCCCGCTACGAATAATAGCGATGCAAAACAAGCATAAAGATCTTTGAAAGTTTGGAAACAATAGTAACTGATTAATTGAAAAAATCAGGTAAAGGTTACAGCATCAAAAAAATTAAATCAGACGTTAATTTCGGATTTATTTGAGATTGATAGTCAGATCAAACAACATTTACAATGGAGAGTTTGATCCTGGCTCAGGATGAACGCTAGCGGCAGGCTTAATACATGCAAGTCGTGGGGCAGCATGAAGTAGCAATACTTTGATGGCGACCGGCAAACGGGTGCGGAACACGTACACAACCTTCCTTTTAGTGGGGAATAGCCCAGAGAAATTTGGATTAATACCCCGTAACATAGCGATGTGGCATCACATTGCTATTATAGCTTCGGCGCTAGATGATGGGTGTGCGTATGATTAGATAGTTGGCGAGGTAACGGCTCACCAAGTCTACGATCATTAGCTGATGTGAGAGCATGATCAGCCACACGGGCACTGAGACACGGGCCCGACTCCTACGGGAGG
>JBJOIU010000058.1:0-13938 GCA_046046935.1 Bacteroidota bacterium
TACTTACTGGAATTGCTTGGGCTGCATGGTTATTATTTGCTGTAGTGCCTGCTCCTTATAATGTAGTGTTTTTATTTGTGAATGGATTTCCGCTAGGAATGTTATGGGGTGTGGTTTTTAGCTATGTAGAAGGAAGAAAGAGTACAGATTTTATTGGTGCTGCATTAGCGGTAAGCTTTATATTTTCTTCGGGTTGGGTGAAATCTGTTGGCGGTTGGTTGATTCAAAATTTTGGAATCTCTGAATTCTGGGTACCCTTTGCAACGGGTGCTGTTTTTGCTATCCCATTAATCATATGTGTCTATGGTTTAGAAAAAGTACCACCACCAAGTGCAGAAGATGAAGCATTAAGAACACAACGTATTCCAATGACGGGTATAGATAGAAAAAATTTATTAAAAGAATATCTACCTGGTATCATTGCATTTGTATTGGTGTATTTATTTGCTACCATCTTTAGAGATATCAGAGATAATTTTTCTGCAGATATGTGGAAAGAAATGGGCTACGCCTCAAGGCCAGCAGTGTTTACAGAGACCGAGACGCCTATTACCATTTTAATTTTAATACTTATTGGTGCCATGGTGGCTATTAAAAATAATTTTAAGGCATTAATGGCAGCACATGCATTTATCATCATCGGATTTATTATTGCTGGTGTTTCTACTTATTATTTTACAGAGAAATTATTAGATCCATTTTGGTGGATGATGCTTGTAGGTCTTGGATTATACTTGGTCTATATTCCATTTAATTCTATTTTCTTTGATAGACTCATTGCAGCTTTTTCAATGAAAGGAAATGTAGGTTTCTTTATTTATGTAGCAGACTCTATTGGTTATGTTGGAAGTGTAACGGTGATGTTAGTAAAAGAAGGCATGACATTAAAAATTCAATGGACATCTTTCTTTTCTCAAAGTGTAATGATACTTTCTTTTGTGGGCGTATTTATTACCATTTATTCCATTTATTATTTTAGTAAGAAAAATATAGAACAAGAATCATTATCAAATTAATTATATGAAAAAAATAACGCTTTTATTACTTGCTTTTATTGGTACTATTTCTTTGATAGCGCAAGACAATTATTTTTATCCATCTGCCGGAAAAATGAATCCTGCCATACCTACACCTGCTCAATTCTTGGGCTATAATATTGGCGAGCAGCATACGCGACATGAGCGAATTGTAGAATATATAAAAGAGTTAGACAGATTATCTGATAGAGTAAGCAGTGAAATTATTGGCGAAACCTTTGAGCATAGAGCGCAAATCACTGCTGTATTTACCCATCCATCCAATCATCAAAAGCTTGAAAGTATAAGACAGGCGCATTTGGCTGGTCAGAAAAACGGCTCAACCAAAAACATACCCCTAGTCATACATCTTGCATATAATGTGCATGGAAACGAGCCTTCCTCTAGTGAAGCAGCAATGTTAACTGCCTATTATTTAACTGCTTCAGAATCTGAAGAAACCAATAATTGGTTATCTAATATGGTAATTACGATGGATCCTAATATTAACCCTGATGGTAGGGATAGACATACTAGTTGGGCAAATATGCACAAGGGTTTTCCTCCAGTAGCTGATCCTAATGACAGAGAACATAACGAAATATGGCCAGGTGGCAGATTCAATCACTATTGGTTTGATTTAAACAGAGATTGGTATTTAGCCACTTTCCCTGAAACCAGAAATAGAATCAATTTCTTCCATAAATGGAGACCGTATGTACAAACAGACCATCATGAAATGGGCACTAATTCAACTTTCTATTTTGATCCAGGAGAAGAAGCTAGTAATAATCCTGTTGTCCCAGCTTATTTATATAAAAATATTTATCCAAAATTCGCAACTCATTTTACAAAAGCTGCTAATGGAATAGGGTCAATGTATTTTACCAAAGAAGCTTTTGATAAATTATATCCAGGATACGGAAGTAGTTATATCAATTTTTATGGTGGTGCAGGATTTTTATTTGAACAAGGAAGTAGTAGAGGGCATGTACAAGAAACGACTACTATACCAATCACATTTGCTTTCACTATTAGAAATCAATTCACCGCATCTTTGGCAACCATCAAAGCCTCTCTTGCAGAAAAGAATGATTTGTTAGAACTTAGAAAAAACTTTTATGAAACTGCTAAAAAACAAGCAGAAGCATCTTTGATAAAAGGGTATGTATTTGGAGACAATAATGATTATAATAGAACAAAAGCATTTGTAGATATTTTACAAATTCATAGAGTAGATGTGTATGAAGTGCCCAATAGCAAACAGTATTATGTGCCAGTTGCTCAAGATAATCATATCATGGTAAGAACGATTTTTGAAAATCAAATACCTTACAAAGACAGTTCTTTTTATGATGCATCAACATGGAGCTTGATTCATGCATTTAATCTTCCGTATACAGAAGTGAAAACCGTTTTCACTGCAGGTGCAAAATTGAATGCGGCACTAGATACTAAAGTCCCTGTTGTTGAAAAAAGTAATTATGCTTATATCGTTTCTAATACAGACTATAATATTCATCAATTTATTTTCTCATTACAGAAGCAAGGGGTGATTGTACAAACTGCTACAAGACCATTTAATCTAACAATAGGAGCATCAGAAAAACAATTTGGTTATGGATCAATAGTTGTTTCTGTACAACAACAAGTTTTACCAAGCGATAAATTATACGCTATTGTACAAGCGGCAAGTAAAGAAGCTAATGTAGAAGTATTTACAACTTCAACAGGTTTTAGCAATACTGGTATTGATCTAGGTAGTAATTATGTAAGAACTTTGAAAAAGCCTGAAGCGATAATGATTATTGGTACAGGTGTGGCCGCATCTGAAGCGGGGGAGATCTGGCATTTATTGGATCAAAGATTAAGTATGCCTATTACAAAAGCAGATATTTTAACTTTTTCTAGAATAGATTTAAACAGATACAATACAATGATAATGGTATCTGGTAATTATGCATTATTAGATAAAAACAGTATAGATAAAATTAAAGCATGGGTGCAAAATGGAAATACTTTAATTACTATCAAAGGTGGAGCAGAATGGGCTATTAAAAATGGTATTTCAAAACATAAATTAATTACCGATTCTGTTTTTAGTAGTACAAGACAATTATATGATAGAGCAGTAGAGATAGAAGGAGCAAAAGCTTTGGGCGGTTCTATTTTTAAAATTGATTTAGATACCACACATCCAGTTGGATATGGATTTACTAACAAACAAGTTTCTGTATATAAAAACGGGTTAACATTTTTTCAAAAAAGTACGAACCCTTATAATACAGTTGCACAATATTTAAATGATCCTGTGGTTGGAGGATATGTACATGCAACCACATTGAAAAAAATGCGCAATAACCCTTCTATATTAGTAGGACAAGAAGGAATGGGTAGAGTTGTCTTGTTTGCTGACGAACCTAATTTCAGAGGTGCATGGTATGGAACCAATAAACTTTTCTTAAACGCTTTGTTTTATGGAAGTTTAATCAATGTTCCATCTGTGGTGGCTAATGAAGTTTCGGAAGAAGAAAAGCATTAATTTATTTCTTCTCAAATTCCAAGACAACGCCATTAATACAATAGCGTAAGCCTGTTGGAGGAGGACCGTCTTCAAAGACATGTCCTAAATGTGATTTGCATTTACCGCATTGAACTTCGGTCCTTCTCATACCATGACTATTGTCGGGAGTATATATAATGGAACCCTTAGAGATGGGTTCGTAGAAACTTGGCCATCCGCAACCACTATCAAATTTGGTATCACTCTTAAATAAGGCATTACCACATGCGGCACAGAAATAGGTACCTATTTCTTTAGAGGTTTCAAATTTACTAGTAAAAGGACGCTCGGTTCCTTTTTCTCTGGCAATCTCATATACATCTGCAGGCAGAATTTGTTTCCAAATACTATCCGGTACTATAACAGTCTTTTGTTGATTTTTCTCGAAGTAAGGATTTTGCTTATTGGACATACTGGTCTTATTTATAGAGGTTTTTGTATTGCTTTGAGCACAAGCTATTTGGCTAAAGCATAGTAATAAGAAGACTATTTTATACATAATGATATTCTTGAGTCAAAAATACTAACAAGTATTCAGGTTTTTTGTTCAGTTTTTTAGTTCAGCTTCTGTTAAAATTTATGCTAGTTATGTATCTTTGTTAGCAACAACGAATATTTCAACTCTTTAGCATGTTCAATCTTATCTTATTTGGCCCTCCGGGCAGCGGAAAAGGCACTCAAAGTGAATCAATTATAGCAGAATATGGTTTAAAACACCTTTCTACTGGTAACTTATTAAGAGAAGAGATTGGCCATTCAACAACTTTGGGTTTAGAGGCAAAGCGTTTTATGGATGCTGGTCAGTTAGTGCCAGATGAAGTAGTGATAGGAATGGTAGACAATTTTATGAATGCACATCCAGAAGCGAAAGGATTTTTATTCGATGGTTTTCCAAGAACCACTGCACAATGTATTGCATTAGACGTTTTATTGAAAAGCAAATCAAGTGAAATCAATGTAGTATTAGCTTTGGAAGTAAGTGAGGAAGAATTAGTAAAAAGATTATTGGGTAGAGGTCTAACTTCTGGCCGTAGCGATGATACCAACGAAACAATTATTCGTGCAAGAATTCAAGAATACCACGACAAGACAACTGCAGTGGCAACGCACTACACTCAATTCAATAAAGTAGTGAATGTAAAAGGAGAAGGCACTGTAGAATCCATCTATGCTTCTTTAAAAATAGAGATTGATCAAAGAATCAATTAAATATTCAATCCACCGCAAGCACTTATTACTTGTCCAGTAACATAGCTACTCATTTCACTTGCTAAAAATAAAGTGGTGTTGGCAATTTCGTCTGCTTTACCAAAGCGACCCAAAGGTATTTTATCTAAAAAAGCTTTTCCTGCTTCGCCTTCGTTTAAGTAATGAGTCATATCGGTTTCAATAAAACCAGGAGCAATGGCATTGCAACGAATATTTCTACTACCTACTTCTGCAGCAATAGATTTAGTAAAACCAATAATACCCGCTTTACTTGCAGCATAACTTGATTGACCAGCATTACCTCTAATACCTATAATTGAACTCATATTGATAATACTTCCGCTACGTGCTTTCATCATTGGACGAATCACTTGCTTGGTCATATTAAATACACTCTTCAAATTGGTTTCCATTACATCGTCCCATTGTTCAGGGGTCATGCGTAATAATAAATTATCTTTTGAAATACCTGCGTTGTTAACACAGATATCGACTGTGCCGAATGTTGCAACTACATCATTTACAAATGCTTCACAAGCAGCAAAATCTCCTGCATTCGCTTTGTATGCCTTTGCTTTAACACCTAATTTTTCTATCTCTGCAACTAATTGATTTGCTTTTTCAGCACTACTATCACTTACATAAGTAAATGCAACATGACTGCCTTGTTCTGCTAATTTTAATGCAATAGCAGCGCCAATTCCTCTTGCAGCGCCAGTTACGATAGATACTTTTCCTGTTAATAATTTCATAGTACTTGTTTTTGAATCAATTATTCATATTGAGTTACAAAGATAAATGAATCCCTTTTATTTCTTCTACAAAACTGCGTTCATTAGATAATCTTGGAATTTTATGTTGACCACCTAATTTCCCTTTTCTTTTTAGCCACTCATGAAAACATCCTTTTTTTACGGATGTTATTTGAGGAAGTCCTAGTGCAATATCTTTATGACGCTTCGCTTCGTAATCGCTATTTAAAGCTTTCAAATTATTATCCAATGCAATAGTGAAAGCATGTAAATCTGTAGGTGCTTTTTCAAATTCTATTAACCATTCATGTGCACCACTTGCATTGTCTGACATATAAATAGGAGCTGCGGTATATTCATGCATAATTACATTAAATGTAGCACAGGCCTTTGCTATAGCATGATCGGTATTATCTGCAATCACTTCTTCACCAAATGCATTAATATATTGTTTTAATCTACCACTTACTTTTATTTTAAATGGATTTAACTTAACAAACTGAATAGTGTCTCCCACTAAATATCTCCATAACCCGCCATTGGTGCTAATCACAATGGCATAGTTTTTACCAATCTCTACTTTATCTAAACCAATTGTTTTTGGTTGTGCTTTGCCGTATTCTTCAATCGGCATAAACTCATAAAAAATGCCATGGTTTAAAAACAATAACATACCCTCTTCGTCAACATTATCTTGTGCTGCAAAGAATCCTTCGCTGGCATTATATATTTCAATGTATTTACAACCTGGTCCAATAATTTTTTCAAACTGTTCTTTATAAGGTGTAAAAGAAACACCCCCGTGAATATATAATTCAAAATCGGGCCAGACTTCTTTGATATTATTTTTACCCGAGATCTCTAAAATTCTTTTTAATAAAACCAATGTCCATGTTGGTACACCAGATATAGAACTAACAGGTTCGTTGATGGTGCTTTGTGCCAAGGCTTCAATCTTTCCTTCCCATTCATCCATTAAAGCAATGGCTAATTCTGGTGTTCTAATTAAGTTGGACCAAAAAGGTGAGTTCTGTAACAAAACCCCGCTCAAGTCGCCATATTGAATATTGTCTTTTATAGGATGCACTTGATGACTTCCACCAACCACCAATCCTTTTCCAGTGAGTAAATCGCTTTCAGGAAATGCATGATAATAAATAGTCAATACATCTTTGGCAGCCTGGAAATGATTGTTTTCGATACTTTCTTTGGACAGAGGAATAAATTTACTCTTATCGCTGGTGGTCCCACTACTTTTGGCAAACCACTCCACTGGGGTATTCCATAAAACAGACTCTTCCCCATCCATAATCTGATCGATATAAGGCTTTAGTTCTTGGTATTCTTGGATAGGAACCGTTTCTTTAAATTTTCTAATAGTAAAAATGTCAGAAAAACCATGTTTTCTACCAAACTGCGTGTACTGACCATGGGTGATAAGGTCTTGCAATACCTCTCGCTGAGCTGCGATGGGATCGTTTTCCCAATGCTCGATACGCCAATAGCGAAAGCGAGCCAATCGTGAAAGTGCAGGACTAAAAATTTTCATTTACTCCCCACAATATAAGAAATTACTTGGCTTTTTGGCCCATCTCGATGATCCAATCCTTACGTTTCAACTCAAAATTGGTTCCAAGATATAAACGGCGTACTTGTTCGTCTTCTGCTAATTCTTCAGCAGTGCCGTGTTTGAATATTTTTCCTTCAATTAATAGATAAGCTCTATCACAAATAGATAAGGTTTCGTTCACATTATGATCTGTAATTAAAATACCAATATCCTTGGTTTTCAATTTTGCCACCACCGATTGAATATCTTCCACTGCAATAGGATCCACGCCAGCAAAGGGCTCGTCTAATAAAATAAATTTAGGATCTACTGCTAATGCTCTTGCAATCTCAGTTCTTCTACGCTCTCCACCACTTAAACTATCACCATTGTTTTTTCTAACATGGTGTAAATTAAATTCATCTAATAAGCTTTCAAGTTTGGCCTCTCTCTCTTCTTTATTTAAAGCAGTCATTTCTAAAACTGCCATAATATTATCTTCAACAGATAATTTTCTGAATACACTTGCTTCTTGAGGTAAATAACCTAATCCCATTTGTGCTCTTTTATACATTGGAAGCTTGGTGATATCTTCTTCATTAAGATATACAACACCTTCGTCTGGAGCAATTAACCCCACCACCATATAGAAGGTGGTAGTTTTACCTGCACCATTCGGTCCCAATAGGCCTACAATCTCTCCTTGTTTAACAGAAATGCTCACGTCATTCACAACTTTTCTGTTTTTGTATTGCTTGACAAGATTTTTGGTATGTATAGTAAGCTTCACTCTTAAAATTTGTACAAAAATAAGGCTAAATATTAACTATTTTTGTGTTCTATGCACGTAACAGAACATTTAACAAAGGCAAAAGGAACATTATTATCATATGAGGTATTGCCACCGCTGAAGGGAAAGACCATTAAGTCATTATTTGATCATATAGATCCATTAATGGAGTTCAAGCCATCATGGATCAATGTTACTTATCACAGAAGTGAGACAGTTGCTAGAACCAAGGAAGATGGGAGCACCGAGATGGTGGATGTAAGAAAGCGTCCAGGTACTGTGGGTATCTGTGCTGCAATTATGAACCATTATAATGTAGACGCTATACCTCATATTATTTGTGGTGGCTTTTCTAAAAGAGAAACAGAAGATGCCTTAATAGATTTACAGTTTTTAGGCATTGACAATGTGCTAGTGTTAAGAGGGGATGCAGAGAAAGGACAAAAAACTTTTGTACCAACGCCTAATGGAAATAAACAAGCGATCGATTTATTAAAACAAATAGTTGATTTAAATAATGGAAATTATTTAGACAAGGATATTTTGAACGGAAGTAAGACTAATTTCTGTATGGGTGTATCTGGTTATCCAGAAAAACATTTTGAAGCACCCAGTATGGAATTTGATTTACAAAAAGCAAAAGAGAAAGTAGACGCAGGTGCACAATATATTATGACACAAATGTTTTTTGACAACAAAAAATATTTTGAATACGTAGACGCTTGCAGAAGTATTGGTATTAATGTGCCGATTATTCCAGGATTAAAACCTATTACCAATAAAAAGCAATTAACTATTTTACCAAGTATTTTCTTTGTAGATATACCAGAAGCATTGTCTAAAGCAATGAATGATGCCACTACAGATGAAGCTTGTGAGCAAGTAGGAACAGAGTGGTTGATACAACAAAGTAAAGAGCTGAAAGCCGCTGGTGTACCGGTTCTACACTATTACACATTAGGTAAGCCAAAAGTTATTAGAGATGTAGTTGCTAAGGTGTTTTAGCTTTTTTGACCTGTGATTGCAAAAAATCATTGAACTGTAATAGCGTTAAATTTTTCGCAATTATTTTTTTATTCGCGTCTAATAAATAATAAGTAGGTGTTTTAAATACATCATACAACTGTCTTATAGTAGTAGGTTTTTTATTGGCAATTTCTTTGTTAAGTGCATCTTCTGTTTGATAAACATGATACCAATCCACAATATTATTTTCAGCTAAAAATGTCTTCCAAGCAGGAAGTTCTTTATAATTAATATTCACTCCGACAATTTTAATACCCAAAGATTTCCAGCTAGCTTTATAGATAGAGTCTAATTGAGGAATTTCTACTTTACAATGACTACAGGTGGGATCCCAGAAAGCAATAAAAGTATAAGGTGCTGCCGTTTTATATAAAGAGAATGGCTTGTCGTCAATAGTGTTGATATCTAGTGCTGGCGCAGCTAAACCAAGCTGATTGGCCATCATACTATAAGCTCGCTCGGTAATAGATTTCTTAGATGCTTCGTTTAATAAAACAGTATCTCCTTTCGCAAAAAAGTTTTGATACAAATGCAAGAATACTTTGTCCTGACCCATAAATTCTGGACTAATATATTTGTTAGTAAACTTGAATAATAAAAAAGGATAAATCTCTTTTCCAGTTTTAGCAACAGTTAACATGTATTGCACTTCTTCAATAATAGAATCTGCGTCTCTTGCAATATAGTTTTTAAAATACTCGTCTAGCTTTGCTTCAAAAAAGGGTGTTCTAATTAATCTATTATCATTAAATACCACATTATCCCAGAAATGATTTTTTACATAATAATAAGGATATAAACTATCGGCTTTACCGTTAATAATCGGTATGGGCGGGGCTTCTGGGCGTTGCATTACATTTAACAAATAACTCATCATTGACTTAGGATAAGTCTTTATAAAGAAATTTCTTTTTTCTTTTAGCTCTTTGTCTTTAGCAATATATTGCGTTCTATATAAATTAGAGTCTGCTAAATTAGTGGCAGTTTTAAATTTATTTTCAATAGAACTTAATGCTCCACCAATTTGATTCACTGCAGTAGAGTATTCTTTAAATAAATCATTTTCTTTAGATCCTACAATTGTATAGTTAGCAATATTATTGGTATCCGCTATGATTTTAAAATTTTGTGCATCGTCCACAATAAAATCAAAAAGGATATTATATTTTGGATTAACTAAAAAGTAAATACCAGGAGTTAGTTTTTGATCTCCTTTAAATACACCCTCACTTTTTTCGTTTAAATAACAAGAATCTGCTAAAACACGATTATTGCCATAATTAGTGCCAATATATATTTTACTTTTTTGATAAGGCTTTAGGGTTATTTGAATGGCGTGACCCTTAATAGCTGCGCTACTGGTTTTTTTTACCTGGGCACTGCTTTGTTGAAACAAACCACCCAATAATAAGAAGAAACATATCCAATTTTTCATCGATCCTTTTTAATTGAATTCAAATATAATTTATAAGTCTCATTTTATACAAAAATCAATGATGGTTGAGTACCTTTGCTCTAGTGAGAAAAAAGAAACAAGCCCCTATTTTAGAAAAAGTATTGATTGAAGACTATGCCGCAGAAGGTAAGTCATTGGCACGCGTAGATGGAAAAGTGATATTTGTAGAAGGTGCCGTGCCAGGAGATATTGTTGACATTCAGTTACAAAGAAATAAAGCCGATTGGGCAGAAGGCTTTGCCAAAACATTTCATAGTTATTCAGCTAATAGAGTAAAACCTTTTTGCGAACACTTTGGTGTTTGTGGCGGTTGTCAATGGCAGATGTTGCCTTATGCACAACAATTGCAATACAAGCATAAGCAAGTTGTAGATAACTTAACAAGGATTGCTAAAGTGGCTTTGCCCGAGATACCACCTATTTTAGGTGCCACGCCAACAGAAGGGTATAGAAATAAAGTCGAATATACTTTTGCCACAGAGAAATTTATTCCATTCGAAGCCTTTAGAGAAATGAAGGCAGCAGGAGCTGTCCCAGAAAAATCCGTTGGCGCAGGCGGATTTCATGCAAGAGGATTTTTTGAAAAAGTCGTAGAGATCGATACCTGTCATTTGCAAGAAGAGCCAACTAATTTAATGCGAAAGGCCGTTGCCAAATTCGCAGTAGACAATGACATGCCTTTTTATAATATCAAACAGCATGTGGGTTGGTTAAGAAATATGTTTGTGAGAAACACAACGCAAGGTGAATGGATGGTGAATATTATTCTTGGATATGAAGACAAAGAAAAAAGAGAGGCTTTACTGGATTTATTATTGAAGCAGTTTCCACAAATCACTACACTATTATATACTATCAATACCAAGCGTAATGATAGTATGCAAGATTTAGTACCACAGGTATATTCTGGTAATGGGTATATCACAGAAAAGTTAGAAGACTTCCAATTTAAAATAAGTCCAAAATCTTTTTTCCAAACCAATTCTTATCAAGCAACAAAATTATATCAGGTAACTAGAGACTTTGCCGAATTAACAGGTAAAGAGGTGGTCTATGATTTATATTGCGGCACGGGTAGCATTGGCATATTTTGTAGCAAGCAAGCAAAGAAAATTGTAGGGGTAGAATTTGTGGCAGATGCTATTGAAGATGCAAAAATTAATGCTTCTATTAATGGATTAAAAGACACAGCCTTTTTTGCCGGTGATGTAATTGATATTTGTGATGATGCATTTTTTGAGGCTCATGGCAAACCAGATGTAATAATAACAGACCCTCCAAGAGCAGGTATGCACGAAAAATTAGTGCGTAAATTATTAGAAATGGAAGCGCCTACTATTGTCTATGTTAGCTGCAATCCAGCAACACAAGCAAGAGATCTCGCTTTATTAGATGAAAAATATGCGGTGACTAAAATACAACCGGTAGATATGTTCCCACATACATTACATATTGAAAACGTAGTTCAACTAAAAAGAAAATAAAGAATGAATCAGTTTAGACCTACACGCTTTGAAGTATTGCCTACCATTGTTAAAAATCTTTTAATCATTAATGGTTTATTGTTTTTAGCTCAAAATACTTTTGCGGGACCTACAAGTAGTTTTTCTTTTGAAGATTATTTAGCATTACACGCATGGCAAAGTGATTTGTTTAAGCCATGGCAATTAATCACACATATGTTTTTACACGGCGACTTTGGACATATTTTTGGAAATATGCTAGCGCTGTGGATGTTTGGCTCTATTTTAGAAAATCTATGGGGACCACAAAGATTTTTATTGTTTTACCTGCTATGTGGAGTAGGAGCAGCAGTCATACATTTAGCTATTTTATCTTTTGAATTAATGCCTTTGATTCATCAGTATAAAGAAATAGTTACTTCTAATTATGTACACGATGCTACCTATGAGCAGTTTATGAATTATTATAATAAGAAAATCAATGTGGCTACACTAGGTGCTAGTGGAGCGGTATTTGGCATTCTTATAGCATTTGTTTATTTATTTCCGAACACTTATATCTACATCTATTTCTTATTCCCTATCAAAGCAAAATGGTTGGGCATTTTATATTTTTCTTATGAACTAATTTTTGCACTAAGAAATTCTGCAGGAGATAATGTAGCTAGATGGGCGCATGTGGGTGGTGCGGTGATTGGTTTTATTTTAGTGTTTATCTGGAATAAAAAAAATAGAAAAACTTTCTTTTAATATCAATTCATTTAAATGAACGATCAATCCAAAAAGCCTTTGTGGGGTGCAGACAATAATGCATTAGTAGCATTATTGGCAGTGAATTTAGTTATTGCCGTGGCTTTTGTGTTTATGAAAGTGACCTATTATTTGGAAGGCTTTCCTGCAATAGATTTTCAAAACGAGATCTATCAATATGTAATTTTATTACCCTCTACCATAAAACAAGCTCCTTGGACCCTATTAAGTTTTAATTGGACCCATGATAATTTTTGGTCTTTATTCACCAATATGTTTTGGTTATTTGTTTTTGGAAATATTTTACAAAATGTTCAATCCAATAAACATCTTTTCCCTATCTATTTATACAGCGGTTTAATTGCTGCAATAAGTTATGTATTACATAATGGACATGAGCCATTTATTGGTGCTCAAACTAGTGTATTAGCCATCGCATTGGCATCACTTGTGATTGCGCCAACTTATAGTACACTATCTAATATTGGAAAAGGTATACCAACATGGTTATTGGTCTTAGTCTATTTAATAATAACAGGGCTCTCTTTAATTAATTTGTCGATAGAAGAAAGCTTCTCTATTGTATTGGGGGGATTAAGTGGATTACTCTTTGCCATTTTATTGAAAAAAGAAATAGATTTAGGTGCATGGATGCATCAATTATTAAGGTCCATCAATAATAGTTTAACACCTAAGCATTAATGGCTAAAAATAAGTCAAGGTTCAGGGTTTTTATGAAACAGTTTTTATTGGTATTGAATATACTAGTAACGACTTTGTTTTTATATCCTATATTTTTTCATCCACTACCATTTATTTGGGTTAACGGTTTTTTAGGACTTGCTGCACCCTATTTAATTGTAATTGAATTATTATTAATTATACTTTGGTTATTAGCTAAACCAATAGTTGCCTTGTTTCCTTTGATAAGTTTAATTATTGGCTGGAACACAATCACAGTGCTGTTTGCTTGGCATCCAGGAACACCTTTCCCGGCTAAAAGAAAGAACAATCAATTAAGAGTAGCTAGTTGGAATATTAAAGAGTTTAATGGTAGTGAAGAAATGGCGGCAGGACATAAATTTAGAGCAGAAGAAATTGCTTATTCAATTCAAAAATGGGATCCAGATATAATTTGTTTACAAGAGTATAATACCAAAGAGAAACCAAACGATGCCGCTAATCATGCATTGTATTTTGAAAAAAAATATCCTCATTCTTTTTTCTCCAAAGATTATCATACCGCAGATCCAAGTTATTTTTCAGGCTGTATCATTTATTCAAAGTATCCTATCCTGGACGCTAAAAGAACTGCATTTGAAAACGGAGAAAGTGTTATTTATACCACTTTAATAAAGGGAGAC
>JBJOIU010000059.1:0-13280 GCA_046046935.1 Bacteroidota bacterium
CCACTTTAATAAAGGGAGACGACACAATAAGAATTTATACCACCCATTTAGCTTCTTATCGTTTTAAAGAAAACGATTTTGAGTTTCATGAAACACCTAGTAACGATTTAGACGTAAAAGCCAATAGAGGTGTAGCTAGAAAAATGAAGAAAGCTTTTGTAGAAAGAGCAGTGCAAGCTGAAATAGTTAGAAATGCTATAGATCAATCACCTTATCCAACTATTATAACGGGCGATTTTAACGACGTGCCTAGTTCTTATACCTATAAAACCATCAAAGGTAAATGGCAGGATGCCTTTTTGCAAAAAGGGTTTGGTATTGGCTTAACATTTATGGGTCTTTCTCCAACCCTACGTATAGATTATATAATTGCCGATGATCGATGGGAAGTAAAAGGTTGGGAATCGGTGGATGAAAACCTTAGCGATCACCATATGGTTTTATCCGACCTATTGTTAAAGAAGAAATAGGCCGCTCAATTCCCTAAAATCAAATATCTTTGAGGCACTATTATGCCACTTAAGTTATACAATTCACTCAGCAGACAAAAAGAAGTATTTGAGCCCATTAATGCGCCCTATGTTGGCATGTATGTATGTGGACCAACTGTAAGTGGAGAGAGTCATTTAGGGCATGCTAGACCCTTTATCACTTTTGATGTGGTATATCGTTATTTATTGCACAAGGGTTATAAGGTTCGTTATGTTAGAAATATAACAGATGCAGGACATTTTGAAGAAGAAGGAAAACAAGCAGAAGATAAAATTGCCTCTAAAGCTATTTTAGAAAAATTAGAGCCGATGGAATTAGTGCAAAAATATACGCACTTATATCATTGGGCAATGGAGCAGTTTAACAATATGCCACCAAGTATAGAGCCAACTGCCACTGGTCATATAGTAGAGCAAATTGAAATGATCAAGACCATTATTAAAGATGGTTATGCTTATGAAAAAAATGGCTCTGTTTATTTTGATGTGGTAAAATACAATGAGGATTATTCTAAGAAAAATCAACCTTATGGTATTTTAAGTGGAAGAAATTTAGAAGAGCAATTAGATACAACGAGAGAATTAGAAAACCAAGACGAGAAGAAAAATAAAGTAGATTTTGCTTTATGGAAAAAAGCACCTGTTGAACATATCATGCGCTGGCAAAGCCCATGGGGAGAAGGTTTCCCAGGTTGGCATATTGAGTGTTCTGCAATGGCTACTAAATATTTAGGCAAGCGTTTTGATATACACGGTGGCGGAATGGATTTACAATTCCCTCATCATGAATGTGAGATAGCACAAAGTAATGTATGTAATCACGAGATACCTGCACGTTATTGGATGCACAATAACATGATTACGATCAATGGTCGTAAAATGGGAAAGAGTTATAATAATGTGATTAAGTTAAGTGAATTGTTTTCTGGTCAACACCACGAATTAACACAGGCCTATGCACCTATGACTGTGCGATTCTTTATTTTACAAAGTCAGTATAGAGGTACTTTAGATTTTAGCAATGAAGCATTACAAGCATCTGAAAAAGCATTAAAGCGATTAATGGAAGCTTATGAGTGGTTGAAAGCACAAAGCTTTAACGCAGGTAGCAGTGCCGCTGATGCAGCATTGGATACTCAATTAAAAACATGGGTAGATGAATTAGAACAATTCATGGACGATGATTTTAATACAGCTAAAGTAGTTGCTAATTTATTTGAGATATTACCAAGTATCAATTCATTAAAAGACAAGCATATTGCTGCCGATGCAATTAGTGGAGATACATGGATCTATGCACAAAAGCAATTAAAGCTATTTGTAGAAGATATATTAGGTATTAAAATTGAAGAAGGCGCGAATCGAGAGCAATTAAAAGGCGTGGTAGCATTATTGATTGAAATCAGAAAAGACGCCAAGGCAAGAAAAGATTTTGCTACCAGCGATAAAATTAGAAATCAATTAGCCGATATGGGCATCCAAATTAAGGATGAGAAGGATGGCACGATGACTTACACTATTTAACGCAACTTAGTGATCGCAATCATCAGCATGCGCATGATTGTGCATTCTGCAACTATTATGATTGTTGATATGCGCAATAATAATAAAAAACGCTGCAGGGAATAATAAGAAAAGGTCCCATTCTCTGAAAAGCATCCTGCTTAACATTAAGGCAATTCCAATACTAAACAAAATAAATGGTCTGAAGGAATGGTGGTGCTTTTTATATCCATGATATAAAGAGTAAGCACCAATACCAAAGGATAATAAGATCATTCCTAATTCAAACTGAAGGTTGTGTAAGATATTAATACCCAATAAAGGCAAGCTGCTAAAAAACAAAGGCAATAAAGCACAATGAATTGCACATGCTAAAGAAGCACCAATACCAACTGCGTCCCAATTCCAATTTTTAAACATAGTGCAAAGATAACCAATAAAAGGACTAATTAAATACTACCTTTATGGCGTAAAAAACATCCATTATGGCTACAAGTAAACTCAATCAAAAAGCGATTATCTATATTGTTTTTTTCGTGGTTTTAATTGCTGGATTTTATTATTTCTTATTTAGAGGGACAGATAACTGGAAGGTAAAAATGCCTGTTTTAAGTTATGTTCAACCCTTTAGCTTTACCAATCAGGACGGGCAGAAAGTTACAGAGGCTGTGTATCAAAATAAAATTACTGTTGTAGAATATTTTTTCACCACCTGTAAGGGTATATGTCCTAAGCTAAACACCAATATGAAAACGGTGTATGCCTTGTATCAAAAAGAACCAGATTTTCAAATTATTTCACATACTTGTAATCCAGAAACAGACTCTGTTCCAGTATTAAAACGTTATGCAGATTCTTTACAAGTCAATACAGCAAAATGGATTTTCTTAACAGGAAGAAAAGATAGTTTATACCAAATGGCTAGAGGCTCCTATTTATTAGATGATCCAAAAAACAATGTAGAAAAAATAGAAGATCAATTTATTCATACTCAGTTTTTTGCCCTAGTAGATCGTAATGGTAAAATAAGAGGAAAGATTTATGATGGTTTAAAACCTATCGAAGTAGAGCAATTAAAAGTAGATATTGGCAGATTAATTAAAGAATAAACAGCATGATTTTTGTAACTGGCGCAAGTGGTTTAGTGGGTGCTCATTTAATTCAGTCCTTGGTGGAGAAAGGAAAGTCAGTTAGTGCATTATACAGAAAACAAATTCCCGAATTTAAAGGTGCAGACAAAGTAATTTGGAAGCAAGGAGATATTTTAGATATTGCTAGTTTAGAAGAAGCTATGCAAGGTGTAACACATGTATACCATTGTGCAGCGATTGTTTCTTTTGCTCCAGGCCAGGCTGGCACTATGTTACACGCTAATGTAGAAGGCACAGCGAATGTGGTGAATCAATGTTTAGAACAAGGCATTGAAAAATTAGTATTTGTAAGTTCTGTTGCCGCATTAGGAAGAATAAGAAAAGATAAAGCTGTAGATGAAAGCATGTATTGGACTCCGGCTACTAGTAATAGTGTCTATGGTAAATCTAAATACTTGGCAGAGATGGAGGTTTGGAGAGGGATGGCAGAGGGCTTGAATATAGCTATTGTAAATCCTGTTATTATATTAGGTGCGGGAGATTGGAATAAAGGTTCTTCAGAAATTTTTAAATCCGCTTACAAAGAGTTTCCATGGTATACAGAAGGGGTGAGTGGATTTGTAGATGTGTTAGATGTTATAGATGCTATGCAATTATTGATGGACTCTTCTATTAGTGGCCAACGATATATTATTAGCGGAGATAATCGTTCATATAGAGAGATCTTTAGTTTAATAGCAAAGGGATTTAATAAAAGACCACCTCACAGAAAAGTAACACCAACATTGGCAGCCATAGTTTGGAGACTAGAAGCCATTAAAGCATTGTTTACAGGTAAAGCACCTTTATTGACCAAAGAAACAGCTGCAACTGCACAAGCAGTGGTACATTTTAATAACCAGAAATTTCTAGAAGCTTTCCCTTCATTTACATATAGAACAATCGAAGCTACGATCGAAAGAACCTGTAAAGAATTAACCAACTTACATAACTTGTAATAGGGCTATTTATGCTTCCATTACTTTTTTCCATAGCTCAGGAATACGTCTTATCCAAACAAGTTCTCTACGTTTAATATTTGCGTCTTCTGCAGGGAATCCAAAATAAGTTTTACCCGCTTCTAAAGAACCAACTACTCCCGAATGTCCCATTACAGTCACATTATCTTCGATAGTGATGGTTTTATTCACGCCTACCTGACCCCAAAGTGTCACACCAGATTTAATTTTCACCCCACCTGCAATGGCTACGCCTGCAGCAAATAAGCAATTTGCTCCGGTTTGGGTATCATGACCAATATGCACCATATTGTCAATCTTGGTCCCTCTGCCAATTATCGTGTCTCCACTTACCCCTCTATCAATGGTGCAACCAGCACCAATTTCTACTTTATCTTCCAAAATGACTCTACCACAGCTAGGCATTTTAGTATACCAGTCAGGACGCTGTTTCTTAGTATTATAATAGAAAGCATCACTACCAATAACCGTGTTGGATTGAATAATCACATTGTTACCAATAATGGTATCAGACATAATCGCTACACCCGGTTGAATGATACAATTGTCCCCTATACTTACATTGTTTCCAATAAAAACATTCGGCATTATAATAGTGTCTTTTCCCATTTTTACATCTGAAGAAATAGGGGTATTACTATGATGAATTGGTTTAAAATGCGCTACAATTTTTACATATGCTTGGAATGGATCTTCGCAAAATAAGATGGCTTTGCCTGCCGGAATTTGCACTTCTTTATTATTGATAATGATACAACTTGCATCACTGTTCAAACATTTATCATAATATTTTGGATGATCAACAAATACAATATCACCCTTTTCTACTTGATGAATTTCATTCACTCCAGTAATAAATAATTGATCATTTCCGATAATTTCTGATGCTATTAAATCAGCTATCGATTGTATTGAAACGGGTGCAGAAAGCTTCATATTCGTGTTTTTTGGCCTAAATCAAAGGTAACGAGCCTTTTTTGTAAAAAATTTTTTTTCGTGATTTTCTCTCTAATTTTTTGTGCTTAGCGATGCATTTTTATAAATATTATTTTGCGTTAATCAATTAATTTTTTACAAATGCATATATCTGAAACTATTATGAATAAAGCGTTTCAGAAGAATTAAAAATTTTCATTTAAAAAAATACAAAACAAAAAACAGTTGAATTAAGTAGTGAAAAATAATTTTTCAAACGCTTTCAATTAGGCCATTTGTGGATAACCACAAAAAATTTGTTAAAAAAATTTTTTGAATTAGGATAAAGTATATTTAATATTGTGATGGGAATTCAATTCCCGTACTTACTAACCCATCCATATACGAGGTCCCACCAACAGTGGGACTTTGTTTTTTGTAAGACTTTTACATGCAATATTATCTTCTATACAAACCATTTCAAGTACTCTCTCAGTTCACATCAACTGATGGAAAATTATGTTTGAAAGATATTATAGAGGTAGAGAAAGATGTGTATCCAGTTGGAAGATTAGATTATGATAGTGAAGGATTATTATTACTTACTAATGATACGAAGATCAATCATCAATTATTACATCCAAGCTTTGAACATAAAAGAACTTATTGGGTACAAGTAGACGGAGCCATTACGGAAGAAGCGATACAACAATTAAGAAAAGGGGTGCAAATCAGTATAGATGGAAAATCCTATCAAACTAAGCCAGCACAGTTAAGTATTTTACCAGATACCATCGAAGTACCCGAGCGTAATCCGCCCATTCGCTATAGAAAGTCTATACCTATAAGTTGGGCCTCTATTCAATTAACAGAAGGAAAGAATAGACAGGTGCGCAAGATGTTTGCCAGTGTAGGTTTCCCTGTACTAAGATTAATTAGAGCTCAAATGGGTAAATATAGCATTGACAAAATGCATCCTGGAGATTTAATACATTTAACCGAAACCGAAGTTCAAGCAGGGTTCTTTCGTTAATTGACTACTAAGTTTTACTTTTGCACTCATAATTATATATTAATGAGTCATTCTTTATCAGAACAAGAGATTATTAGAAGAGAAAAGCTACAAGCTTTAGAGGCAGCTGGCATTAACCCCTATCCTGCCCCCCTTTACCCTGTTACACATTATTCAACAGATATCAAGGATCAATATACCGAAGAGACTAAAGAGCAATTTGCTGCTGTTTGTGTGGCTGGTAGAATCATGAGCGTGAATGATAAGGGCAAAGTGTTATTTATCAAGATTCAAGACGACAAGGGTATTATCCAATTATATGTGAAGAGAGATGAGATTTGTCCTGACGAAGACAAGTCTTATTGGGACGTAATTACTAAAAACGGAATGGACCTAGGAGATATTATTGGCTCAACAGGATATGTGTTCACTACCAAAACAGGTGAGACATCTGTTCACTCCAATACGATTACATTATTAGCTAAATCATTAAAGCCACTTCCGGTGGTTAAGCGTGACGAAGCTGGCCAGGTATTTGATGCAGTGACCGATCCAGAATTCAGATATCGTCAACGATATGCAGACTTAATTATTAATCCAGACGTAAAAGATACATTTACGAAGCGTACTGTGTTAATGAACACCATTCGTCAGTTTTTAAATGATCGTGGTGCATTAGAAGTGGATACGCCTGTATTACAAGCTATACCAGGTGGTGCTGCTGCTAGACCCTTTATCACGCATCATAATGCCTTAGACGTGCCTTTCTATTTACGTATAGCTAACGAGTTATATTTAAAGCGTTTGATAGTAGGTGGATTTGATTGGGTGTATGAGTTTAGTAGAAACTTCAGAAACGAAGGAATGGATCGTACGCATAATCCAGAGTTCACGGTTTTAGAATGGTATACTGCTTACAAAGATTATTTCTGGATGATGGAAATCACCGAGCAGTTATTTGAAAAGATTGCTTTGACATTACATGGCACTACAGAATTAACGGTAGGTGATAAGACTATTAATTTTAAAGCACCTTATCGTAGAATTAGTATCATGGAGGCCATTCAAGAAAATACAGGCATTGATATCAGCGCGATGGATGAAGCAGGATTAAGAGAAGTGTGTAAGACTTTAAAAATAGATGTGCCTCCAACCATTGGAAAAGGTAAATTAATAGATGAAATCTTTGGTGCAACAAGTGAGCACACATATATACAACCTACTTTCATTATTGACTATCCAGTAGAAATGAGTCCTTTAACTAAGAAGCATAGAAGTAAAGAAGGATTAGTGGAGCGTTTTGAATTAATGGTAAACGGAAAAGAATTAGCAAACGCTTACTCTGAATTAAATGATCCAATTGATCAAAGAAAAAGATTTGAAGATCAATTGGCATTAATGGAAAGAGGAGATGATGAAGCAATGTTTATTGATCATGATTTCTTAAGAGCACTAGAATATGGTATGCCACCAACTTCTGGAATTGGCATTGGTATTGATAGATTATGTATGATGATGTTAAATCAGCCGTCTATTCAAGATGTGCTCTTCTTCCCGCAGATGAGACCGGAAGTGAACGAGTAAAAAAATAGCGCTTATAAAATATAAGCGCTATTTTTTTGTGACTCATTTTGGAACTAGTCTCTATAGTTTAAGGCTGGTTTAATATCTCCTAACAATGCTTTGTATTTATAATCGCCGATAGAAGTTTTAAATTCTTCGATGGCTTTTGTAAGTAATGTAGGGTTGCTCATTAAATCAATTGCAGTTAAAGCCATTGTTTTACTTGCTACCAACATTCCCTTTGTACCAATCTCTGTTCCACCAGAAGCAATGGCTTGCCAGCTATGTGCAGCAGTACCAGGCACCCATGTAGCAGCACGTAAACCAACAGTTGGTTTTGCATAGCTTACATCACCTACATCGGTAGAACCACTATTGCCTTCGTTGATATAAGTTAATGGTTTAACTTTTGCAGCAGTTGTCATATCAACAGGGGAAACCATAGTTGGTTGAATTTTTTTAGCAAATGCAATTTCTTCTTCTGTATAATTCACGCCACCAACTTTATCTAAATTTACTTGCATTGCTTCAGCTAGTGTTTTATTTATCAACAAGTCATGTGTGCCACCAATGATATCATACTTCATAGTTGTTCCAGTTCCAAGTGCAGCGCCTTCAGCAGCTTTCACTACTCTGTCAAAAATTTCAACAACGTCTTTTCTTTTTGGATGACGTACATAGTAATACACTTCAGCAAAATCGGGTACCACGTTCGGTGCTTTACCACCAGAAGTAATTACATAGTGAATTCTAGTTTCTTGTGGAATATGTTCACGCATCATGTTGACCATATTGTCCATAGCTTCTACTGCATCTAATGCAGATCTTCCTTGGTCCGGAGCTGCTGCAGCATGTGCAGACACACCATAGAATTTAAATTTAGCAGATTTATTGGCTAAAGCACTTGTAGTAGTCACAGCGTTTACATCATCAGGATGCCAGTGAATCACTGCATCAACATCATTGAATAAACCAGCTCTTACTAAAAATACTTTACCGCTTCCACCTTCTTCTGCAGGCGTACCAAATACTTTAACGGTGCCCTTTAATTTTCCAGAAGCGATCAAATCTTTTATTGCAATCCCTGCAGATACACTCGCTGTACCAAATAAATGATGACCACAAGCATGGCCCGCTGTTTTACCAGGAGCAGGTGTTCTTTCAGGTGAAGCTGTTTGAATAATACCAGGTAATGCATCATATTCTGCTAAAATGCCAATTACAGGGCTACCAGAACCATAGGTTGCTACAAAAGCAGTAGGAATATCTGCTACACCCGTTTGTACTGTAAAACCAGCGTCTTTTAAATGTTGCACATGTAATGCAGCACTCTTTACTTCTTTATAACCTACTTCGGCAAAATCCCAAATTTGTAAAGCTGTTTTCTTATCTGCATCATATGCATTATTCAATGCATTCAATGCAGCATCTTTAGTAGCAGCAGTTGGATCAAGTTTAGTCTTCTTTTGTGCCCATGCACCAAAAGACAATAACATCACAGCACCTAACAATAATTTTTTCATCTGAGTTGTTTTAAATCTTTATAAAAATAAATCGTAAAATAATTTTCCTCCAGGAACCACCGAATATTTTTCTAAGTCGGTAATGCCTTCTGCAGCCAATACTTCTTCGTCAATAAATGTTTTACCAGTATAAGCTAGCTTTTCTTTAGATAAAATAAAGAAAGCGGCATCTGCAATAATATCTACTGTTCTGCTCATTTTAGCCAAAGCCTCTCCACCTAATAAATTACGAACAGCGGCTGTGTCAATAGTAGTGCGAGGCCATAAAGCGTTTACTGCAATACCATCTTCTCTAAATTCTTCTGCCCAGCCCAATGTCATCATGCTCATATTGTATTTAGAAATAGTATATGCTACATGCGGTGCTAACCATTTTGGTGCAAGATTGATAGGAGGAGATAAGGTTAAAATATGCGGGTTCTTACCTTTTCTTAAATAAGGTAGGGCATGTTGTACCATTAAAAAAGTACCTCTAACATTAATATCATGCATTAAATCAAAACGCTTGCTTGGAGTACCTGCAGTATCAGTTAATTGAATAGCACTTGCATTATTAATTAAAATATCTAAGCCTCCAAAAGTTTCGATTGTTTTAGCTATCGCTGCAGCAATTTGTGCCTCGTCTCTAATATCTACCTGAACCGCCAAAGCCTTTGCACCAAGGGCTTCCACCTCTGCAGCTGCAGTATAAATAGTGCCACCCAGTCTTGGATCTTCTTCGATCGATTTAGCAGCAATCACAATATTCGCACCAGCAGCAGCTAATTTCAAAGCCATTGCTTTTCCGATCCCTCTTGTTCCTCCGGTAATTAAAACCGTTTTGCCTTGCATGCTCATAATTAATTATTTATAAAATTTTCAATCAGCTTTGCCACATCAGCACAAGCTACTTCTAATACTTCGTTTTTTACAATGGCTTTAAATTGATTACTAAATTCAATTTCATAAGCTGCTTTGTCAATTCTTGTTTGTATCGCTTCAGCAGATTCTGTTTGTCTGCTGAATAATCTTTCTTTCAATACTTCTATGCTTGGAGGCATGATAAATATTGACAAGCAATTCTCTCCTAATACCTTTTGTACATTTAAAGCGCCCTTCACATCAATATCCAAAACAGGCGTTTTGCCCAATTGCCATAAACGGTCCAATTCTGATTTAAGAGTGCCGTAATATAAACCCTCATATACCATTTCGTATTCTAAGAAGTCGTTTTGATAAATATGACCTTCAAAGGCTGCTGCACTTAAAAAATGATATTCAATACCATCTTTTTCGGTACCTCTTGGTTTTCTGGTGGTTGCAGAAATAGAAAAAGCCAAATTAGGGTAATTCGCTAAAAGATATTTAGTAATAGTAGACTTACCGGCACCCGATGGCGCCGTTAAAATGATCACTTTTTTATTGGTAATGGGAACAATTGCTGACATAGTCAAATTTACAGAAATCAAGCCTAAATAAATAATTATACTAAGGGATATCTAGCATCTTTATAATGATGTATATTTAGGACTATAAATTTTATTCTATTAAAAAATAGCCTTATGCAAAAACAACTATTTACAATTTTGTTGTTAGTTAGCAGCTTGTTTGTTCAAGCGCAAAGACCAACAGAAGAAGCTGCGCCAAAAGCTACTCCTGATGCGAATCCAGCGCACAAAAGAGAGCTAAATGTTGATCTTAAATCAGAAAAGAATGGAGAAGTTACTATTAAGGGTCAAAAAGTACCTTATAAAGTAACCACTGCAACACAACCTGTATGGGATGATAATGGAAAAGCTATAGCAGGTTTATTTTACGTGTATTATGAGCGAACTGACGTGTCTAATAAAGAGACTAGACCTTTGGTGATCTCTTTTAACGGAGGACCAGGTACAGCAAGTGTTTGGATGCATTTAGGCTATACAGGCCCTAAGAAATTGAAAATTGATGACGAAGGCTATCCTATTCAACCATACGGATTTGAAGATAATCAACAATCTATTTTAGATGTTGCTGATATAGTATTTATCGATCCAGTGAATACTGGATTTTCAAGAATATTAGATAAGTCAACGCCAACTTCTAAATTCTTCGGTGTAAATGCAGATGTAAAATATTTAGCAGATTGGATTAACGCTTTTGTTGCTCGTCAAAAAAGATGGGCATCTCCAAAATTCTTAATTGGAGAAAGTTATGGTACAACAAGAGTTTCTGGTTTGTCATTAGAATTACAAAACAGACATTGGATGTATTTAAATGGTGTGATCTTGGTATCTCCAACAGATTTAGGTATCAAGCGTGATGGACCTATGAGTGCAGCATTACGTGTTCCTTATATGGCAGCAACTGCATGGCATCATAAAAAATTACCTGCAGACTTACAATCAAAAGACTTGACAGCATATTTGCCAGAAGTGGAAGCATTCACAATAAATGAATTATTACCAGCAATGACTCTAGGTGGTGCAATGAGCGCAGACAAGCGTTCTACAATGGTAAAGAAATTGTCTAAATATATTGGTCTTAGTGAAACTGCGGTAATGAATCAAAATTTAGAAATTCCTTTTGATTTCTTTTGGAAAGAATTATTAAGAGATCAAGGTAAAACAGTGGGACGTTTAGATTCAAGATATATTGGTATCGACAAAAAAGATGCTGGTGAAAGACCTGATTATAATTCAGAGTTAACAAGCTGGGAGCATTCATTTACGCCTGCCATTAATATGTATTTAAGAGATGAGTTAGGATACAAAACAGATTTACCTTATTATATATTTGGACCAGTATATCCATGGGATAATACCAATAATAAAACAGGTGATGATTTAAGACAAGCAATGATGCAAAATCCATATTTAAATGTACTTGTACAATCAGGTTATTATGATGGTGCTTGTGATTATTTCAATGCTAAATATAATATGTGGCAAATGGATCCTGCTGGAAAAATTCAAGACAGAATGTTCTGGGAAGGATACAGAAGTGGACATATGATGTATTTAAGAAAAGAAGATTTACAAACAAGTAATGATCACTTAAGAGCGTTCATTAAGAAATCTATTATGAAGCCAGGTACACCTGCCAAGTTTTAGGCCGCTATAAAAAATTAGCGACCTAAAACTTTCGATAATGATGAAGAAGAAAGGCCACGCAAGCGTGGCCTTTCTTCTTATATAACTTCTTATTTTAAATTCTTTTGATATCTGCACCTAGTGCTTGTAAGCGGGTGTCAATGTTTTGATAGCCTCTATCTATTTGTTCAATATTTTGAATAGTGCTTTTGCCTTCTGCACTCAATGCAGCAATTAATAAAGCTTGTCCTGCGCGAATATCAGGGCTACTCATCGTAATGCCACGTAAAGGATATTTTCTTCCCAAACCAATCACAGTAGCACGATGTGGATCACATAAAATAATCTGCGCGCCCATATCAATTAGTTTATCGGTAAAGAACAATCTGCTTTCAAACATCTTCTGATGAATTAATACAGAGCCCTTTGCTTGTGTAGCTGTAACTAAAACAATACTTAATAAATCTGGAGTGAATCCGGGCCAAGGATTATCATAAATAGTTAATATACCACCATCCATATAAGTTTGTATCTCATAATCTTCTTGCGCAGGAATAAATATATCATCACCTTGAATATCCATATCAATTCCTAACAATCTAAACTTGTCTGGTATAATACCTAAGTGTTGTACACCAGCATCTTTGATTCTAATTTCACTTTGTGTCATCGCAGCTAAACCAATGAAAGAACCAATCTCAATCATGTCTGGTAAAATACGATGCGAAGTGCCAGCTAATTTTTCAACACCTTCAATGGTTAATAAATTACTTCCAATGCCAGCAATTTTTGCGCCCATTCTGTTCAACATCGAACACAATTGTTGCAAATATGGTTCGCAAGCTGCATTATAAATAGTAGTGATGCCTTCTGCTAAAACAGCTGCCATGACTATGTTTGCAGTACCTGTTACAGAAGGTTCATCTAATAACATATGAGTGCCTTTCAATCCACTAGTGCTAATAGTAAAGCATGCAAGTTCTTGATCGTATGCATAGGTGGCACCTAAATTTTGAAAACCAATAATATGTGTATCTAATCTTCTTCTACCAATTTTATCTCCACCAGGTTTAGGTAAATATGCTTTTTTAAATCTTGCTAAAATTGGTCCAG
>JBJOIU010000060.1:0-12020 GCA_046046935.1 Bacteroidota bacterium
CACAAGTGGCTGATATTGAACGATTTATACAAGAGGCCGGAGAGCCCTCTTACAGAGTAAAGCAAATTCAAGAGTGGCTATGGCAAAAACATGCCCATAGTTTTGACGATATGAGCAATTTAAGTAAAGCCCTACGTCAAAAATTAGTGGAGCAGTTCACCCTACCTGCACTTAGCTTAGATGCTACCCAATTAAGCGAGGATGGCACTTTAAAAACAAGATTCAGAACATTTGACGATCATATGATTGAAGGTGTTTTAATTCCTACAACCGAGAGAAAAACCGCTTGTGTGTCTTCACAGATTGGCTGTAGTTTAAGCTGTAAGTTTTGTGCAACAGGTTATATGGAGCGTAAAAGAAACCTAAGTTTTGACGAGATATATGACCAGGTGGTAATGATCAAGCAACAAACAGAAAAAACCTATGATGCCAATTTGAGCAATATTGTTTTTATGGGAATGGGCGAACCATTATTAAACTATAAGAATGTATTAGCAGCAATAGAACGTATTACTTCTCCTGAAGGTTTAGGAATGAGCCCAAGAAGAATTACTGTTTCTACTGCAGGAGTTGCAAAAGGTATCAAACAATTAGGTGACGATATGGTGAAATTCAAATTAGCATTGTCTTTGCATGCAGCAAACGATAAAAAGCGAAATGAAATTATGCCCATCAATGAAAGCAATAATATTCAAGCTTTGATAGAAGCCTTGAATTATTTTTATAAGAAGACAGGCAATGAAATCACTTTTGAATATATCTTATTCAAAGATTTTAATGACTCTGAAAAAGATGCGATGGAATTAACAAAAATCTACAGACAAGTGCCTGCGGATTTAATTAATGTAATCGAATACAATTCAATTGATCAATTCCCATTTGATAAACCTGACGAAGATGGCTTTGAGCGTTTTGTAGAGATGTTACAAAAGAACAGAGTCAATGTAAGAGTAAGAAGAAGTAGAGGAAAGGATATTGATGCAGCATGTGGTCAATTAGCCAACAAAGGGTAAATATGAACAAGAAAAGAACAGACAATTTTGACAAATTCTCCAATAAGAAAAAAGGAGCAGCTGTTAAAGAAGAATACAGACAAGAAAAAAAGAAAGCTAAGGTAGAATCTAGATTAGCTGGTGAAGCTGCGCGTCAAAGAAAGAAAGATATTGCAAGAGGTATAGCTGTGGAGCCTGTGGGAAATAATAAACGCGGACCAAAGCCTACCTTCAAAAAAAGAACACCAGCATCTATGGATCGTGCAGATGAAAAAAGAACTGCAAGCATAGGTAAGGTAACAGCGAGCACAGATATTCCACACGATCAAATGCCATTAAACAAATACATTGCACATGCAGGTACTTGTGGAAGAAGAGAAGCAGCTGAATTAGTGAAAGCAGGTAGTGTTACTGTAAATGGAGATACCGTATTAGAGCCTGGTTATAAAGTACAATACAAAGATGTTGTTAGATTAAAAGGTAAAGTCTTAAAATTACAAGTAACTCCAGTTTATATTTTATTAAATAAGCCAAAAGACTATATCTGTACTGCTAACGATCCAGAAGGAAGAAAGACGGTACTAGATATTATCAAAAACGCTACCACACAAAGAATGTTTCCAGTAGGAAGATTAGATAGAAACACCACTGGTGTATTGGTCTTAACAAACGACGGAGATCTAGCGCAAAAATTAACACATCCATCTTACGAGATTAAAAAAATATACGAAGTTACTTTAGACAAGCCTGTTACAAAAGCAGATCTAGAAGCTATTGCTGCGGGTGTTACATTAGAAGACGGTTTTATTGCTGCAGATGCCGTAAGTTATGTGGGTGCTGCAAAAAATGTTATAGGAATTGAGATTCACAGTGGTAGAAACAGAATTGTGAGAAGAATATTTGAACACTTAGGTTATGATGTAAGACATTTAGATAGAGTGATGTTTGCTAATCTAACTAAGAAAAACGTGGATAGAGGTAAATGGCGTTTCTTATCTGAAAAAGAAGTTAGATTATTAAAGTTCTTAAACAAGTCATTTACTAGAAAAGCCAATCAGTAGGATGTTAGATATTATTTTTGAAGACGAGGACATGATTGTCTTAAATAAACCTGCAGGTGTATTAAGTATTCCTGATCGCTTTGGCATTACCCCTTCTTTAAAATCCATGTTAATAGAAAAATATGGGAATATATTTACTGTACATAGATTAGATCAATTCACTAGTGGATTAATCATTTTTGCAAAAAACGAAATAGCACATAAAGAATTAAGTGCATTATTTGAAGGAAGAGATATCGAAAAAAAATACCTTGGTTTAGTGATGGGCAATCCCCCTGCCGAAGGCACAATTGATGTGCCTATCATGGAACATACGGTTAAGAAAGGTATGATGATCACCCATGCAAAAGGCAAGGCTGCATTAACCACTTATCAAGTAGTAAAAATGTTTAAAAGATTTGCTTGGGTATCTTTTCAAATTCATACAGGAAGAACCCATCAGATTAGAGTTCATGCAAAACATATTGGACATCCCATGGTGGCAGATGAACAATATGGTACAGGAGAAAAATTATTACTTTCAAGTATTAAGAAAAAGAATTTCAAATTAGCTAAAGAAGTAGAAGAAGAAAGACCATTATTAGCAAGACAAGCATTACATGCATTTAGTGTAGGGCTAGACTATAAAGGAAAGAGGCTTCACTTGGAAGCCCCTTTGCCTAAAGATTTAACTGCTTGTTTAAAGCAATTAGATAAGTGGAATGCCTAGTATAATTTATTTACCAGACTTATATACTACTCCGTCTTTCATTACAAAATTTACCTGACCCATTACCTTAACATCTTTGGTTGGATCTCCATTCACTGCAATGATATCGGCTAATTTATTAGGCTCAATACTTCCTAGAATATTTTGAGTACCCATTAAATCAGCTGCATTCCAAGTAGCAGATTGAATGGCTTCCAAGATAGGCATACCTGCTTCTGTCATGTATACAAATTCTAGCCAGTTTTTTCCATGAGGGAATACGCCAGCATCAGTTCCAAAAGCAATTTTAACACCCTCCTTATAAGCACGGGCAAAATTACTTTGACTCTTAGGTCCAATTTCTATTGCCTTTTTAGCAATCATTGGTGGATAATAACCGGGGATTTTTGCAGAGTCTGAAGAAGATCTTCCCGCAATGATAGTAGCTACTAAATAAGTGCCATGTTGTTTCATTAAAGGATACACTTCATCATCCATTAAAGTACCATGTTCAATAGAATTCACTCCAGCTTTAATAGCACGCTTCATTGCCTCAGCTCCATGACTATGAGCAGCTACTTTAAAACCATAATCTTTTGCAGCTGCAACAATTGCTTTTAACTCTTCGTCAGTGAATTGAGAGTTTTGACCATTTGCAGCCATACTTAACACTCCACCACTAGCAGTAATTTTAATAACATCACTACCCTCTTTATATCTTTGTCTTACTGCCTTATATGCATCTTCCACACCATTAATCACCCCTTCTTTAGGACCTGGATCTCCCATTAAATCTTCTCTATAACCATTAGTTGGATCTGCATGTCCACCTGTAGTTCCAATTGCTTTTCCAGCAGTATAAATTCTTGGGCCTACTACTAATCCCTTTTGAATCGCTTTTCTTAAAGCAATATTTACGCCAGATCCACCTAAGTCTCTAACAGAAGTGAAACCTGACATTAAAGTTTTTTGCACAAGCGGCATAGCAGTGTATGCCTGATCAACATTATTGACAGTAAATTCATCTAAATAACGTGTTGGGGAACTTTCGCCCTCTATATGCACATGCATGTCCATCAAACCCGGCATAACAGTGCTGTTTTTTAAGTCAATGGTTTTATCATTTGAACCTGCAGTAGTATAACCATCTAAAACCTCTACAATTTTATTTCCTTCAACAACAATTGTTTTTGCAGTTAACATTTTAGCAGTCTTTGCATCTACTAATTTACCACAATGTATATAGGTCTTTTGAGCACTAGCATTTAATTGTATACATGCAATTAATGCTAATAAAAGTACTTTTTTCATAAAGCAATGATTTAGAATTTAAATATACAAAAAAATCCCCTCCATTTTATGGTAGGGGATTTGAATTAGTCTGGTGGCGACTCGGATCTACAGTGACACACTGTTGGGCAGATGCGTTCACCACCAATAAGGTAGATGTATTATTATTTATTAGGTTGAGGCGTATAGCGCAAATATGGTTTTACAATATTTACTCCTTTGGGGAATTTAACTAAAGCATCTTCTGTTTTTACTGCAGGCACTACAATCACATCTTCACCATCTTTCCAGTTTGCAGGGGTTGCAACACTAAAATTAGCAGTCAATTGTAATGAATCAATTACTCTTAATACCTCTACAAAATTTCTACCTGTAGATGCTGGGTATGTAATGGATAATTTTATTTTCTTATCTGGGCCAATGATAAACAAAGATCTAACAGTGAAAGTCTCTGATGCGTTTGGATGAATCATATCATATGCGTGTGCAATAGCTTTATCTTCATCCGCAATAATAGGGAAGCCCACTGTTACATGCTGTGTTTCATTAATGTCTTTAATCCATTCTTGATGACTAACCACCCCATCCACACTCAAAGCCAATACCTTCACATTTCTTTTGGCAAACTCTTCTTGCAAAGCAGCAGTACTCCCTAATTCTGTCGTGCATACTGGCGTAAAATCTGCAGGATGCGAAAACAAAATTCCCCAACTATCTCCAAGATATTCATGAAAACTTATATCACCGATACTTGTTTTCGCTTTAAAGTCTGGAGCAATATCACCTAATCTTAAACTCATATAATTCTTTTTTAATCAATTACTATTTAATAAAACAAACTATAATTTAATAGCAGAAAACAAAGATATTTATTTCCTACTAATTTAGTAGACTTTTATAAAATTATTTTAAAAATTCTTTATGAACGATTGTTAACCAATAAAATTTTTTTCAGAATATAAATCCAATAAGCCTTCTGGAAGTTCAACAGTAACTGTCTTTTTTGAATGATTCACTCCCTTTAAACTCTCTTCATGTAAAGGGATATAAGCTTCTTGCCCATTATAATCAATGGTTACTAATAATTGATGTGGCTGTTCTATTACTTCTTTGATAGTGCCTAAATTTTTACCACCCTCTTGCACCATATACCCCAATAAAGCAAGAGGTGCATTTTTTTCTACTAATTTTTGAAATGTCTCTTGTGGAACCCATACTTTTTTTGATACTACTAAAGCAGTGGCTTCTCTATTTTGCATGCCCTCAAAATGCACATGTGTTAGCGTATCTGTTTTTGCTGAAGCAGATTGAATAAAATAAGGAATAAAACTGTCTTTGGTTTGCTCAACAAAAAGCGCATCCACTCCTTTAAAAGAAATGGTCTTGCCCAAAGCATGTTCTATAATCACTTGACCACTGATGCCATGTGGTGCAACGATTTTACCAATATGTATCAAATCTTTCATACGCTAAATTAATTCAAATCTATTCCATAAAAAACCCCAGCTTCAAAAAGAAGCCAGGGCTTTTAAAGCTATTTTAATCTGTGTAAGATTATTCTGCAGCTGGTGTTTCTTCAGCAGATGCTTCAGCAGCAGGTGCTTCAGGAGCAGCTTCCTCAGCTACCACTTCAGCAGGTGCTTCCGCAACTGGTTCAGCTACTTTCTTAACAACAGGAACATACACTTTCTTTGCAGCTTGTGCATTCTTATGTGCTGCTGATTTGCTAGCAATATTTGCTTCATGCTCTGCATACCAAGTTTGGAACTTAGCCATCGCAGTTGCTTCATCAAATAAACCTAACTTAACACCACGTAATAAGTGCTTTAAGTACAATACTCCTTTGAAAGATAAAATTCTGTGAACTGTATCAGTAGGTTGCGCTCCTTTGTTCAACCACTCCAATGCCACTTGACGATCCAATTGGATGGTAGCAGGAACAGTTAAAGGATTGTAAGTACCGATTTTTTGGATGAATTTACCATCTCTTGGTGCGCGTCCGTCAGCCACTACAATAAAGTAGAATGGTCTTTTCTTACTACCATGACGCTGTAGTCTCATTTTTACTGCCATTTTAAATAGAAATTTATAGGCGTGAATAAATAGGGTTAATCGATGCAAAGGTAGGGGAAACTACCTAATTAAGCAAGAAAGGATAAATAGATTTAGGAAATATTTATGCTGATAATCAATTAGTTATAATTATTATCTTCTTAATCCAGGCATTTTGCCGCCCATTGGACCACCTGGCATCTGGCCATTCATCATTTTCATCATCTGCTTCATTTGATCAAATTGCTTGATAAAAGCATTGATCTCACTTATATTTTTACCTGCCCCTTTGGCAATTCGCTCTTTTCTTTTTGGAGATAATAAGTCAGGATTTCTTCTTTCCAGTAAAGTCATGGATTGAATAATCGCTTCTACCCCTTTGAATGCATCATCTTTAATATCTACATCTTTTAAGCTCTTGCCCATGCCAGGTATCATACCCATTAAATCTTTAAGATTACCCATTTTTTTAATCTGCTGAATCTGGGTTAAAAAATCTTCAAAATCGAATTGATTTTTTCTGATTTTCTTCTCTAGTTTTTTTGCTTCCGCTTCATCAAATTGTGCTTGTGCTTTTTCTACCAAAGAAGTAATATCACCCATCCCTAAAATTCGCTGCGCCATTCTCTCAGGATAAAAAATATCCAAAGTATCCATCTTCTCTCCACTGCTCATGAATTTGATTGGCTTATTCACAGTGTATTTAATAGACAATGCAGCACCGCCTCTTGTATCTCCATCTAACTTAGTTAATACAACACCTGTAAAATCTAAACGATCGTTGAAAGCCTTTGCTGTATTGACTGCGTCTTGACCAGTCATGGAGTCTACTACAAATAAAATCTCTTGTGGTTGAATAGCATTTTTAATATTAGCTACTTCATTCATCATCATTTCATCTACTGCCAATCTACCCGCAGTATCAATGATGATTACATTTTTATTATTTTGTTTTGCATAAGCAATTGCATTCTGTGCAATTGATACAGCATCTTTATTTTCTCTTTCTACAAAAATATCCACTCCAATTTGTTCTGCTAATACAGTTAATTGATCCATCGCTGCAGGACGATAAATATCTGCAGCAACCAATAAAGGAGATTTTTTTTGTGCCTTCAAATAAGTAGCCAATTTCCCAGAAAAAGTTGTTTTACCAGAACCTTGTAAACCAGCAACCAAAATAATGGTAGGGTTTTTTGAAGTATCTAATAATGCAGCTTCAGAACCCATCAATGCTGTTAACTCATCTTGCACAATTTTTACCATTAATTGACCTGGACTAATCGCATTGATCACTTTTTCACCCATGGCCTTCACCTTAATGGCATCAGTAAATTCTTTAGCTATTTTAAAATTCACATCAGCATCCAATAAGGCCTTACGAATATCTTTTAGCGTATTCGCAACATTCAATTCATTAATTCTTGCCTGTCCTTTAAGGTGCTTAAAGGCTGATTCTAATTTTTCACTAAGGTTATTAAACATACCGATTGATTAAGGGTGGCAAATATACGTAAATCTTGGGAAAGGAGTATTGATCTATTTTACTGATTTTCAACTAGTTAAGGCTTATTTGATATTAGAATTATTGCTAATTGGCTATTTATTAACTATTTAGGTCAAAAAATAACTTGGAACCTATCATTTATTTAATATTATTGCACCTAACGAAACCTATATAAAGAGGATAAAGATTTTATGAGCAAGAAACAATTATTTACACTTGAATTTCCAGTGAGATGTTCTCCATCCATACTTTTTGAATTTCTATCAACTGCATCTGGATTACAGGAATGGTTTGCAGATAAAGTAGACGAATGGGAAAATGTATACAGTTTTTCATGGAACGGCGGTGTACCAGATAAAGCAGAAATTTTAGACCAAGAAGAAGATAAATTCATAAGATTCAGATGGCTACATAGTGAGAAGAATGAATACTTTGAATTCAAAATTGAAAAAACAGAAATTTCTAATCAAACCATATTGGTGATTAAGGATTTTGCTGAGAAAAATGAAATCAAAGACCAAAGTCAACTTTGGGGTTACCAGGTTAAAGATCTATTTCATCGTATAGGTAGCTAGTACTACAAAATTGTTCAAAAAATTAGACATACTAATTCTGAAGGCCTTTATTGGACCTTTTTTAGCAGCACTTACCATAACCACATTTGTGCTGACTATGCAATTTTTTTGGTTATACATTGACGACTTAGTGGGCAAGGGTTTGGATTTTTTAATTATCATGCAATTAGTAGGTCTTGTTGCTATAAATACCATTACGCTTTCTTTGCCTTTGTCTTTGTTGTTTTCTTCTATAATGACTTTTGGCAATCTTGGTGAAAGCTTTGAGCTTGTGGCAATCAAAGCTGCCGGAATTCCATTGGTACGATTTATGCGACCAGTATTTATTTTTACTATTTTTCTTTCTGGTATCGCGTTTTTATTTGCGAATAATATAATTCCAATTGCGCAGATGAAATTAACAAAACTTAAGTACGATATCATTATAGCCAAGCCTGCTATGGATTTGAAAGAAGGTGTTTTTTATGACAAAATAGATGGCTATGTTATTAAATTAGGCAAGAAAGAATCCAATGACAGTGTGATGCATAATATTGTCATTTTCGAAAAACGTTACGGATTACAAGACAATATGACCATGGCCGAGTCTGGTATTATGCGTATTTCTCCTGATAAAAAATTTTTAGAATTCACCATGTTTAATGGGTGGCGCTATCAAGAAAGAGGCCAAAGAGGAAACAGTCCAACAGAATTTACTAGATTATATTTTAAAGAGTATAAAAAAGTGTTTGACTTAAAATCTTTTCAATTAGGAAAGAATAATGATCAAATCTATGATCCTAAAATGTTGAGCATACGTCAATTACAACACGCTTTAGATTCTGTACAAAATAATGATGTTTATTATTTAAGAAAATCAAAAGCAGAACTGGGTGCCTATTTGAGATTTATGGCCTATAAAGACAGTGCTGCATTATTTGCGCGTATTAAAGCAAAGCCCATTAAATCGATAGATGAAATTATCCCGGCTTCCGAAAAGTCAAGCAATATTGAAAATGTAGGATACCAATTTACTTCTATGATTAGTAGCTTGGAATCCTTATCGATTATTTATCGAGAAAAAATGCAGTCCACTGCATACCATTCAATTGAATGGCATCGCAAATTCACTTTGTCTTTTGCTTGTATAGTGCTTTTTTTAATTGGCGCTCCATTGGGTTCCATTATTAGAAAAGGGGGTTTAGGAACGCCGATGGTACTGGCAGTAGCCTTCTTTGTAGTGTTTTTCTTAATGAATAATTTTGGAGAAAAATTGTCCAAGTCTGGAACCTGGGCACCTTTTGCAGGTATGTGGTTGTCAAGCTTTTTACTTATCCCGGTGGGTTTGTTTTTAACCTATAAGGCCATGAGAGATTCTCAGCTCTTTAATCAAGAATTTTACTACCGAACATTAGAGCCAATTAAAGTAACTTTGAAGAAGTACTTTAAAAAATAATACCATGTCAAACTCATCACAAAATCGTCGCCAGTTTCTGAAAAATACAGGAAAGGCAGGAATTGCTTTGGCTACTGCTCCCATATGGAGCGCTTGGACAATTACTAGTTCAGAGTTTCAACAACAAGCACTTCCCTATGCATACAATGCACTAGAGCCATTTATTGATGCGATGACAATGGAGATCCATTATTCAAAACATGCAGCCACTTATGCAAAAAATTTAGCAGATGCTTGTGTTGCCGAAAAAGTAGATACTACACAAGTGAGCTTAACTAATTTATTAAGCAATATCTCTAAGTATAGCAGTAAAATGCGCAATAATGCAGGCGGTCATTTTAACCATGAGTTTTTCTGGCAAATTATGAAGCCTTCTCCTGCATCAACGCCTAAAGGCAAACTTGCAGACGCAATTGATAAAAGCTTTGGCTCTTATACAGCTTTTCAAACTGCATTTGCAGATGCTGCTAAAGCAAGATTTGGATCTGGCTGGGCATGGTTGATTGTGAAAGTAGATGGTCAACTAGCCGTTTGCTCCACTGCTAATCAAGATAACCCGTTAATGGATATTGCTGAAATAAAAGGCACTCCAATTATTGGCTTAGATGTTTGGGAACATGCATATTATTTAAAATACCAAAACAAAAGACCTGATTATATCAATAGTTGGTGGAATTTAGTGAATTGGGAATTAGCTGAAAAAAAATACAATGCAATCAGCTAAACAGAATTTAAAGATTCAATTCTTTTTAACCCTTTTGAGTATTGTTTTATTTATACTCAAGTTTGTGGCTTATTTCATGACACATTCGCTCTCTGTATTATCAGATGCATTAGAGAGTATTGTAAATGTGCTTGCGGGTTTAATAGGACTTTATAGTTTGTATGTTGCTTCAAAACCAAAAGACAAAGAACACCCTTATGGACACGGTAAAGCTGAATTTATTTCAGCTGCTTTTGAAGGAAGCTTAATTATCACTGCCGGTTTAATCATTTTATACGAATCAATTGACGCTTTCGTACACCCTAATGAATTACACTCTTTAGATAATGGATTAAGTATCTTGTTAACTACAGCCGTTTTAAATTTAGCTGTCGGTTGGTATGTTAAAGTAAAAGGAAAGAAAAATAAATCATTGGCCCTTATTTCAAGTGGTCAACATTTAGTCATTGATAGTTTGACCACATTTGCAGTTGCTCTAGGGGTTGGCATTGTATTATTAACTAATTATACTGGAATTGATACTGCCATTGCTGTGTTAATGAGTTTTTGGATTATGTACAATGGATATAAAATCATCAGAGAATCTTTAGCAGGCATTATGGACGAGGCTGATATGGCATTATTAGAAGCAGTTATAGAAGAATTAAATCGCTCAAGAAATAAACAGTGGATTGATTTGCATAATTTACGCGTTATAAAATACGGAACTCATATTCATGTAGATTGTCATTTAACGGTACAATGGTATTTAAATGTGAATGAAGCACATGCTGTGGTAGAACAATTTACCAACTTGATAAAAAGTAAGTTTGGAAACAGTGTAGAATTTTTCATTCATACAGATGGCTGTATGCCATTTAGCTGCCCCATCTGTACTATAGATGCTTGTGAAAAAAGGCAAGCCCCTTTTCAACAAAAATTAGATTGGACAATAGAGAATGTATTATCAGATTTAAAACATCAATTAAAATAAAACTGGAACTATGAAAGAATGGTCAGTGTATCAAGAAGCAAATAAAGCGCGTTTTTTAGAAGAGCTATTAGCCTTATTACGCATACCTAGTGTGAGTGCAAAATCAGAGCATAACGCAGATATGTTGGCTTGTGCTAAAGCAGTGGAACAATCATTAATTGATGCTGGCGCAAGTACTACTAAAATATATGAAACTCCAGGACATCCAATTGTATACGGAGAATTAATTACGGATCCGAGCTTACCCACTGTACTAGTATATGGCCACTATGATGTTCAACCTGCAGATCCATTAGAGCTTTGGAATAGTGGTCCATTTGATCCTACCATTATTGATGGAAAAATATTTGCACGTGGAGCATGTGATGATAAGGGACAATTCTATATGCATGTAAAAGCATTAGAAACAATGGTTAAAACCAATTCGCTGAAAACAAATATTAAATTTATTATAGAAGGCGAGGAAGAAATTGGCAGTCCAAACCTGGCCAATTTTGTTAAAGCAAATCATACATTATTAAAAGCTGATGTGATTTTGATTAGTGATACAGCGATGATTAGTATGGACACCCCCTCTATAGATATTGGTGTGAGAGGATTAAGTTATATAGAAGTTGAAGTTACAGGTCCGAATAGAGATTTGCATAGTGGGGTTTATGGTGGCGCAGTTGCGAACCCAATTACCATCTTATCAAAAATGATTGCTTCTTGTCATGATGAAAA
>JBJOIU010000061.1:0-10656 GCA_046046935.1 Bacteroidota bacterium
CATTACTGCATCTGTTAGATCGTCAAAACCAATAGTTTTTGCTCTTGCTTTGTTTTGAACCAATCTATTAGCTCTTTCTGTATTGAATAAGAAACTTAATTGAAAATCTGTTAAAGCCTCTGCTGCACTTAATGCATCAAAACTCATACCAGTTCGTTTGTCGAATAATTCACCTACACCATAATACATTGGGGGACGAGGAGGAATCAGTGCAATAATATTTTCTGGAATAGTCAAATTAGTTGGTGCTAAACATGCTACAGCCGCATTCAATGCTTTTGTTTGAATACCATTCGCAAGAATAGATGGCTTAATTTGATTCGCATCGCCTCTTACACTGTAATTATAATTCATGCCACCTACTAATTTAGTAACAGCCTCATATTGGTATCTATGGTAATTGTATAAAGGCACTAACACATCTTCCAATTTAGACAATGGTGTACCGTTTGGAATAGCGTTCTCATTAAATTGTTCTAATGCTTTCTTACGAACTGCTAAAGCTTGGTCAAGACCTAGTACCGCGTCTGAGTTATTGTCCCATAAGTGTGCATAAGGATGGAATCCGCTTGCAGCTCTTGCATCTGCATCGGCAATAAATAAAGTACCATTTTTAGAATTTTCTTCTAGTAAAGAATTTAAAGCAGAGGACTCGTTGGTCCCTTTCGGAAAGTCTTGATAGCCATAAGTGATGGCTCTCTTGTCCCAGAATCCAATTTCGTCTGTGTAAACATCAGAAAAATCTATTGTGCCTTTTTCGTTGACAAATACATTTGGGTGTGGATAGTCCATCACCGAAGCTCTATTATTATAACTAGATGCGTAATTATGTTGTAAGCCTAAAGTGTGTCCGACTTCATGAGCCGAAAGTTGTCTTAATCTATGTAAAGCAGCTTTTCTCATTTGCTCCGTCACAGGCTGACCGTTTACATATGGAGACAACAAAGAGGTAAAGATTAGATAGTCCTGTCTAACTCTTAGTGACCCTAATGTTACTTGACCTTTGATAATTTCACCAGTTCTTGGATCAGTTATAGTTGCACCATAGCTCCAGCCTCTAGTTGAACGGTGTACCCAGTTAATCATATTATAACGAATATCCATTGGATCAGCGGAGTCTGGTAGTATTTGAACTTGAAATGCGTCTTTATAACCTGCAGCTGTATATGCTTGATTCCACCATCTTGCACCTTCTAATAAAGCTGTTCTTATTGGCTCTGGAGTTCCATTATCTAAATAATAAATAATAGGTTTTACGGGTTCGCTTATTGTTGCAGCAGGGTCTTTCTTTTGTAATCTATGTCTACTAATAAACATTTTTTGAATAGGCTCACTAATATCAGAACTGTAATCAAAATAACTAATTCCGAAATACCCACTTCTTATATCGTATTTTCTAGGAGTGTAATTTTCATCTGGTAATTCTACAAAACTATGGTGCATTCTTAATGTCAATGCCTCAGTAGATGGCGCTACTGTTTGTACATATCTTCCTGCATCTGATCCCCCAACAAAAGTTAGTGTTGCTTCAAATTCTGAATTCTTTGGAAAGTTCTTTGTGTTTTGAATATAGATAGCAGATCTAGCTTCGTTTAAAGTATATGTACCCTGTCTCATTTTTCTTATTTTATCCGCAGCATTATGTGCATCACGTAATAAGAAAGAAGTAGCATCAATAAGGATTTCATTTTGTGCTTCTGCTTCTACAGTAAAGCTGGCTAAAATTGATTGCGCAAAAGATTCATTTACAGCTTTTTGTTCTCTTGGGTCATTACTAATAGCGCGGTAGTCATAATTAGGCTGTACTAATAATAATTTTTTCCCTACTCTATTAAAATAAACAATTCTAGAATCTCCAATTTGTCCTCTATCAAGCCCGATATCATTGGATCCTAGACCTGCAGGTAATGAGTTCACATATAGAAAAGGGGTATTCAATTTATCTACTACTAAATAAATTTTACCATTGGCATTGTCCCAATAATAATTGAAGTACCCTTTGCGTAGTTCCATTGATTTTGTTTTTTCTGTAATATTATTTTGAGAAAAACAAATAATGGGCATTAATAAAATGATTAAAATATTGCGCATATAATTTGGTTTAAAATAAAAAATCCCGCTAAACTATTTCAGAATGGCGGGATTTAAAATATAATGAGCTAGGTTTAAGCAGTTGGGTTGCTATCTGTTGTTGGCTCAGTGAAAAGTGTTTGAGGCACTGCTACTGGCGCTACTACTACTGGAGCAGGAGCTGCTTTTTTAGCAGGAGCTTTCTTTTTCTTTGCTACAACTTTCTTTGCAACTACTTTTTTAGCAGGAGCTTTCTTTACTACTTTCTTAGTTGCTTTTTTAGCAGCTTTTTTTACTGTTTTCTTAGCAGCTACTTTTTTCTTTGGAGCGGCTTTTTTCACCACTTTCTTTTTTGCAACAACTTTCTTCGCAGCTTTTTTAACTACTTTCTTAGTTGTTTTCTTTGCAGCTTTTTTAGCAGGAGCTTTCTTTGCTACTTTCTTAGTTGCTTTTTTAGCAGCTTTTTTTACTGTTTTCTTTGCAGCTACTTTTTTCTTTGGAGCGGCTTTTTTAACTGCTTTTTTAGGAGCTGTTTTTTTCTTAGAGGTCTTTGCCATAAGGGGTTATTTTAATTTATTTAGTAAGTTGATTGGGTATAAAATTACATTCTTTTATTGTAACAAAATAAAATCAATTTACTTTTTTATTGGGTAGCTTTGTAATATGAAAGAACCAGTAACATTAATTGTAGGCGCCTCTCCCAATCCAGAGCGTTATAGTTTTATGGCCACTAGTTTATTAAAAACATATGGGCATAAAGTGTATGCCTATGGAATAAAAAAGGGTAGTATCGAATACGAGCCAATTCAATTGGAATGGCCGAATGCAGGCAGCATTGATACTATCACATTATATGTTGGTCCAGAAGGCCAAAAGCCTATGTACGATACTATTTTAAATCTCCAGCCAAGACGTATCATCTTTAACCCTGGTACAGAAAACCCTGAATTAGAGGGGCTTGCGCAACAAAAAGGCATTCAAACTGTGGAGGCTTGTACATTGGTGATGCTTAAAACCAATCAGTATTAATTATATATGGATCACTAGGGTAGTACTTTATTTTCATTTTCCTTGTCTAGACTTCTAAATTGAATTGCTTCGCTCATATGCTTTAATTCTATACCTTCTGAATTATCCAAGTCTGCAATTGTTCTGGCTACTTTTAAAATTCTAGTATAGGCCCTAGCACTTAATTGATACTTGATCATGGCTTTTTCTAATAAGCTTTCGCTTTTATTGTCAATTGTGCAGTACTCTTTTAGATGAATAGAAGACATTTGGGCATTATTAAAGCATTCTTTGTCCTTTTCAAACCTTTTAAATTGGATATTTCTGGCATTTTGAATGCGCTCAATTTCTTCAGGTAGCTGACTATTATCCATCTTGTTCATTTTTATATCTGCAAAAGGAACTGGATCAACCATCATTTGCATGTCTATTCTATCTAATAAGGGTCCAGAAATCTTATTAAAATAATTAGCCACTTTAACCTCATTACAGTTGCATTTCCCATTGGGATGATATTTATAACCACATGGACATGCGTTCATAGCTGCAATCAATAAAAACCTGCAAGGGAATTGAATGCTTTGCTGTGCTCTTGCTATTTGTACATAGCCATCCTCCATGGGTTGCCTAAGCACTTCAATGACTGCTCTATTGAATTCCGGCAACTCGTCTAAAAATAATACTCCGTTATGTGCAAGAGAGATTTCTCCAGGTCGAGGATTAGTTCCGCCACCAATTAGCGCAATGTCTGTAATGGAATGATGCGGTGCTCTAAAAGGACGATTGTATATTAATCCTTGCTCAAACTGATAGGAACTGTTATAACTGTATATTTTAGTGGTTTCAATGGCTTCTTCTTTCGACATTGGAGGAAGTATGGATACAATACTTTTTGCCAACATGGATTTACCAGCACCTGGAGGGCCAACTAATAGTAAATTATGATGACCAGCACTAGCTACAATTAATGCTCTTTTTAATTTATACTGACCTTGTACTTCGGTAAATAAGGGTAATTTGTTTCCTCTTACTTTTTTATAATTATTAAAAGAAGGGGATATATATTCTTCGGGAAATTGGAAGAAGTTCAACAAGCTTGACAAATTTTGAAATCCATAGACTTTGATGCCATCTACTAAACTAGCTTCTTCTATATTTTCATAAGGCAGTATAATTCCTTTTAATTTTTCTTGTTTAGCTTGTTGGGTCATCGCTAAGGCTCCTTTTATTGGGTATAATTTTCCGTCAAGCCCTAATTCTCCCATTATAATATATTCATCTAATGATATTTCGCAAATCAATTGTTCAGAGGCAGCTAAAACACCAATAGTTATGGGAAGATCAAAAGCTGCGCCTGTTTTTTTTATTTCTGCTGGAGAAAGATTGACCAATAGTTTGGTTCTTGGCATATATAATCCATTGGACTTAATGGCACTTTCTGTTCTATGCAAACTTTCTTTAACCGAACTATCAGCTAATCCAACTAATGTATAGCCCTGTCCCATGCTAACATTTACTTCAACTGTAATGGTAATTGCATTGATACCTAATAAGGCACTTCCTTTAATTTTTACAAGCATTTTGACTTGAAAATAAAGCTTGATTTAGTTGTAAAACTGCGTATTTATACTTTATAAAGTGGACAACATATTTACTACGCCTTCTCTTTCTAAAATGAGGTAACCAATTCTATCTTGACTTACTCCTTCTTTTAATTGATAATGAAAAACTAATTCTTTATTGGTTACGGTAGTTTCGAAATATTTGAATTGAATATTATTAAACTGCGTTAATGAGCTACTTATTTCATATAAATGAGTACTTAGTACAAATAAACTGCTTTTAATTTTTTGAAGACCTTCGATGACAGCGATACTACATTTCATAGCATCTTGTATATTGGTTCCTTTAAACAATTCGTCAATTAATACAAAGTACTTTTTTCCATCTTTAATTTTCTCTACAGTATTTTTAATTCTTTGTACTTCATTGAAAAAATAACTTTCTCCCCTAGTGATATTATCTGCTATGGTAAGGTTGGTGATTAAGCCGTCCATGATGGTTAGTCGAATGTTTTTTCCAGGAGCTCCCATGCCAATATGTGCCAAATATGCTACAATAGCAATGGTTTTGATAAATGTACTTTTCCCGGCCATATTGGCTCCTGTCAAAAAAAGAAAATTCTCCGAACTATTTAAATGTAATGGATTACTAATGGCATTTTGAACCAATGGATGTGTTGCAGCTTCAATTTTAAAAAGGGGCTGACTTTGTTCTATCCATGTAGGAAACTCAAAATTGAATTCTGTATGGGCTCTAGCTAAACTGAAATAAGCGTCAATCTCATAAAACAATTGAAGTAGTGTTCTTATCTGATGTTTATAGTGGTAGATATAAAAATGACTTAATTGTAAAATACTTGGAGCATTAAATACTGCTTTACTTTGTCTAACTTGTATTAGAGGATCTGCAGAAAGTATTTTATCAATCTCTTGGTACCATTTATCTATAATCGGGTTAGTTCTTTCTGTTTCAAAAGCTTTTAACCAGCGGTCAAAGTCTACAATGAAAATATTGATGTGTTCAATAGAATATTTAATTAAAGAGTAATCAGCTTTATTGAAAACTTGATACCAAATAGTTTCCCACCAATTAGGGTAGGGACTTGTTTTTTTGAAGCCTGTTTCAAAAAATTTGTCAATAACTAAAGCAGTGCCATTAGTTGTTTTTAAAGACTCGAAAAATACATGGTGCTTTATACAAATTTGAATCGCTTCCTGTCTTGTCTCAATAGTTACTCTGTTGGAGAGTGGATTACTTAGCAGTTGCGTAAAATAATATCCACCACCATTGGTTTTGCAAAAATTTAAATGAGTAGCTAAGCCAATTTGCCCATCGCTATCCAATAATCCAATATCTTTTAATGTAATAGCGTCTACTTGCATCATCTTAAGTTAAGGATTATTCTCTAGTAAACTGAAGTCTACTGCCTTTTTGAGACTCATCAAATTGCCCATTATGATAAACTCTGTGGCCATTTACAAAAGTCGAATGTATTTGATAAGGAAATGCTGTTCCTTCTAATGGGCTCCACCCACATTTGTATAAAATATTTTCCTTGGTAATGGTATAAGGAGCTTCTTTTACAAGTACCAAATCTGCGTTGTATCCTTCTCTAATAAATCCTCTTTCTTTTATTTGAAAACATGTTGCCACTGCATGACTCATTTTCTCCACCACTTTCTCCATGCTGATTTTTCCTTCTTTGACGTATTTTAACATTAACATGACAGAATGTTGTACTAATGGTAAGCCAGCATGTGCATGAATATAATCTTCTTGTTTTTCTTCCCAAGTATGCGGAGCATGGTCTGTAGCAATTACGTCTAATCTATCATCCAATAAAGCTTCCCATAAAGCAGCTTTATTGTGTGGGGCTTTAATAGCAGGGTTACATTTAATTAGGTTTCCCTTTGTTGCATAGTCGTCTGCGGTAAAATGTAAATGATGCACGCATACTTCAGAGGTAATTCTTTTATCCGCTAAAGGTCTTAGGTTGGAGAATAATTGTAATTCTTTTTCAGTGCTTATATGTAATATATGTAGTCTTGCATCAAATTTTTGAGCTAATTGAATAGCTTTCCAAGAAGACTCAAAACATACTTCTTCGTCTCTTATAATTGGATGATCTGCAGGCTCTAGTTTTGGCTTAATGGCTTCTAATGCTGCTTTGTTTCTTTTGATTAAACTTTCTTCTTCACAATGTGTTGCAATTAATAATTCAGAGCCACCGAAAATACTTTCAAGAATCAGAGGATTGTCTACTAACAAATTTCCAGTCGAAGAACCCATGAAAATTTTTACACCACAAACCTCATTTTTCTTCTTATTGGTTTTTAATACTTCTTCTAAATTATCTTGAGAAGTACCCATGAAAAATGAGTAATTAGCCAATGCATTCTGCGCGCCAATTTGATATTTGTCTTCCAATAATTCTTGTGTAAAAACGGGTGGGTTGGTATTAGGCATTTCCATAAAGCTTGTCACACCACCTGCAACAGCAGCTTTAGCTTCTGTATAAATATTTGCCTTATGGGTTAAACCTGGTTCTCTAAAATGCACCTGATCGTCAATGGCACCTGGAATTAAAAACATGCCAGTAGCGTCTATTTCTTCTATTTTATAGGGAACATCAATGGTGGAGGCTATTTTTTCTATCCTTCCATTTTTAATTAATACATCACTCGTAAATGTCTTTCCTTCATTTACTACTTGCGCATTCTTAATTAAATAATTACTCATTGTATTAGTTTTCTATATGTAGAGAAAATGAAACATAATTACCTGTTACTTTATCTAGATTAAGCAATGGAGAACCACTAACTCCAGGTTTGATTAAGTTATTGATTCCATAGCTTAATTTTAATTCAGGAGAGATTCTCACAAAATCATTAATTGTAAAAGTTAGTCCAAGTCCAATATCGTAGGTGAAATTATAGGGCTTTAAAATTGCCGGATTAGGTGCACTAGAGCTATTGTAATTTACAGAGCCCGTGCTAAAATCATAATTCAGAGTGGCACCTGCAAACACATAATGCCTCATGGCGTCTCTGAATTGCATTAAATCATATCTATCAGACTCATATTTAATAGCTATGGGTATCTGAAAAAATATCGGGCTGGTTTTAAATTTTCTAATTACAGGACTGGTGTTTGGCGGAACAGGATTGACAGTTGAACTATTGGTAATATCACTATTCAGTATGATTGAAGTACCTGTTCTGGCTAATAAATTTTTATAAATTCTAAATGTTACTGGAATACCACCGTGGATAAAATAGGAAGGTTCTGACTGTATAGTATTGGTAGCTCCAGGATTGGTATTCGTGCTTGGCAAAAATGCAGCACCTCTTGTATATTGATAATTACTTGATATAATGCCAAAGTATAAGCCTGACCAAAATTTTTCATAGTCGTGATCTGGCTGATTCACACCACCATATTGTCCAAAGCTGTTAACACTTAGGATAATTGCAATACAACAAGCAATTATTTGCTTCCAATATAAATGCTGCATATACCTAAGGTTAATTTTTGTTGTTGTACGTTCTTGAATCCTGCTCTTTCTAGAACATCTAAAAAAGCTTTGCCTTCAGGAAAAGCAATTACACTCTCGTTTAAATAGGCATAAGCTTCTTTATTCCCAGAAAATATTTTACCAACAGTGGGGGTGATCCATTTCATATACAAAGTATATATAGGTTTGAACCAAAAACTGGTTGGTTGTGAAAACTCTAACACAACTAGTTTACTTCCATTTTGTAATACTCTGTTGATTTCTGTTAATCCTTTTTCCAAATCTGCAAAATTTCGAACACCAAAAGCGACCATTGCGCCATCAAATTTGTCATCACCAAAAGGTATCTCGGTACTATCACCTAATTGCAAATCGATAATATTATCTAAACCTTTTTGAGCAATTTTAATTCTACCATATTGCATCATTCCTTCGGAAATATCTATGCCGGTAATTTTCTCAGGACGAATTAATTTAAAAGCCATTAAAGCCATATCTGCTGTTCCGGTGGCGATATCCAATAAATGATGAATGGGCTTTTTGCCCAAATGCGCTATGGCTTTTTTACGCCATCCTTGGTCAATACCTAAACTTAAAAACCTATTTAAAAAATCGTATTTTTTGGCAATGGAGTCAAACATGCTCGCTACCTGCTCTTTTTTAGTAGCATTACTTTGACTATAAGGAACCACCTTATCATGGGCAAATTGACTCATGTGACAAAGATATTGATTTTGTGGGTTATCTTCGTATTCAATGCGCGCAAGAGTGTACAAATCAACAGGTAGCTGGTACTCGATTAAATCCGAGGAGGGAGTGTTTTATCAAGCCCGTATAAAAGGCGCTATTAAGTTAGACAATCGCTCTTCTACTAACCCTATTGCAGTGGGTGATTGGGTGAATGCAGAAATTGAGGAAGGTGGGGATGAAAAAGCAATTATGATTGCCGAAATCTTAGATAGAGATAATTATGTTGCAAGACAATCTCCTCATAATAAAAGACAGCAACATATTATTGCTTCCAATCTAGATCAATCCATCTTATTGGCTACTTTAAAATCACCAAAAACATCTCAGGGTTTTATAGACCGTTTTTTAATTGCATGTGAGTCTTTTCATATTCCAGCAATCATTGTTTTTAATAAAGCCGATTTATATCAAGAAAAAGAAATGGCTTTATATGAAGAAATGAAGTCGATGTATGAAGCGGTGGGGTATAAAGTGCTTTTGATAAGTGTAGAAAAGCAAAATGGGTTGGATCAATTAAATGAACTGCTTAAAAACAAAACAACTTTAATTAGTGGGCATAGTGGTGTGGGTAAATCAAGTTTAATTAATTATTTATTTCCTGATTTAGATATTATCACGCAAGAGGTAAGTGATTGGAGTGGCAAAGGAATGCACACCACAACTTTTGCGCAAATGTATGATTTACCTACTGGAGGTAGTGTAATAGATACGCCAGGTATGCGTGAATTGGGTTTAGTAAATATGAAAAAAGAAGAGTTGGCACAATATTTTCCAGAAATGCGTGCAGTGATGCATGGTTGTCATTTTAATAATTGTCAACATATTAATGAGCCAAGTTGCGCAGTGAAAGCTGCTGTAGAAAAAGCTATTATCACAGAAGCTAGATTTTATAGCTATGTAGATTTATGGCACGGAATTGAAGAACATAAATATTAATAGAATAAACTATTTTGCTTCAGGAGCTTCATTGTGATCAGAAAACCAAGAAGCATATTTCACATAATTAATAGAGATTCTATTGATTTCCCCATTGATTAATTCCTGACTAATGGTTTTTACTTTTTTTGCTGGCACACCTGCATAAATCGAACCTTCTTCCACTATAGTTCCTTCCAATACTACTGCACCTGCAGCGATAATTGAATTAGAGTGTACCACACAGGTATCCATTACAATACTACCCATTCCAATTAATACATTGTCATGAATGGTACACCCATGCACCATTGCATTATGACCAATAGACACATTATTGCCGATAGTAGTTGGGTGTTTCTGGTAAGTACAATGTATAATTGCCCCATCTTGTACATTCACTTTATTGCCCATTTTGATAAAATGTACATCTCCTCTGATGACAGCATTAAACCAAATAGAGCAATCATCGCCCATTTCTACTTCTCCCACTATGGTAGCATTGGGTGCTACAAAACAATTTTGACCAAATTGTGGATCTTTCCCGTTAACTGCTAGTATGGTTGCCATAAAAATGCGACTTTTGTACTGCAATTTACAAGTAATGTCAAGAATAAACAATAGACAACTCTTTTTACAGCATTTAGCACAAACCTCCGACAAGCCTATTGGAATTGAAGTGGCGACTGCAAAAGGAATTCATATTTATGATACGGAAGGCAAAGCTTTTGTTGATATGATTTCTGGATTTAGTGTTTGTAATATAGGGCATAGTCATCCTGCAGTGATTAATGCTATTCAAGAGCAAGCAGAAAAATATATGCATGTCATTGTAT
>JBJOIU010000062.1:0-10427 GCA_046046935.1 Bacteroidota bacterium
AATAATAAACATACAGCACTATATAAAACAACTACTTTGCTTAAGCTTAATGCAGCAATTTGGTCATCGGTAATTGCAGCTGCACTTCCAAACAATGCAAAAGCCACTACAATTGGCCCTATTGATGTACCAAAAGAGTTAATACCACCTGCTAAGTTAACACGGCTAGCACCAGTACTTTCATCACCCAATGCAATAGCAAAAGGTTGTGCAGCGGTTTGTTGTAAAGAGAATCCTAGTGCTACAATAAATAAACCCACTAACATTCCAGTGAATGTATTGGCATTTACTGCAATAATCATTGCAACAGCACCTATTGCTGAAAATAATAATCCGTATACAATACTTTTTTTATATCCCCATTTTCCCACTAAATCTTTTCCTCCAAATGCACCATAGGCAAATAGGCCTAGTGCGCCGATATAATAGGCTAAATAAAATGCAAAGTCAACTAATTGGCTTTGGAATTGGTCAAGATTGAATTTGTGTTTACAAAAAGGGATGAATACGCTATTGCTTGAAGCAATAAATCCCCAGAAGAAAAACACTACAATTAATGTTGACAATGCACCTGTATTGGTGGGTTGTTTGGTTTGGCTCATAACATTCGTTAGTTTAATCGTTTATCGATTGTGTAAAATACTTAAAAATATAATTCAATCACTAAAAATATTTGATCAAATTACCGCTAGTTTTCAGTAAATTGAAACAAATTAGAGTAGAAAATGGTGATTGTACATGTAAGCGCAGAATGTTATCCAATGGCCAAAGCTGGAGGTCTTGGTGATGTGGTTGGCGCATTGCCTAAGTATCAAAAAAAAGAAGGTGATGAAGCCATGGTGGTGATGCCCATGTACAAGACTGCATTTTTAGAAAAAAATGAGTGGGATGTTGCCTTTAAAGGGAAAGCAAATATGGGGGATTGGTTTTTTGATTTCACCATTATAAAAGAAAGATCAGGACAATTAGGATTTAATTTATTTCTAGTAGATATACATGGTTTATTAGACCGACCTAAAATTTATGGTTATGCAGACGATCATGACCGTTTCATAGGATTTCAGATTGCAGTGGTGAATTGGTTATCTAATTGGGGTGAATTACCCTCAGTTGTGCATTGCCATGATCATCAAGCAGGATTGATTCCTTTTATGATGAAGTATTGTTATGATTATCAAAAACTACAGCATGTAAAAACAGTTTTGACAATTCATAATGCACAGTACCATGGTGCGATGGGCTGGGATAAATCTGTATTGATTCCCAAATGGGATACATGGAAACATGGTTTGCTTGAATGGGATAATGCCATTAATTCTTTAGCTACAGGAATAAAATGTGCCGATAAGGTTACTACGGTAAGCGAAACCTATATGCATCAATTAAGGTATCAGTCTGCAGGACTAGAATCATTGTTTGAATATGAGCAAGGGAAATGTATGGGTATTTTAAATGGAATTGATCATGAAGTATGGGATCCATCAACAGATCCAATGGTTGATTACCATTATAATCTTCAAAATTTTGATGAAGGGAAATTAAAGAACAAGAACTTATTATGTGAACTATATAATTTAGATATCAATAAGCCCTTATTTGTATTTATTGGAAGATTGGTAGGAGAAAAAGCGGCAGATGTTTTACCAGGTGCCATTCAACATGCATTAGATAAAACCAATTGCGGAGCTAATTTTTTGGTAATTGGCACTGGAGATACACAGGTAGAGTCGGCTTTAAATTTTTTAGTACAATTATATCCAGGCAATTTTAATACATTCATTGGTTATGATGAAAAAACCGGTCATCAAGCTTATGCTGGTGCAGATTTTTTATTAATGCCAAGCAGGGTGGAGCCATGTGGACTAAATCAAATGTATAGTTTAAGGTATGGAACTATACCAATGGTGAGAGATACTGGTGGCTTACATGATACAGTAGTAGATATGGGAGATCAAGATGGTTTTGGTATTAGATTCCTACATGCTACCGAAGAAGATATTGTATATTCAATAGAAAGAGCAATTGCTGTTTTTAAAGATAAACTACATATGAAAAAAATGATTCAACATGCAATGCGTATTGATCATAGTTGGGAATCAGTAGTCAATTCATATAAAAAAGTGTATCAATCCTTATAAATAAATCCCCGTCTTATGGCTATATATGCAAAAGAAACTGTTTCAGTAATTTTAGGAGGAGGCGCAGGGTCTCGATTATCTCCATTAACAGCAAGTAGATCAAAACCCGCAGTGCCTATTGCTGGTAAATATAGATTAGTAGATATTCCAATTAGCAATTGTATTAATAGTAATTTGAATAGAATTTTTGTATTAACACAATTTAATTCAGCTTCATTAAACCAGCATATTAAAAACACGTATCATTTTAGTGCATTTAGTTCTGGTTTTGTAGATATTTTAGCTGCAGAGCAAACGCCTGATAATCCAGGGTGGTTCCAAGGAACAGCAGATGCCGTTAGACAATCTTTAAGACATTTGGATAAAATGGATTTTGAATATGTATTGATATTAAGTGGCGACCAGTTGTATCAAATGGATTTTAGTAAGATGATAGACGCACATAAGAAAAGTGGAGCAGCTTTAACCATCGCTACAATTCCAGTAGGAGAAAGAGAAGCGCCTGAATTTGGTATTTTAAAATCGAATAGTGAAAACGTTATCACTTCATTTATAGAGAAGCCTAATAAAGAACTATTGCCAGATTGGGTAAGTGATACAGGGACAGCCATGCAAGACCAAGGAAGGCACTATTTAGCTTCTATGGGCATTTATGTTTTCAATAAAGAAATCTTGTACAAGCTTTTAAATGAAGTACATGCTAAAGCAACTGATTTTGGTAAAGAAATTATTCCTGATTCCATTGCACATTATAAAGTTCTAAGTTATCAATATGATGGCTATTGGACAGATATTGGAAATATATATTCTTTCTTTGAAGCGAATATTGCTTTAACAGAAGCTATTCCTCCATTTAACTTATTTGATAGTGCACAAACTATTTATACTAGACCAAGAATGTTGCCGCCTGCAAAAATCAGTGGTACAATGATTGATCGTGCAATTATTGCAGAAGGATCCATAATTCATGCAGCATCGGTGACGCAATCTGTGATTGGTATTAGATCTAGAATAGGAAAAGATACTGTGGTTAAAAATGTTTATATAATGGGATGTGACTATTATGAGACCATAGACCAGATTAATGAAAAGATAATTGCTGGTAAGCCAATATTAGGTATTGGTGAAAGATGTATTATTGAAGATGCAATTGTAGACAAAAACTGTTCAATCGGTAATGATGTAGTTATAAGAGGAGGATCGCATTTAGAAAAAACAGATCATCCTTTGTATACTATCAAAGATAATATTGTTGTTATTAAAAAAGGAGCGGTCATCCCAAATGGCTTTGTTATTTAGAAAAGAAAAAAGTATTCAATGAAAAGTACAGCTTATGTAGGTGAAAAGTCAAAAATGAGTTTTTGGCAAATTTGGAATATGTGTTTTGGTTTTTTTGGAATTCAATTTGGATGGAGTTTGCAAATGGGCAATATGAGTGCCATCTATGAATTCCTGGGAGCATCTCCTGAAGAAATTCCAGGTTTATGGTTGGCAGCACCAATGACAGGTTTGTTGGTACAACCGATTATTGGCTATTTAAGTGATAGAACCTGGCATCCAAAATTAGGAAGAAGAAGGCCCTTCTTTTTAATTGGGGCTATTTTAAGTTCTGCATTATTATTTGTGATGCCTAACTCTTCAAGTGTATGGATGGCAGCTGGTGTCTTATGGATATTGGATTCTAGTATCAATGTAACCATGGAGCCATTTAGAGCTTTTGTTGCAGACAATTTAAATGAAAAACAAAGATCCTTTGGATTTGCCATGCAAAGTATGTTTATTGGCTTGGCTTCTTTTATCGCAGGTTATTTACCACAGGTTCTTGTTAATTGGTTTGGTGTATCTAGAGAGAAATTGAATGGCACTATTCCGCAGAATATTTTATTGTCTTTTTATATTGGAGGGGCAGTATTCTTTGTGGCAGTAATGTATACAATTATAAAAAGTAAAGAATATCCACCTTCTAATCATATAACACTAGATAATCAGCCCAAGGAGGGTATTATTAAAGAAATTATTGACTCCATTAAAAATATGCCTATACAAATGAAGCGCTTGGCGTTGGTTAATTTTATCACATGGCCAGGATTATTTTTGATGTGGTTCTATTATAGCACAGGAGTGGCTTCACAATTATTCCATGGAGATCCGGTTACAAGTAGCGATTTATTTACTATGGGCTTAGAGCATGCGAATACTACTTCAGCCATTTTAAATCTTGTCACTTTTGGGTTTTCTTTTAGTTTACCTTTTTGGGTAAGCAAGTTGGGGAAGAAATACACGCATGCTATGTGTTTATTCATCGGAGCGGTTGGATTAATCTCTGTTTATTATATCCAAACACCTAATTATTTATATATCAGTATGGGCTTAGTAGGTATTGCTTGGGCATCCATTCTATCTATGCCATATTCCATGTTAGCAGGATTTATACCAGAACAAAAAATGGGAATTTATATGGGAATCTTTAATTTCTTTATTGTTTTACCTGAAATTATTGCATCCATATTTTTCGGCAAGATTATGTCTAATTTTTTACATAACGATAGATTGATGGCTGTTCAAATTGGTGGGTTCTTATTATTAACGGCAAGTATTATCTGTGCCATTATCATTAAAGAAGAAAATAAATCATAGATGAAATATAGTTATTTATTAAAGCGATGCTTAATGCTTGCTTTGTTTGCATTTGTATGTCAGTTGCCTTTAGCTGCTCAAACTATAGAAGCATATCCTACTAATTGGTTTGTTCAAATGAAGTACAATAAGGTGCAGATCTTATTGAGAAAACCGAGCTCTTTTAAAACTAATGCTCAGGTTCTGGTGAATTATCCAGGAGTAACTTTATTAAAGACGCATCATTTTACTAATCCTAATTATTTAGCAGTAGATATTGTGATTTCTAATATTGCAAAACCTGGCCAGGTGAAATTTACTATCCAAGAAGGAAATCAAACTTCTTCATTTAATTGGAGCTTGAAAAATAGGAGAGTGGGTAATGGAACGCAATATGCACAAGGGGTGAATTCAAAAGACTTTATTTACTTCTTAATGCCAGATAGATTTAGTAATGGAGATAAGAGTAATGATAAAGTAGTTGGTTTAAAAGATCAATCATTGAATAGAGATTCTATCTTTTTAAGACATGGTGGAGATTTGCAAGGTGTATTGAATCATTTGGATTATTTACAAGGGCTTGGAGTAACAAGTTTGTGGATGACACCTGTGTTGGAAAATGATATGCCTAATAGAACAGAGCATGGGTATGCTGCAACCAATCAATATGCTATTGAAAAAAGATTTGGTGGAGACATTGCCTATTTGAAATTAAGTGATGCATTGCATCAAAGAGGAATGAAGTTGATACAAGATATTGTGTACAATCATTCTGGTAGATTTCATTTTCTAGTACAAGATGCACCAGATAAGACTTGGGTACATCAATGGCCAAAATTTACTGAGCCAAGTCATAAAGAACAAGTATTATTTGATCCTTATGCATCCAAAACAGAGCAAGTTAAAATGACTGATGGTTGGTTTACTCCAGAAATGCCAGATTTGAACCAATCCAATCCTTTTATGGCAAAGTTTTTGACACAGAACGCTATTTGGTCGGTTGAAACTTTTGGAGTGGATGGTTTCAGAATTGATACCTATAAGTATAATGATTTGGTATTTATGAATCAATTGAATCAAATATTGAAAAATGATTTTCCTTCCATTACTAGTTTTGGTGAATCATGGGTGCATGGTGTAGCTGCTCAAGCATATTTTGTGGAGAATAATATGAATGTTCCGTTTAAAAGTAATTTAGAAGGTGGCCAAGATTTTCAAACATTATTTTATGGAATTCTTCCTGCATTAAATGAAAATTTTGGTTGGACAGATGGCGTGACTAAATTATATACTACTTTAAGCAACGATTTTTTATATAAAGATGCTAGCCGAAATGTACTTTTCTTGGATAATCATGACATGACTAGAATTCTTTCTTCTTTAGGGGAGAGTGTGCCAAAATTAAAAGTTGCATTAGCTTGGTTATTTACTTGTAGAGGTATCCCTCAATTATATTATGGTACAGAAGTAATGATGAAGGGAATTGCTAATCCAGATGGATGGGTTCGTTTGGATTTCCCAGGTGGATGGGAGGGGGATAAGAAAAATGCATTTACTGGAGAGGGATTAACTGCAGAAGAAAAATCTATTCAGGACTATACTAAGTTATTAGGCAATTACAGAAAGCAATCAACTGCTTTGCAAACAGGTAAAATGATGCAATATATTCCTAATAACGGTTTGTATGTTTATTTTAGATATGATTCAAAATCAACTGTAATGTGTATAATGAATACAGATAAGCAAACTAGAACTGTAGATATGAATGATTTTTCAGAAAGAACCAATGGATTTAAAGGAGGTAAAGATATTATTACCAATCAACAAATAAACACTAAGTTTGAGTTACCTGCAATGAGTATGCAGGTAATAGAACTAACTAAATAATATGTCTAAATACGAGGATCTTCATTTTGTAGATGCCGCACAAGCTGTGTGGAATTATTCTTTATTTACAGAAGAGGATATACGTAATTTTCAAAATGGAACTCATTATAGTTTATATACAATATTCGGCAATCATCAAGTAGAGGTACTTAATACTAAAGGGACGTATTTTAGTGTTTGGGCACCCAATGCCACGGCAGTTTTTGTTACAGGTAATTTTAATGATTGGAATAAATCTTCACACCCATTAAAAGTCAGGTTGGATAGCTCAGGTATTTGGGAAGGTTTTATTCCTAATGTTTTAAATGGTGAAGTATACAAGTATCATATTCATGGATACAAAGGGGCTTTATTAGATAAAGGAGATCCATTTGCACATTACTGGGAATTAAGGCCATTGACTGCTTCAATCACATGGGATACAAAATATGAATGGAAGGATACTAAATGGTTGGAGCAAAGAAAGATTAAGAACAGAACCGATCAGCCTTATTCTGTGTATGAAGTGCATTTGGCTAGTTGGATGCGTCCCGATAAACACAATGAAGATTCTTATAATAGTTATAAGCAATTGATTGATTTATTGGTTCCTTATGTAAAAGAAATGGGTTTCACCCATGTGGAATTTATGCCGGTTATGGAACATCCATTTGATGGTAGTTGGGGATACCAGGGGATTGGATTTTTCGCACCAACTTCTCGTTTTGGTAATCCTCAAGAGTTTGCTGAATTGGTCGAAGCATTTCATGATGCAGAAATTGGCGTTATCATAGACTGGGTGCCTTCTCATTTCCCTTATGATAGTCATGGATTATTTATGTTTGATGGTGCTAATACATATGAATACGCAGACATGCGCAAAGGCTATCATCCAGATTGGAATTCTTATATTTTTAATTATAAAAGAGGGGAAGTAAAATCTTTTTTAATAAGTAGTGCAAGGTTTTGGTGCGATCAATTTCACATTGATGGATTAAGAGTAGACGCTGTTAGCTCCATGTTGAAATTAGATTATAGTAGAAAAGAAGGGGAATGGGAGCCAAACGAATTTGGCGGGAATGGCAATCTAGAAGCCATTGCATTTATAAAAGATTTAAATGAAACATTGTATAGAGATTTTCCTGCTATACAAACTATTGCAGAAGAAGCAACAGATTGGCCTGGGATTAGTCAACCCACTTTTATGGATGGTTTAGGTTTTGGTATGAAATGGATGATGGGCTGGATGCATGATACACTAGATTATTTCAAATTAGACCCATTATACAGATCAGGCAGTCAGGATAAGTTTACTTTTTCTATGATGTATTATTATGACGAGAAATTTATGCTACCTCTGAGCCATGATGAAGTGGTACATGGGAAAAGCCCTATGTTGTATAAAATGCCTGGCGATGAATGGCAGAAATTTGCAAATCTTAGGTTGTTGTATACTTATATGTTTACCCATCCTGGCGCTAAATTATTATTCATGGGTAATGAATTTGGAGCAACAAAAGAATGGGATTATCAATCTGAATTACAATGGGATTTATTACAACATGTGAGTCATGGTGGTATGAAACATTGCGTTCAATCATTAAATAATTTATATAAATCCAATCCTGCATTATACGAATTGCAATATGATACTGCTGGCTTTGAATGGGTGGAAACTAATAGGAGACAGGAAGGTGTTGTAGCTTTTAAAAGGAAATCGAAAGATCCTAAAGAAGAGGTATTGGTGGTATTAAATATGACCCCTGTTCCAAGACATGATTATCCAATCCATGTTTATGGCAATAAGCCATGGAAAGAAATATTTAATAGTGATAATAAAGCTTATTGGGGAGTGGGAGACTTGTACAATAAAGAAATTAAAATGGAGCCTCAGGATGATAAAAATGAATGGTTCAAATTGATATTAGAGCTTCCAGCATTGTCAGCAATAGTATTAAAATAAATCGAGGCCACCGTTTATGGGTAGCCTCGAAAAAATCATTAGATAGAAAATAAAATGGCCCTTAAATTTAATTAAGGGCCATTTTATTTAGAACAATCCACCTTTCTTTAAACTTGTTTTTCCTTCACCAATTTTAAATCCATTGTGGTAAACTTCAATTTTATATTCACCTTCGGTGAATTTTGCTGCATTTTTTACATCATAGCTAACAGGTAATACCGCATTTTGTTGGTATTGAACAGATAGTTTATTAGAGAAGGCTTTGTTACCATCTTCTCTTGTAGTAATAGTTCCACCTTCGCCAAATGCTTTACCATCTGGAGCAGTAATACAAATGTATAAATCTTGAGCACCACTTGGAGTGATTCTATTATTGTCAATTTGGAAAGCTACACGGATAGTGTTAGCTCTTTTTGCAGACTTAGTTGCTTTTTCTGTACCATCATCCTTAATTCTTAATGCTTGAATAGAGAAAGCAGAAGCGTGTAAAGTAGAACCGATATCTTGTAATCTTTCTTTTTCTTTAGTAGTTGTATTTAAGTTAGAAGAAAGGGCAGTGTTTTGATTAGTTAAATCTTGGTTTTTAACATTCAATTGCTTGTTCTCTTCTTGTGCCTTTGATAAGTCTGTAAATAATTCAGCAACCTTTGAATTCAAAGTAGCTATTAAAGTTTTTGCTTCTTCTAATTCTTTATCTGTAGCATTCTTTTTAGTTAACAAAGCGCCAATATCAGATTTTAACTTTTGTAAGTTTTGTGATTTCTCTAAAAGGTCTCCTTGTAACTGGCCGTTTTGTGCAGTTAAAGAATCTACTTTAGCTGATGCTGCAATAAAGTCAGCTTGAATAGCATTTTTTGTGCTATCTGCAGTATTTAATTGTGTGGTATAGTTATTTACTATTTCAGTTTTAGATGTGCTGAAATAAATCCAAGAACCTACTAAGGCTACTAATAAGATACCAATAATAATTTTTCCGTTGTTGTTTTGTGATTCGTTGCTCATAAAATGTGTTTGAATAGGTTTCAAAGATAAGTAAAAACGCTTAAATCTTGTATCTTTGGTCTATGCCAACTACTAAAATAATAGCTAACTGGAAAAAGAACGTTTTCGATGCAGTGTATTGGCTAGAAGGTGAAGAGCCTTTTTATATTGATCAGGTGGTAGATTATGCTGAAAAACAATTACTTCCCGAAGCTGAACAGGCATTTAATTTGACTATATTTTATGGGAAAGATGCCGATTGGGCTGAGATTATTAACGCATGTAAGCGTTATCCAGTTTTTGCAGAAAAGCAGGTGGTGATATTAAAAGAAGCGCAGCATATGGGGCAGATTGAAAAATTGTTGCCCTATATTGAAAATCCTTTGAGTTCTACCATTTTAATTGTTGCCCATAAAGATAAAAATGTAGATGGAAGATCTGCATTAGCTAAGGCTTTGAAAACTAAAGCAGTCCATGTTTCTACTAAGAAAATGTACGATAATAAATTGCCAGAATGGGTGATGGGATTCATTAAAGATCGTAGTTATCAAATTAGTCCAAAAGCTGTTCAAATAATCGTAGATCATATAGGGAATGATTTAAGTAGAATACAAAACGAATTAGATAAACTCATTATCAATATTGGCGACAGAAAAACGATTACAGAAGATGATATTGAAAAGTATATTGGTATCAGTAAAGAATATAATGCATTTGAATTCCAAGATGCAGTAGCTCAAAAGAATTTCTCTAAGGCTATAAAAATGATTCAGTATTTTGAATCTAATCATAAAGCGGCTCCAATACAGTTGATTCTGCCAACTTTGTATGCTTTCTTTAGTAAAATATATGCTATCTATGGT
>JBJOIU010000063.1:0-10360 GCA_046046935.1 Bacteroidota bacterium
GAATACTATAGAAAAATAGGTAAGGAAGAATTACCTATCATGATTAGTGGTACCATTACCGATGCATCCGGTAGAACTTTAAGTGGACAAACCCTAGAAGCATTCTATACTTCTGTAGCACATGCAAAACCATTGAGCGTAGGTTTAAACTGTGCATTAGGTGCGCAAGAAATGAGATCACATATTGAAGAACTTTCACAAATTGCCACTTGTTATACATCAGCTTATCCAAATGCAGGTTTACCGAATGCCATGGGACAATACGATGAAGCGCCACATCAAACAGGTCATTTTATAGAAGATTGGGCAAAGAATAAATTTGTAAATATTGTAGGTGGATGTTGTGGTACCACTCCAGATCATATTAAACAAATGGCAGACAATGTCAGAAGTCTAACCCCAAGAAATTTACCCGTTCTAGATTCAACAATATAACATTATGAGCGAAGAGATATTACATATTAAGCCTTATTTAAGATTAGCTGGATTAGAACCTTTAGTGATTCGTCCAGAAACCAATTTTGTGAATGTGGGAGAAAGAACCAATGTAACAGGTTCAAAAAAATTCGCAAGATTAATTAAAGAAAATAAATATGAGGAAGCTTTATCTGTTGCACGTCAACAGGTAGAAAGCGGTGCGCAGATCATTGACGTAAATATGGATGATGCTTTATTAGAAGGTGTTAAAGCAATGACAACATTTTTGAATTTATTACAAAGCGAACCAGATATTGCACGTATCCCTGTAATGATAGATAGTTCAAAATTTGAAATCATAGAAGCAGGATTAAAATGTGTACAAGGTAAATGTATTGTGAACTCTATCTCTATGAAAGAGGGAGAGGCAAAATTCATAGAACAAGCACATATATGTAAAGCATATGGAGCTGCTGTGATTGTAATGGCATTTGATGAAGTGGGACAGGCAGATACCAAGGACAGAAAAGTAGAAATTTGCGAAAGAGCCTATAAGATTTTAGTAGAACAAGTTGGATTTGATCCCCAAGACATCATATTTGATCCAAATATCTTTGCAGTAGCAACAGGAATCGAGGAGCATAATAATTATGCAGTAGATTTTATTGAAGCTACTAGAATCATTAAGCAAAAAATGCCATTGGCAAAAGTAAGCGGTGGGGTTTCGAATGTATCTTTTTCTTTTAGAGGAAATGAGGCTGTTCGTGAAGCCATACATGCAGTGTTCTTATATCATGCTATTAAAGCGGGCATGGATATGGGTATTGTAAACGCGGGGCAATTAGCCATCTATGACGATATAGATCCAGTATTAAAAAACTTGTGTGAAGATGTAATCTTAAACAAGAACAACGATAATAACCAAGCAACTGAAGCATTAATCCAATACGCAGACAATATAAAAGCAAATGGTGAAAATGCAGGAATGTCTTCAGAAGAAGCCAATAAAATAAAATTAGCTTGGAGAAATGATACAGTAGAAAAGCGCTTAGCACATTCTTTAATTAATGGTATTACAGATTTTATTGAAGCAGATACAGAAGAAGCAAGATTACAATATAGCGCTCCTTTGGAAGTAATTGAAGGTCCTTTAATGGCCGGTATGAATCAAGTAGGCGATTTATTTGGTGCAGGTAAAATGTTTTTACCGCAGGTAGTAAAGAGCGCACGTGTAATGAAAAAAAGCGTTGCAGTTTTAACACCATATATTGAAGCAGAGAAAGAAAGATTGAAATCATTGTCTACTAGTCCTAATGGAGAAACTAAAGGACCAGCAAAAATATTATTAGCCACCGTAAAAGGCGACGTACACGATATTGGAAAAAATATTGTGGGCGTAGTATTAGGTTGTAATGGATATGAAATTATTGATATTGGCGTAATGGTGCCGGCGGATAAAATTTTGGCAGAAGCAGAAAAACATCAAGTAGACATTATTGGACTAAGTGGATTGATTACTCCTTCACTTGATGAGATGGTGCATATTGCCAAAGAAATGAAAAGACGTGGCATGCAGATTCCATTGATGATTGGTGGCGCTACTACTTCAAGAATGCACACAGCAGTTAAAATTGCACCAGAATACGATAATGGTGTTATCCATGTACTAGATGCGTCAAGAAGTGTTACTGTAGCTGGATCATTATTAAACAAAGACCAAAAGAAACCATTCTTAACAGAATTAGAAAGTACATATACCCAATTAAAAACTGATTTTGATAATAAGAAAACAGTAAAGCAAAGTTTGCCATACAAAGATGCTTTGCAAAATAAAATGCAAATTGACTGGAGCAAGTTTAATGTAACAAGTCCAAGCTTTACAGGTAATAAGGCAATTACAATTGACGATCTTTCTGTGTTAGTGCCTTATATAGATTGGAAACCTTTCTTTATTGCATGGGAATTACACGGAAACTTCCCAGCTATCTTGACAGATGAAAAAGTTGGAGAAGTAGCTAGTAAATTATACCAAGATGCTACTACCCTTTTAAATACTATCATCAAAGAAAAATGGTTAACTGCAAAAGGTGCTGTAGGATTTTGGCCAGCAGTTTCAAAAGAAGACGATGTCATTATTGATGATAACGGAAAAGAAGTATCCCTTCATTTCTTAAGACAACAATCTAAAAAAGCAGCAGGACAACCTAATTTCTCATTAGCTGATTTTATTTGTCCAGCAACAGAAAAGAAGCAAGATTATATTGGAGCATTTGCTGTTACTATTCACGGAATAGAAAAACATATCAAAGCATTTGAAGATAATCAAGACGATTATAATAAAATAATCTTACAAGCTTTAGCAGATAGATTAGCAGAAGCGTTTGCAGAATATTTGCATGCTGAAACAAGAACAAACTATTGGGGCTATGCAAAAGAAGAGCAACTAGATAACGAAGCATTGATTAAAGAACAATACGAAGGTATTAGACCAGCACCGGGTTATCCTGCTTGTCCAGACCATACTGAAAAATATACTTTATTTGAATTGTTAAACGGCCAAGAGCATACAGGTATTAGCTTAACCGAAAGCTTAGCGATGTATCCAGCTTCTAGTGTTTGCGGATGGTATTTTGCTAACCCTCAAAGTCAGTATTTTGGATTAGGTAAAATACAGCAGGACCAAGTGGAAGATTATGCAAAAAGAAAAAATCAATCATTAGATTATATCACTAGATGGTTACAGCCAGTGATTGACTAATTATACTTTTTCAAACAACCACCATAGACGCTTACGCGGAGTCACTTTATAATTCGTTCTTACATAAGAGCTAATATGATTGACTGCTTCGTCTACGCTATCCGTAAATAATACAAACTTCTTATCCTCCGGAGAAATAGTGCCTGCTTGAATCATATGATCCATCCAATGTTGGAAAGGTTGATAATAAGATCGTCCCATCACTACAATCGGAAAATCATTAATCACTTTTGTCTGCGCTAAAGTAAGGGTTTCAAAAAACTCATCCTGTGTACCGAATCCTCCAGGCATGATGATAAAAGCATAAGAGTATTTTACCAAAAGCACTTTTCTAATAAAGAAGAAACTAAATGTAATACTAGTTTGAACATATGGATTAGGCACTTGCTCAAAAGGTAATTTAATATTACAACCAACCGATTTGCCACCTGCTTCAAAAGCGCCTCTATTAGCCGCTTCCATAATACCAGGACCACCACCAGTCATTGTTACCAAACCCAATTCTGCAATACGCTTACCCAATTCTCTGGCTTGTTTGTAATAAATATGATCTTCTTTAAATCTTGCAGAACCAAATACAGTCACACAGGGTCCAACAAAATGCAATGCTCTAAAACCTTTGATGAATTCAAAGAAAATTTGTAGGGCGAATCTAAACTCGTTAATTCTGGGTTTTGGGCCCTCCAATTGAAATCCGGTATATGCAGGAATGATTTTCTTTTTAGCTTTCTTATCCATAGCTTGAAGTTAAATAAATAATCTATAGGGAAGCTTAAAATAGTTAAATTTGAGTCTGAAATTGTTGCGTATCATGAAGCTATATATTAAAGGTTTTATTTTGTCCATTGCATTAATTATTTCAAATACCAATAATGCACAAAACGAAGTAGTACTAGAACAAATACAAACCTATTCAACTGTTTTACCCAATGCAGATTATTGGAAACTAGATCAAAACGCTGCTTTACAAATAAGAGCTGCTTTAGAGAATGGATTATTTAAATCCATGTCTTTGAATCTAAATAAAAATTATTCAACCAATTTACTTGCTTTAAGTAAATCTAGTCAATTAGGTAAAATACAAATCAACTGGGGACAAACAAGTACTATACCACTTCATGCTTATGTAGAATTATATGAACTAGATCCAAGCTTTGCCTACAGAAATAATTTGCTAGAAATTAGTGAAAGCAAAAAAGACAGTATCAAATCTATTTGGTTTGTCACCTGCTCTATCATTAATCAAGAAAAACAAGTTGCTTTCAAGAAAACATTATTGTTGAGCCTTATGCCACAAACTACCATTGGCATAGGTTTCCCTTCTGCCTTCCCACTTAGCACACCATCCAATATTATAAAAGCCATTGCCAAAAGTATCGAGCAACTAGATCCAGCATTTGTTGACTTAAGTTATACTGAAGCAAAAGTTCCTAGCTTATATGCAACAGATAATATTTGGATGCCTTATGTGCATCAAACACCCAGAATAATAATTGATACCACAAAGGGTTTTATCTCTTATACAAGAAACGGTAGTCGCCAAATTATTAGAGTTCCCACTGCAGCAATGCAAAAGATAAACACTTCTATAAGTAGCGCAGACAATCCATACACGCCAATTATTAATAATATAAAGGCTGGCAAATGGAATAAGAATAAAGAATTGTATCAAATCGAGCAATCACTAAGGGATGTTAAAAACAATATAGACTATAGTGTACAATCATTTTTAGTATTTAATCCTGAAGCGAATTACGAAATCAATCCAGCTAGTCCTATTAGTTTTTTAAATGATAGTTTAAATAAAATATACCAACATCAACAATTGATTGGCAGATTTAGTGTTACAGAAAATGTATTACAAGCAGATGCCTGGGTAGATCCGAATGAATTGTACAATGGGTATGATTCTACAGAAAAAGTTTCATTGAATGCTTCCTTTAAAAAAATGGGACTCATTGCCAATAAACAAATAAAAGGCGTATTTAAAAATAGTCCCTTTACTATTTTAATTAATTATGACGCTACTATTAAAACCATTCTTGTAGATCAACAAATAGCTCTTATTGTTCATGGTGATCAGCTACCCACACATATGGTCATTGTTCAAAATAATTTATCAGAAGAGTTTTTAAATTTTATATTATTACTTTCTTATTCTGAACTTTTCCAAATGCCTAAAACAAACGAAGAATAATGCAGATTATAAGTTATAACTTAAATGGAATAAGAGCAGCCATTAAGAAAGGATTAATTGAATGGTTACAAGAAGCAGATATAGATATATTCTGTGTACAAGAAACCAAGGCAAGTCCCGAAGATATTGATATCAGTATATTTACTTCATTAGGATATCATGTAGCATGGTACCCTGCACAGAAAAAAGGATATAGCGGGGTGGCTATTTTTAGTAAGAAGAAGCCAGACAATATTGTTTATGGAAATGGTTATGAAATGAGTGATGCCGAAGGCAGAGTGGTTAGAGTAGACATTGGCGACTTAACAATAGTCAACGCTTATTTCCCTTCTGGAACCAGTGGTGATGAAAGACAGCAATATAAATATCAATGGCTAGATGAATTTTACGAATACATACAAGCACTAAAAAAAGAAAGACCTCAAATAATTGTTGCAGGAGATTATAATATTGCACATAAAGAAATAGACATTCATGATCCTAAAGGAAATAAAAAATCTTCTGGATTTTTACCAGAAGAAAGAGCATGGATGGATAAATTATTATCTAATGGATGGGTGGATAGTTACAGACAAATAAACCCAGAAACAACAGGTGGTTATAGCTGGTGGAGTCAAAGATTTCCATCTGTAAGAGCCAATAATAAAGGATGGAGAATAGATTACTTATGTGTTACTGAGCCACTGGCAAAAAAAATAAACAAAGCAGGTATTTTGCCCGATATAAAACATAGTGATCATTGCCCAATTTTAATAACATTAAAAAAATAAGCATGTCCGTTTGTAATATTAGTTTTCAAGTAGAGCCACCAAGCGAAGCAATTTGGAAAGTTTGGATGCAGGAAGAATTTATTCCTAATTGTATGCAAACTGAATGTTTTTCGTCTTACCAGTTTTATCAATTAGAAGTAGACCCAACTCAGGCACCTACCTATACCCTACAACTATTTGCATCAACGAAGGAGGCAATGGAAGCCTATCGTAGCAAACACGCAGCAGACCTACTATACAAGCTACACCACACTTGGGGAGAGCAATGTTTTCATTTTAGCAGTTTTATGCAAATTGTGAATTGATTGTGGATAGATAATCTCTGAAAGCCTTTATAGGCCTATATTACAGCCATTTATTCTCTGAAAGCCATTAATATCAAGGGTTTACGCAATACTTGCTTTAACTCATTCTTTCTATGATATTGGTCATTTCCTGCGAAAACCTTACTATTTAAGGGTTTTGGTGGAAAAATAAAAACAAAAATTTATCCCAAAATATTTTTTCGTTTCATAAAACCCAATAAATTTGTTCTATCGTTTAAAACTATAAAAAACACATCTATGAACAAGGCAGAATTAATCGCACACATCGCGGACAGCGCTGATTTACCAAAAACATCAGCAAACGCAGCTTTAGATGCTTTCATCGAAGCAGTAACTAAATCTTTGAAAAAAGGTGATAAAGTAACTTTAGTAGGTTTTGGTACTTTCTCAGTAACAAAGCGTGCTGCTAGAACTGGTCGTAACCCACAAACTGGTGCTACAATCAAGATCAAAGCTAAAAAAGTTGCTAAATTCAAGGCTGGTAAAGAATTAAGCGGAAAATTATAGTCCTAAAAAACTAATTTGAAATAAAACCCCTTGGATATCCATATATTCAAGGGGTTTTTTTATTTTTGCAGTCAAATCATTCATTTAAAACAATTATCAAAATGGGAAGAGGAGATAAAAAAACAGCAAAAGGTAAAAGATTCATGGGATCTTTCGGCGTAAGCAGACCACACAAAACAGCTACTACCGCACCAAAAGCAGCAGCTGCTACAACTGCAAAAAAAGCAACTAAAGCAAAAGCTTAAAGGCATATAAAGATCCCCGAAAGCTCGGGGTTTTTTTATAGCTCTATTTAAACGTACTATGAAAAAAACTGTCAAAATACTATTCATCACTATTGCTCTTCTTCTGGAAGGCATGATGGGGTATGCGCAATGTTCTATTTGTACAAAAACAGCAAGCCAAATTGGCGAAGAAGCTGGAAGAGGATTTAATGCAGGTATTCTATATCTAGCAGCAATGCCTTTTGGCATTATGGGTTATATCGCATTTAGATGGTGGAAGAGCGAGAATCAAAAATAGTACTTAGAAATACTGTTTTGAAAATTCAAAAATATTAAAAGTGTTGCTATGCATCGCTTTGTTCAAAGCCTCTTCAATACTTACCATATTCAACTGTTGCATCTTATTGGCTACAATTAATTGCATGGCTTTAGATAACATCATTCTTTTTTTAGAGGCCAAATGATTTGCAGAAGATTGGTGTTGACCAATTGCATGCATTAATTCTTTGATTCCTTCTTTTTGCGAAGCAATAGTTTGAACAACCGAAGCTTTTTCTGTAGCATGATTTTCAATAAGCATTTGTTGAATATGTGTAGCAAATGCTTTAGCGTCTGGTCTGTCAGATTTATTCACGACAAAAATATCGGCAACTTCCATTAAGCCAGATTTCATCATTTGAATATCATCCCCTGCTTCAGGCACTAAAACCACTAAAGTAGTATCAGCTAAAGCCGCAACTTCAACTTCGGACTGGCCCACCCCTACTGTTTCTAATAGGATGATATCAAAACCCGAAGATTGTAATAAAGTAGTCAATTCAATTGTGGTACTATTTAAGCCGCCCAAATGTCCTCTAGATGCTAAGGATCTAATGAAAACTTGAGGATGCAAATACCATTCTCTCATTCTAATTCTATCCCCCAATATAGCTCCTTGATGAAAAGGAGAAGAAGGGTCCACAGAAAGCACTGCAATGCGTTTACCTTGCTCCACCCAATCTTGTATAAGAGAAGCAATCAAAGTGCTTTTACCTGCCCCAGGAGGGCCTGTAATGCCAATAATGGGTGTAGCTGCAGGTGCTAGACTTTCTAAAAAAGGAAGCGCATTACCCTCTCTATTTTCGATTGCAGAAATGGCTTTAGCCAAGGCTAAAAAATTACCTGACTCTACTCCTGTTTTTATTTGTTCAATTTCTAGCATCAGCTTTATAAAATCAATATTATTTAATCAATTTGTAATTCTTGTATTCGCCTAATTTAAATCCTAAAAGATCTTCAACCATTTGCAAGTACTTATCTTTTTTATGCCAAACCGATAATTCTTTTTTATAACTATATTCCCAATCTTGTGCAGCCACTTTTGCATGCATTATAGCCGGATGTGAGCCAGTAAATGGAATCGTTCTATCAACAGAGTGCATTTGATAATCGTGACTTGCCATTATTTTCTCTACGCCTTCTGCACTATTATAATAAGATTGAAACATAGCTACTTTTTTTGCATAAGCATTTGGAGACCGAATGCCGGTATAATGATACACAGTAGCGTCTAATTTTTTTACATTTAATTTTTCGCCTTTCTCCGTTCCATTTTCATAAGCTTCAAAAGACAGATACTTTCTGAAACCTTGAGAATCTCTATAAGACCTAACGCCAATGCGATTTCTAAAAATTCTAATTTCAAAATTATGTACTCTTCTTGTATTTCTTATATGATCATAGCCGCCCCAAAAATGAACAAAGGGCTGTATAAAACCTTCCACATTTTCATCACCATCATTTGCTTCGATGGTTGCTATAATATTGTTTAATTCTTTTTCATGAAATACTTCATCAGATTGAATATGCAAACACCAATCTGCTTTAACATGATCTAATGCAATATTGGCTTGTTGCGCAAAAACTCTACCACCATCACGAAGATTCATGTCCCAAACAGTATCAATAATTTTAATCTTTGGATTGTTCAAATGCATGATGGCTTCCCTAGTGCCGTCGGTCGAATCCCCTACTGCCACAATAAACTCCTCACATATTGGCAGAACAGATTGAATGGATTCCAAGAAAGGGACTCCATAATCAAATCCATTTCTAACATAAGTGAATCCAGCTAATTTCATGAAGGGGGTGTTTTAAAGTTCAAATAACCGAAATCTTTTGCAAAAAGCCATTAATTTTGAAGTTCAAGTGAAATTATGACAACAACAATTTGTTTTGACTTTGGCAATTCAAGATACAAGGCGGCCATTTTTAATGGCCCCGAATTGAAAGAGATTGTTGTATTGCCTGATGCAACAATTCAGACATTAAAAGAATTAGTAGAAAAATGGCAGCCTACTAAAACAATTCTGTCTTCAGTCATACATCACGATAAAGAGATCGAATCTTTTTTAGCCAATATTGCGCCCTTTCATTTAATTGGACCGAATACTGCACTTAATTTTACCACTCCTGTTGGAAAGCCCGAAACCATTGGTGCGGACAGAATTGCATTATGTGCTGCAGCGGTGCATTTACACCCAGGGCAGCATAACCTAGCCATATCCTTAGGAACCTGTATTACCTATAATTTTATCACCAATACCCATCAGTTTTTGGGCGGCAGCATCTCTCCTGGCATGCAAATGCGCTTTAAATCCATGCATGAACAAACCGCCTTATTGCCCTTAATTACCCCCACCAAAGACTTCCCATTAGTAGGTTATGACACCAAAACCAACCTCTTAAGCGGTGTCGTTTGGGGCATGGCAGCCGAAATTAATGGAATCATAGAGGCATATGAGGCTAAATACAGCAACTTTAACGTGCTATTAACCGGGGGCGACCTTAGTTATTTTGTACCTCGCTTAAAAAAGAGGATATTTGCGGACCCAAATTTAATATTCAAAGGATTATATGCTATTAGCGAAACAAATCAGTAGAGTAACCATATTAGTAGTTTTAGTTTGTTATTTAACCCCCTCCAAGGCGCAAATCAACTCTCCATTTTCTAGATACGGATTAGGCAATGAAGTAATGAATGGACAAAATGCAGCCAGCCAAGGAATGGGTGGATTCTCCACTGCATTTAATTCAAGCATGAATGGAAGTTATGGTCAAAGTATCAATATCAATAACCCAGCAAGTTATGGCCATCTTTTTATGACCACTTTTGATATTGC
>JBJOIU010000064.1:0-10035 GCA_046046935.1 Bacteroidota bacterium
AATATAGAGTAGCAATATGTTTAGCCATATCTAATTTACCCATACTTCCAAAAGCCCATTTTAAATCATCTATTTGCTCAAACCTACTAGCTTCGGGTAAAAATTTTCTGGTGCAAATTGTATGTGCCAAGGTATTTTGCTTACACTGTAAAAACAATACCACTGCATCAATAGTGTGTATATACTTATCCTTTAATGCTATGATTCTATTACTGTTCTCAGATAATTCAATTTCTTTTAACTCGATCGTTTCAAAAAGTTGAATAAAGCCCTCTTTATTAAATAAGGCTAAAATGACTTCGATACCCAAATCTGCCTGAACAGATTCAATCCCTTTGGTATTGAAAAAACCTTTCAGATACGCAGTGGCCGGATACGGTGTATTAAGCTGTGTAAATGGAGGCGTAATAAGTAATACCGGAGCTGACAAGGATAATTAGTTTGTGCAAAAATAAGGAAAAGCCTATTGGTTCTTCTTTAATGAATCAACTATCTTATTGATAGCCCTCATTTCATTCTTGTAATTAAAATTGAACATATCCTCTCCTTTTCTAGTATATATTGCCAAAGTACCTGAAGATGCTGCGAGGGCTGTGCTCATTGAAGCGCCTGGTTGAAAGTATTTTACTAAAGCCACATCTTTCGGAAAAATATCAGATAAGAATTCGGCATCAATTTGTTGTTCATCTAAATAAATTTTCACACCAGCATCATCTGTAAATGTTTTTACCCTTCCTGAAGTAATTACATAATTCCCATTCATTCCTCTTTCAATATATACACCAGCAAATTTACCTCTTAGGTATTCCAAAATGGGGAGGTTAGTTGCAGCAGGAGGATTATTGATGAAGTCTAACATTTTCACATTCACTGTATTCTTAAACATTCCCCTAGAAGCATATCGATCATTGATGATACTAACTGGAGAAGGTAATTTCTTTTTTACTATCACTTTCTCTAAAGTAGTGCTGTCTGGATTGGATTGTGCATTTACATTTAAAGCAAAGAAAGAAAGCAAAAGTATACATTGAATGATTTTCATATTAATCGCATAATTCATTACAAATTAGATAATTTTGTTGAAACATCCTCCCAATGAGCGATATCAATACCCTTGGCGCTTTTAAAAATTTCACCGAAACCTTACAGGAGCAAAACTATTTTATGCCTGTTCTTTTTATTGGTCATGGATCTCCGATGAATGGCATAGAAGACAATGAATTCAGTAAAAGATGGACTGAATTGGCAAAAGAAATTCCTATTCCAAAAGCGGTATTGGTTATTTCTGCACATTGGTTTACAAAAGGAACTAGTATTACTGCAATGGACTTTCCTAAAACCAATCATGATTTTGGTGGATTCCCAGAAGCATTATATCAAGTAGAATATCCAGCACCAGGCAATCCTAGCTTAGCTAAAGAAACTGCATCAATGATTCATACCACTCATGTTGAATTAGATCATGATTGGGGATTGGATCATGGCACTTGGACCATTATTAGACATATGTACCCTCATGCAGATATTCCAGTATTACAATTAAGTATTGATTATACTAAAGGACCTTCTTTTCACTATGAGTTAGCAAAAGAATTGTATCAATTAAGAAAGAAAGGTGTACTTATTTTAGGCAGCGGCAATATGGTGCATAATTTAAGAATGGTTGCTTGGGATAAATTAGATGGCCCAGCTTATGGTTATGACTGGGCTTTACATATGAATCAAACTTTCAAAAACTTGATCTTACACCACGACCATCAACCATTAATTCATTACGACCAATTAGGGAGTGAAGCCATGTTAGCGGTTCCTACTCCAGAACACTATCTTCCTTTATTATATACTTTAGGACTTCAAGGCAAAGAGGAATCAGTAGCTTTTTTCAATGACAAACCTGTAGGAGGATCATTGACTATGACTTCTGTGAAAATTGGTTAGTATAAAAAAATTAAATGAAAAACAACCGTCAGCAAAATATTAAAAAGAGTAACCTGCCTTCAAAAGTCTGCCTCCATTGCCAAAGACCATTTTCTTGGAGAAAGAAATGGGAGAAAAATTGGGAGGAGGTTAAATATTGCAGTGAGGCTTGTAAGAAGAAGAAGTATTAAAGTTACCGCATTGGAACTTCCATCAATAAAATGGATGCATCATCTGATTTCGAAATAATTTCTATAGTATCTGTATTTGTTAAACCTAGTCCATCTCTCACATCAAGATCTATATTATTAATAGTAAATTTTCCTTTTAAGATAAAAGCATACACTCCATTTCCTTTCTTCTTTATTTGATAAGTTTCGGTTTTACCATTTTCAAAATCACCCATATGGAACCATGCATCCTGATGAATCCACACCCCTTCATCTTCTGGATTTGGAGACAAGATTTGTTGCAACTTGTTATGTCTGTCATTTTTGTCTAAAGTGATTTGATTATATCTAGGAGTAACATTTCTTTTGTTTGGGAATACCCATATTTGAAGAAATTTTACAGTCTCATTTTGATGTTTATTATATTCACTATGCTGAATACCTGTTCCTGCACTCATTACTTGTATATCTCCGTTTCTGATAACGGTGGTATTTCCCATACTATCCTTATGCTCTAAATCCCCTTCCAATGGAATACTTATGATTTCCATATTGTCGTGAGGATGCGTGCCAAAGCCCATACCGCCACTTACCGTATCATCATTTAATACACGAAGCATTCCGAAATTCATTCTCTCTGGATTGTAATAGCTTGCAAAACTGAAACTATGAAAACTATGTAACCAGCCATGGTTCGCTTCTCCTCTTGTATTAGCCTTGTGTAAAACTGTATTGGACATAGATGTGTTTTGAAGTGCAAAAGTACTCATTGTTTTAATATCTATTGACTTGTTGAATGTTTTGTATCAACAGTTTCTATTTCAAAAACCAAGATTGAATTTGGAGGTATCATAGGTGATCTAGTTCTAATACTATAAGCCAAACCTGAAGGTATAAGAAGCTTAACCTTCTCACCTACATGAGTTCCATCAAGTCCAAGCTGCCAACCTTTGATTAACCTGCCTAATGGGAAAACCCTAGGTTCATTGGCCGTTTGATCAAATATAATATCAGTTCCCATTATATAACCTTTATAAAAAATTGTAACCGTATCGGTAATTTTTACCAAGTCAGACTTAGTGGATGTTTTCATTAAAGTATAATACAATCCATTTTTAAAGTTTTTTGCATCTGTCTGATTCTCTTGAATGACTTTTTGGATAATAGACATATCCATCTCGGCGCGTGCCAAACTATCGATATCTGAAAATGGAGGAAGAGCCGGTTTTTGCATACCAGTATTTTGAATTTTTAACCAAGCTCCATTATCAGTTTGTGCCCATGTATCTGTAAATAGTTCGTCTAATTTTATTTCAGTACTAGAAGACTTAAAACTATTTGCAGAAACTATCGTTTCAGATGTACCATTTACTTTAAAACTTGCAATCAATTTCCACTTATTCAAAGTAGGGAAATATAAATATCCCGAATAAATAATATAGTTTTTAGCAGAGTCGCTCGTATTAGCTATATATAACTTATACTGTTTTTCTTGTGTGGCATCGAAATTCCATTCCACTTTAGTATTTGAAGCAGTCTTTGTATTTAATCCTGTGCTTAATAATTCATTTGCATTAGGTACTTCGAAAATGATTTTACTTTTATTTTTTTTAAAAGTTAAATATAATTTAGACTGCGAAGTGCTAATTCCAATTGTCCCCTTTTGACCGGTTTCAATAGAAGAGATATTTAAACTAGTAATTAATCCAATTTGCTTTGATGTTGAATTTAAAGGCAATGTGGATTGATCTAGTTTTTGCCCTAATCCAATAACAGAAATCATAGAAGCCGTTATAACCATTATTATATTTTTCATACCCTCACATTTTAATCTAATAAACTTACAAAAAAAAATTGAAATAAAATGTTTAACTTTAGCTACTTCAGTAATCATTATACGATGTCAATAAGTGATGAAATAAAGTAAAGTGCGCAAACTTTGAAATCAATTGAAATAAAAAAAATAGATAGTACGTCTGCTGAAGATTTAAGTAGTTTGGCTAAAAGTATTTATGTACAACATTATCCGCATTTGTGGCTAGCAGGTGGAATGGATTGGTACATGAATGAATTTGCCTACCCAGTTTCAAAGCTTAAAAGTGAAATAGAAAATGAGAACTGTCTTCATTATATTGCCTATATAAATAAAATACCAGTTGGCTACCTGAAAATTAATATTGATGCAGCCCTTAATGGTGGCGACAAAAAAGAAGGCATTGAATTAGAGAGAATTTATATTGATGCCACTGCAGTGAATAAGGGTTTAGGAACTTATTTAATGAATTACGTTTTTGATATTGCCAATTCCTATCAAAAAAAATATGTTTTCTTAAAAGCTATGGATAGTGCACAATTGGCAATACAATTTTATCAAAAAATGGGTTTCGGAAAAGTTGGCTCGTTTAGATTATCAGATACCACTTTTCATTTAATGAAAGAAGAGTATAGAGGGATGTATATTTTGAAAAAAGAAATAGAAGATTAGGAAAGTATTATAACGACATAAAAACTTATGAAGCATCTTAAGGCAGGAATTTATATCAAAAGCAGTTCGGAGTTAATTGGTGATTTCTTTGAGAATACAACCATTTTAATCGTTAAACATAATGAGGAAGGTAGTGTTGGTTTTGTAACAAATAAACCATTTGGTAAATCGCTGCATGAACTAATTGAATTTAATCAAAGTAACCCTTTTCCGCTAATGGACGGCGGCCCAGTGGATAGAGATCATCTTTTTGTATTGCATAAGCGACCTGATCTCATTGAAGAGGGCGAACCAGTAACCAATGGTCTTTATATGGGTGGCAATATGGAGCAAGTAATCCAAGCTATCAACACCCATGCTGCCAATAAAGAAGATATTCAACTTTTTATTGGCTATTGCGGATGGGATCCAGGAGAACTAGAAGCAGAAGTGGAAGAAGGGAGTTGGATATTAAGTAATTAATATTGTTATTTCTTTATGGGTGATTTCAATATTCCAATATTAGTTTTTGTTAATTCCCAAGCTCCTATTGAAGGTGGAACTGAACCTATCTGATTCATTCTATCCATAAAATCCTTAATAGTAAATGTTTGTCCTGACAATTCTTTTTCTCTTGCATATTCAGCCATTGCTTCATCAATAAGGAATTTCCCTGTGATATAACTTGTACCATACCCAGGTAGACGCATATAAAGATGTTGTTCAAATTTTAATAATTCCTTCTCGGTTTTCATCCATCTTCTAGGTGTATACTCTGAATGTATTTTCCCTGCCTCCTCCATAGTCATCTCATTGGCATGTGCATATAAAGAACCCAATCCTCTGGCAGCACGCTGAGCGATTAAGATGTAAACAATCTCTCTCACCCTTGGATCATTATCGTAGAGACCTGCATTCATAAAGATCTCTTCTACTGCGGTAGCCATACCTTCATTTCTTGAATCGAAAATATTATACAATAATGGAGCACGTCTAATCTCAGATGCATGAGGCTCCAGATCCATTTGCGCCAATTCAAACCAATGATAAAAATGAGAGTATAAAGGACGAGGATCATAATGCATAGTAATCAAAAAGAAATTACGTTTCTCTTTTGGAACAAATCTTCCTGTATGCTCTTTTAATGCAGGTTCATAATAATTTTTCATTGTTAGCAATTGATGCTCATCAAGAAATTTAATAATACTTCTAGCAGATCTTTCTTTTAATGAATCGTACTCCAAAACAGTATTGGCCTCTGTTAACATAGGCAAATTCCTGTTGCGGTGTTCCTCTAGTTTTAAAGAAGCCCAAGCTCTTGAAAGCTCTCTTTTTAGTAATACCACCTGATCATCCCATGTCAGGGGAACTAGGTGAACATTTTTTGCATACCAATTATAATTTTCTTTTCCGATGCCTGAAGGCCCAGTTTTCTTATAAGATTCCGCTTCAAGCCATTTTACTAACTTGTCTGTAGAGATAATAGATTGATGTATGATATTTTGAATTGAGCTGTCATCTTTGATGCCAGGTTTTTCAAGCAATTCGTTGAGATCATTTTTTTGTGCCTTAATATCATTGATGCCAGCAATCCAAAGTTCTTTCGCATTGCCTTTTAGATTTAATTTTGCTTGTTCATTTAAAGGCATGATTACCTTCAACTGATTGATCAAATTATTTTTATCAGCATCGGAAAGTGGAAATGCATATTTCCATAAATCAATAAAAGCATGATTGGTAGGACCTTCATGTGCAGGGACATCACTACGTTCTGTGAAAATTGTTTTATAAAAAGCCGGATCCCTATTCCATGGTTTTAAAACACGATGATTGAAATCATATCCATTCATTTCCGCCCAAACTAACATCCAATCCACTTTTTGCTCAACAGACATTGAACTTGTATCTATTCTATTCAGTCTTGATTGTAAGATCTTGAATGCAGGCCATCTTTTATTGAAGCTAACAGCAGTATAATCTGGAGCCCCTTTTAGTAAAGGCGGTTTTTCGAAAGCACGCCACTCCTTGAAAAGAGATACAAGAGCGGTATAATTATTTGATTGCTTTTGTTGAGACATACCTGATTCGTGTAAAAACGAAAACAACAAAATCAATATCAGTTTTGAAATAGAATTACGATAATTCATAAAGCAAATTTTTGGCTATCATGAAGATCGGACATTTCATTTGAAACAAAATGCCTTAATTTTAAAATCTTCGTAACCCAAAAGCCAAAAGCTTACACCTACTCCTATCTACTCAAACTAATCTATTGTAAGATCGTTTTTTTACTTAAATTCAAGTCATCAAAATGGATTAATAATATGCGTTTTATACTTTATTTTTTGCTTTTATCGAACCTTACATTATCTGCTCAGGTACTCGATTTCAATAAGTTATCCTCGCTAAAAATCAGAAATGTTGGCCCTGCCAATATGAGCGGAAGAATCACATGTATAGATGCATTAAAATCAAATCCAAAAATAATCTATGTTGGTGCTGCATCTGGGGGTGTTTGGAAATCTGAAAATGGAGGATCTTCTTGGATGCCTGTTTTTGATGAACAACCTACACAGAATATTGGGGCTATCGCTATTCAGCAGAGTGATCCGAAAGTGATATGGGTAGGAACAGGCGAAGGCAATCCGCGTAACTCCATGAACCTTGGAATGGGAATCTTTAAAAGTGAAGATAGCGGTCGAACATGGAAACATATGGGGCTAGCAGCAACTAAAACAATCCATCGAATCATCCTCGATCCACGCAATCCCAATACCATATATGTTGGTGCAATGGGAGATCCATTCACAGCAGATTCTAATCGTGGCTTGTATAAAACCACCGATGGTGGCCAACACTGGAAACAGATTTTATTTTCAAACAACGCTTCTGGTGTAGCAGACCTTGTGATGCATGAATCAAATCCAGATAAACTTATTGTTGCATTATATGAGCATCACAGAACACCTTATTATTTTGTTTCAGGTGGAAAAGGATCAGGTATCTATATCACCAATAATGGTGGTGAGCAATGGAAAAAATTATCAGATACAAATGGTTTGCCAGCGGGTGAATTAGGAAGAGTTGGACTAGCCATCGCTCCTTCCAATTCAAATAGAGTGTATGCAAAAGTGGAGGCGAAAAAAAATGCATTATACCGAAGTGATGATGGAGGTGTACATTGGAAAATGATCAATGACAATCCAAGATTCACCAATAATCGTCCTTTTTATTTTCAAGACCTTGCAGTAGACACAAAAGATCCCAATCGTTTATACAATATATATCAACCTTTGTCGGTTAGTTATGATGGTGGTGTCAATTTTGATCCAACACCAATGATCCCGGCAGATGAAACCAAAGGGATTCATGCTGACTTCCATGCAATGTGGATTGACCCGAAGGATGCCCAACATTTTATTATTGGTGGAGATGGCGGCTTGGGAATTACTTACGATCATGGTAAAACCTGGTATTTCCCAGAAACTATTCCAGTTGCCCAATTTTATCATGTGAATGTTGATTACGAAACTCCATTCAATGTTTATGGTGGTATGCAGGATAATGGAAACTGGTCAGGGCCTGCCTATACATGGAAGCGCGGGGGCATCCGAACATTGTATTGGCAATACTTGGTGGGTGGAGATGGTTTTCATATTGCACCTGATCGAGATGATCCAAGATTTGGTTATGGTACTTCTCAAAATGGAGATCTTTATCGTTATGATAAGCTTACTGGATATTATCAAAGCATTGCACCTACTGCAAAAGAAATGTCTACACATTTACGATTCAATTGGAATGCTGGATTTGCAAAAGACCCATTCAATGAAAATGCTGCATACTATGGTTCTCAATTTCTTCACAAAACCACAGATAAAGGAAAAAACTGGAAAACCATTTCAGGTGATCTGACTACCAATAATCCTGAACATCAAAAGCCTGATTATGGTGGATTGACACTTGATGTATCTGGTGCAGAAAATTACAATACCATTATTGCGATTGCTCCAAGTTATCTTGATAAAGAACTTATTTGGGTAGGCACTGATGATGGACAAGTGCAAATCAGTGATAATGGAGGAGCATCTTGGAATAATGTAACAAAAAATATTATCGGACTTCCTGATGGAGCATGGATTCCACAAATACATGCTTCTAGATTTGAAAAAGGAACAGCCTGGTTAGTAGCAAATAATTATCGTAAGGGAGATTATGCATCCTACTTATTTATCACCACTGATTATGGTAAAACATGGAAAAATGTACTTGATACAAATAAGGTGAAGGGTTATGCATTATCTATTATTCAAGATCCAGTAGAAAAGAAATTAGTTTTTCTAGGAACTGAACATGGATTATGGGTGAGTATCAATGAAGGGAAGGATTGGGTGCCATTCAAGAATGGCTTTCCTAGTGTCTCAACGATGGACTTAGTCATTCAAGAAAAAGAATCATCATTGGTGGTGGGAACCTTTGGTAGAGCAATATGGGTGCTTGACGATTTAATGAGTTTGCGTGAGATAGTAAGAGAAAATACCAAAGAAAAAATGACTGCCCTACCCATGAATGAAGTGGTGCAAGTGAAAGGATTGTTCATTGCGCCTCCGGGTAATATATGGACAGGATTCGGCACTACATTTGAGGGAGAGAATAGACTCTTTCAACAAGCAAACATTCCTATATTTATCAATGATCTTCCTTCAAAAGATGATCAGCTAGAAGGCTTTATAAAAAATAGTAAAGGAGATACCATTCAAAAATTAATCAAACAAGATCTCATACAAGGATTGAATTACATTCAATGGAAACTTGATGAGGATAAAGTATTCTTATCAGGGAATTATGATCCTTCGGAATCAAGAGGAATTCCTGTTCTTCCTGGAACCTATACAGCAACTATCCAATATAAAGGTATTGAGTCTAGTACATCCATCAAAGTAGTTTCAGATCCAAGATTTAAAATGAAGGAAGAAATAGATCAGGAATTATATAGATACAATAAGGCAATTAACGTTGAAGTAGAAAAATTAAAATCAGTTTTTAACTTGGTTAGTTCTTGGGAAAATGAATTAAAAAAAATACAGGAAAAATTTTCTAAAAAAACTAAAGAAGACAGATTATTAAAAAATGTGACTGTAATGACCGATGCGGTTAAGCAATTAAAACTAGCTGGGATAGACAACCCAGGTGATCGTCAAGTTGGAGCATGGCAGAGTACTAGAATAACTCCTGTTTCTGCTATCAATGAAGCTGAGAAAGTAGCTATGGCAAGATTAGACATTCCTTCTGAACAAGATTGGAAAAGAGTTAGCGATGCAGCAGCATTGATTGATGCATATCAAGTTCAAATAAAACAATTTGAGGTTTCAAAGTGGGAGAAATTTATTAAGCGATATAAAAAAAGTAAATGAAGGCGTTGATTTGTAGTTAGTTATGTTTTTACAAAACCGAAATCAACCGATTTCAGTCGAATTCATGGGG